>CAZEIA010000093.1:0-13555 GCA_964512335.1 uncultured Desulfobacterales bacterium
GCGACCGGGTCGCAGGCTTTATGCCCAATATGCCGGAGACCATCGTGGCCATGCTTGCGGCCACGAGCATCGGAGCGACGTGGTCCTCCTGCTCCCCGGACTTTGGCATCAAAGGTGTGCTCGACCGTTTCGGCCAGATCAGACCGCGTGTACTATTCACCGCAGACGGTTATGCCTTCAAGGGTAAGACCTTTGACTCCCTGGGCCGGGTTTCCGAGATCCTGCAGAACCTGCCCTCCATTGAAAAAGTCATTGTCACCCCTTATATCGATAAGAACCCTGACATAGGAGAGGTTCCCAAGGCGGTGACTTATGAGGATTTCAAGTCCCGGGAAAATGACCTCGAGATACTGTTCGAGCAGCTCCCCGCCGGCCACCCGATCTATATCATGTTTACCTCCGGGACCACTGGGCTGCCCAAATGCATGGTCCAGTCCGCCGGCGGAATCCTGGTAAATCAGATGAAGGAGCTCATGCTGCACACGGACCTTAAGCGTGACGACACGATCTTCTACTTCACCACCTGCGGTTGGATGATGTGGAACTGGCTCACCTGCTCCCTGGCCGTCGGCGCTTCCCTTGTCCTCTTTGAAGGCAATCCCTTCCACCCCCATCCGGGCGCCCTGTGGGAGATGGCCCAGGATGAATCTATTTCCGTCTTCGGGACCAGCGCCGGATATCTGGCGGCCCTTCAAAACGCCGGAGTCACCCCCGGGAACACCTACGACCTCTCTTCACTCAAGGCGGTCCTGTCGACTGGAAGCCCTCTTTCTGTGGAAGGATTCGAGTACGTATACCGCGAGATCAAGGAAGACATTCAGCTCGCATCCATCTCCGGCGGATCCGATATCAACGGCTGCTTTGCAGGCGGCAACCCCATGGGGCCCGTATACGCGGGAGAGCTTCAGTGCCGCTACCTCGGCATGAGAGTAGAGGCCTGGGACGAAAACGGCAAGCCGGTGATCAACCAGCAGGGCGAACTCGTGTGTACGGCCGCCGCACCTTCAATGCCCATCTATTTCTGGGACGACCCCGATGGAAAAAAATACCATGCAGCCTACTTCGACGTGTACCCCGGCGTCTGGAGGCACGGGGACTTCATAGAGATCAACGACCGGGGAGGGGTTACGATCTACGGGCGTTCCGACGCCACCCTCAACCCGGGCGGGGTGCGGATAGGAACGGCCGAGATCTATCGCCAGGTGGAGAGTATCGAGGAGGTCGAAGACAGCCTGGTGATCGGGCAGGAATGGAAGGGCGACGTCCGGGTCATACTGTTCGTGAAGATGGCCGAGGGCTTCGAATTCACGGAGGAACTCGGTGCCCGAATCAAGAAATTGATCCGAGATAACGCATCACCTCGCCACGTACCGGCCAAAATACTCTCCGTACCGGATATTCCCTACACCCTGAACATGAAAAAAGTGGAACTGGCCGTCAAAAAGGCCGTGGAGGGAAAGGCTATCCTCAATAAGGACGCCTTGCGCAATCCGGAGGTATTGGACTACTACGCCGGCCTTGAGGAACTCCGAGAGGATTGAATCAGCCTGCACAAAGGAGAACCAATGCAGCCCATTCCCGCCGTCCTGTTCCCACATGCCATGCTGTCCCAGGCCCAACTCGGCAGAATCCTATCCCTGTTCGGGCCGATCAAGGTCTTTGTCCCATGGCAGATGGACCCCCCCGAAGTACCGGCCCGGAGCCTTCCGGCCGACCTGGTTGAGATTCATCGCCCTCCCGGGGAACTGGACCCCGGTGCTGACTTGAGAAAGGCCCTGGCGGAGTATTTCCGTTGGATTCAAATGCATCCCGACAACAGCGGCCTGGGCTTCCGGAAGACAGGAGCGGATCCGTATCATGGAGAGGATCCCGTCTGGACCATCCGGCAGCACATAAGGCATGGGGAGACAAGCCTTTCGGGAAAGGAGGCCGGGGAATCATTCCGGCACCATCTGGTACTCCATCTGGAGCACGAATTCGAGAAACAGATGGGCGATGCGGACCGGATCCTGAACAAACTGAGGGAAGCCAGGTCCCCGCTGGATGGACTGGCTGAAGATGCCGAAGAGACGCGCGGCCTCCTCAAAGACCTCCCCGGATTCAACTGGACCCCGGAAACTTACAGAATTGATCCACATCCTGTCATGGCGGCCTGGCTGGGCCTGTTCGAGTCCCTCGTGGAACCCGGAGACCTCCTGATAAGTCCGGATCGTAGATATGTGGATTTTCTGACGGACCTCTGGATCGAGGCGACCGACCGGCCGCTTGCGCCTCCGCCGGTCCTGCGTTTTGCCTATCCTGACCTGTCTGAACTTCCCATGGAGCGCATTGCCGAGATACGGCGTGAAAACCTCGCCGGGGAGGCTGCCCGGGAGCTTTACACCATCCTTCTTGAAAAGGCCGGCCGGCCTGATACGGACCAGGAAGCCCTGTCACTCAGGGCCGCCGAGCTTGCTGCTTTTCAAGTGGAAGCCCCCTCCTCCGGTAAGGTGATCCTGACGGCGGTCTTCCTTCCCCCGCTGCCTGAGACCCCGGTGCCGGGCCATGGCAAACCGCCCCCCTCGGAATTCCTGGGGCGGACCCTGATCTTTCTTGAATACGAGCATTAAAGAATCCGTGGAAAACATGTGATTCGTGTTCGTGGTTCGTGAAAAAGGCCGTGCCCGGGGCGGAGTCATTTTTTCCAGACACCTGAAGCCTGTAGGGCTAATCAGCTTATGCTTTTATATTTATTCTTATTATTCGTTTTATCCTTTATTATTGCAGTTCTTCGTGTTCTTCGTGGTGAAATAATGAGGCCGCTCGAATACGGCACGGAATCGCCTTGATGTTGGGTGTTCCGAACTCCCGCCCCAGACTCTCCGTAGTGGTCAGCCTGTTGAGGTTGGAACGCTCCCACCCGTAAAGATTGCCGGGGCCGTCCTCAGGGAACCACCAACCATGCTCCGCGATCACCACACCGGGACGAACCCGTTCCGTGACATGCGCGCGATGGATGATCGCTCCGTGTCGCGTCTCGATCACTGCCTCGTCACCGTCATTGACACCGCAGCTTGCGGCTGTTTCGGGGTGCATGTCCGCCATGGGCTCGGGTGCGCGCCTTCTAAGGGATTCCACCCAGCGGTAGGAAGAGTGAAGGAAAAAACGGTTCTTTGAGGAAGTCAGCAACAGCGGGTAGTCGGGATTCTGTTCCACCGGGATACCCTGAAAATCCGGCAAGGCGGAGATCTTAAACTTGCCGGCCGTGCTCAACTTGAGTTCGACCTTGCCTGTAGGGGTGCGAAAGCCCTCCTCAACATAGCTTCCGAACGCCTCCGGCCCCTTCAGGAACCCCCGCTCCACGAATTCGGCATAGTTGAGACCCGATGGGGCGAGCACATCTTCGAGAAAGGCCTCGTAGTCTTCGTGCCAGAGTTCGGGAGGGCTCAGCCGCTTACCCAGTTCATTCAGGATCGCCATATCCGGACGGCATCCCGCGGGAGGGTCCACCATTTTTGGCCGGGCCAGGATCACCCCGTGCCCGATCCCGT
The DNA here is from genome assembly GCA_964512335.1 of uncultured Desulfobacterales bacterium. GTDB lineage: Bacteria > Desulfobacterota > DSM-4660 > Desulfatiglandales > HGW-15 > JAIPEI01. The sequence goes on from CAZEIA010000093.1 coordinate 3,531, forward strand.
AGTGGCCGATGTCGTTGAACTCGAACTGCGTGGCTGCGGGAAGGACGATATCCGCCATGGCCGCCGTGGGCGTAAGAAAGAGATCCGCGACAACCAGGAACTCGAGAGCCTCCAGTGCCCGCAGGGTCTGGTGGCTGTCCGCCCAACTCAACATGGGGTTCCCGCACATAGCATAGAACCCTTTTACGGGGTAGGGGGTGCCCTGGAGGACGGCCTGTTTGAAAAAAGAAGGGGGAACGGTCATCATGCGGGGAATGACCCCGTGATGGGCCCCCAGCATGGTCTTTCGCTTGTCCGGGATGAGGTCCGCCCTGACGAAACGGCCCAGGCCCAGGATCTTCGGATCCCTGGCGTGGACGTTACCCCCCGGGACGTCCAGGTTCCCGGTGACCGCCATCAGGCAAACAAGCGCCCGGGTTACGTCAAAGGTATAACGGTGATGTTCAATGGGATTACCCCACTGGATTGCCGAAGGCCGGGCCGCGGCATACCGGCGGGCCGCATCACGAATAAGGTCATCGGCCACGCCGGTGATCTCTGCCACTCGCTCCGGAGGGTATGCCGCCACATGATGCGCCAGATCTTCGAAACCTTCGGTACAGCGTTTGACAAAATCATCATCGAAAAGAGACTCCTCCACGATGACATTCAGCAGACCCAGCGCCAGGGCATGATCAGTCCCCGGCCGGACAGGCAGCCAGAGGCATGCCTTTTCAGCAAGATCGGTCCGCCTGGGGTCCACCACTATCAGTTCCGTTCCGTTCTTCACCTGTTCCAGCAGGAGGCTCGAGATCTCTCCTTCCTCGTTTGTGCTGGTGATGTTGCTTCCCCACAGGATCACGAGCCGGCTTGGATGGTGAAAGTCCGCGACCGGGTAGAATCCGCAGGTATGAAGCCCTGTAATCTCGCGAGGGGCGTGGCAGACGTCCTGGCTGGCCACCACATTGGGAGAGCCGAACAAATTGGCGAGACGTATGAGGACAAAGTGCTCCAGACCCTTGGGCATCCCAACGCCGAAAGCCACGGCCCTGGCCCCCTCGCGCTCTCGTATGGCATGGAAGCGTTCGGTGATCTCATCCAGGGCCTCTTCCCACGAAATTACGTCAAAAGACCCTTTACCGCGCTCCCCTCGCCGTCTCAGGGGAGTAGTAAGACGATCCGGATGATTCAAGCGGTCCGGAGACGCCAGCCCCTTCGGACAGACATACCCTTGATTCAGATAGCCTTCGGGGTCTCCCTTGACGCTGACGATCCGGTTGTCTCGAACGCCGACCAAGAGTCCGCAACCGCCGTGATCCATTCGGGCGCAGTGAGTCCTGTGCCAGGTAATCGAGTCTTTCATGGAGACATACCCCTTTCCCGCCTCACTTTTTTGAGGCCCTCAAGTTCCGCGATTCATGCACAAAATATCAGAGAGGACTCCGTTTAGTGTTTTTTCCTGTTTTCCCATCGTCTCTGCGTCTTTACGAGAAAAAAACCGCCCGCCCGATTTCCTGCCTCTTGACTTAAGACGGCGATTGAGAGGCATAAGTGTATTTTATTGTAACAAAAAGTCTTGTCTTTTTATATAATTTATATACAATTATATGAATACTCAGTCAAATGCATCGCCCCAGGGCTAGTCGATTCTCCATAAAGGGAGTCAAGACCATGCCTTCCAGATTCTCCTTCTCACAACCGATCTGGAGAAATCCGTCGACCCGCAGGAAAGACACATCAGCCGGCCGAATCGGCATTGTTGTCATGCTGAGCGTATTGACGATCTCCACTCTGGGAAGCATCGGCATAATCCTGTACCACACTGATTCTCCGACCTTTTCCGTTTCAGATCTCCCCGGTTGGGAACGGAGGGAAGGGGAAAGGAAGCCGGATCACTGGACGGCTGAACAGGTCCGGCAGCCCATTGGGGAGCGTCCTGGAAGTATTATCCCGCCTTCGGATCAAAATCAGTCAAATCCGCCGGAGGCGGTATCGCCCCCGGATGCTGAAGCAACGGCTCCAGCTGAATCGCCCCTTCCGGTGCTCACTCCCGATGCCCCTTCCAGGGCGAGGCCTTCCCTCCAATCCACGGCCATAAGGAATGTGACCCAGGAGGAAACCGCTCCCGAGCAGGAGATAAGCATACGGAACATCACCTTCCGACCGGAAGACGAGTCAGAGGGCGAACGCCTGCTGATTCAGGCGGACCGATTTTTCCAGCCCTTGGTGTTCGGCCTGGAAGGAACCAACCCTTACGGCGAACACGACAGAATCGTGGTGGACATTACAGACATCCCGGCAATGCCTTCCGACATAGCCCCGGTCGTAAAGAAAGGGCGCCTGGTGCGGAACGTTCGGCACCATTATTACAGCAAAGAGCGCAGGCTCCGTATAGTTCTGGATCTTGCGCCGGCCGCGGGATACGAGGTATCGCAGACGTTCTTTACTGAGCAAAACCTTTACACCCTCTCTGTCATGGAAGTCAAACATCCCCCTATAAAGGCAAAAAACGTCTCCGCGAGCCAGCCTGGAAAGAGGAGCGAACCGGCCGTACCGGCATCGGTTCCATCAGCCCTCTCTGCGAACGTGGGCTCTGATAAGACCGGCCCACAAGATTCGCCCCTGCTTCGCACAACGCCCCGCAACCTTACCGAAAAAGATATTCGGTCGGCTCTCCTCAAGCACGGATTCTATTCCACCTGCGGCATCTATAATGCAGAATACTGCAACCCCGATGGTAAATACACAAACCGCTATTTTGATTGCCTGGAAGGAGCCGTGTGTGACGAGGCGACCCATGATGGCCGACAGGGGCCGGAACTAACAATATCAATGACTTCCCACCCCGTGGATAAACGATAACAGGAGGATACATCATGCGCATAGCCGTATGCTCGGACATCCACGACAACATCTGGAAGCTCGCGACCGTATTACAAAACATCTCTGGGTGGGACGCCCTTGTCTTCTGCGGAGACTTCTGCGCCCCGTTCACGCTTGCCCAAATCGCCGAGGGCTTTGCCGGGCCGATACACGTGGTCTGGGGGAACAATGATGGGGACAAGTGGATGCTCACCGGAAACGCCCGGTCCGCCGGTAACGTAACCCTACACGGCGACCTGGCCGAATTAGACATAGGCGGCCGGAACATCGCCCTGAACCACTATCCCGGAATCGCCCGGGGGCTGGCCTTATCGGGACTTTACGACGCCGTGTTCTACGGCCACGACCACACGCCTTACCAGGAAAGGGTGGGCGGGACACTGCTCCTGAACCCGGGGGAAGTCATGGGGCGGCTCGGCAAGAGCACCTTTGCCGCCTATGATACCAATACCGGAGACGGTGAAATCATTGAGGTCCTTTGAGCCGGCTGACGAGTACTAACCTGCGGGGTGCCCGATTTGGGGAGTTCAGTTCAGGATCTCCAGCTCCTGTTTCTCCAGCAACCTGATCTCATCCCGAAGGCGGGCCGCCTCCTCGAACTCCAACCGGCCTGCCGCTTCAGTCATGCGCCCTGTGAGGAGTTCCATCCGCTCCCTGATTTCCCCGGCGGTGTGATATACGGGTGCTTCCTTTTCGGAAGCCGCCGGCACGGTGACATAATCGGCTTCGTAAACCGATTGCAGGATGTCGGCGATATTTTTGTGGATTGTCTCGGGCGTAATATCATTGGCATCGTTATAGGCCATCTGAACCCGCCTCCTTCGATCGCTCTCCTCCATGGCACGCTGCATTGAGCCGGTCACACGGTCGGCATAAAGGACCACCTGCCCTCGAACATTGCGGGCCGCACGGCCCGCTGTCTGAATCAGGGACCGTTCGGAGCGCAGAAATCCCTCCTTGTCCGCATCCAGGATGGCCACCAGGGACACCTCGGGCAGGTCAAGGCCTTCTCTCAGCAGGTTGATCCCCACGAGGACGTCGAAGACCCCCAGGCGAAGGTCGCGGAGGATCTCCATGCGCTCCATCGTCTTGATATCAGAATGAAGGTATCTGACCCGAACCCCCAGGTCGTCATAATACTCGGTCAGGTCCTCGGCCATGTGCTTGGTAAGAGTTGTGACGAGGACCCTTTCGTCCCGGGCCGCCCGTTCCCGAATGCGCACAAGCAGGTCGTCCACCTGGTTTCCGGCCGAATGTACTATGATTTCAGGATCCATTAGTCCGGTTGGCCGGATGATCTGCTCTGCCAAGGCCTCCGCCCTTTCCAGTTCGTAAGGACCCGGGGTCGCCGAGACATAAATGACCTGACTTACCCTTTCCTCGAACTCATTGAACTTCAGGGGACGGTTGTCCAGGGCCGAGGGAAGACGGAAGCCGTAGTCCACAAGGGTCTGCTTGCGGGAGCGGTCTCCATTGTACATGCCGTTCAGCTGGGGAACCGTGATGTGACTCTCGTCGATCATGACCAGGAAGTCCCGGGGGAAGTAATCCAGGAGAGTGGGAGGGGGTTCTCCCGGGACCCGGCCGGTGAGGTGTCTCGAGTAGTTCTCGATGCCGTGGCAGTAACCCATCTCGATCATCATCTCCAGATCGAACAAAGTCCTCTCTTCTATGCGCTGCGCTTCCAGCAGTTTTTCCCTGCCGCGAAAATCGGCTACACGTTCCGCCATTTCATCCCGGATACAACGAATGGCCCGCTCCCTTATGTCCACGGTGGTTACGTAGTGGGTGGCGGGGTACACGGTTATACGATTCAATTCCCGGCCCGGCCTCCCCGTCAAGGGATCGATTTCGCGGATCTCCTCTATTTCGTCTCCGAAAAACCCGATCCGTACGGCCCTCTCTTCCTCGTGGACCGGAAAGATGTCCACTATGTCACCCCTCACTCGAAAGCGGCCCCGGACAAAATCATAATCCCCCCGCTCATAATGGATTTCCACCAGTTTCCGGAGAATATCCTCGCGCGGCATCTCAATGCCGCGTTCCAGGCAAAGAAGCATACCGTGATACGCCTCAGGCGATCCCAGGCCGTAAATGCAGGACACGCTCGCAACAATGATCACATCCTCCCGGTCCAGCAGTGAACGAGTGGCCGAATGACGCATCTTGTCAATGTAATCATTGATGTGGGAGTCTTTCTGGATGTAGGTGTCGGATTGGGGGATGTACGCCTCAGGCTGGTAGTAGTCGTAGTAACTGACAAAGTACTCAACTGCGTTTCGCGGAAAGAACGCCTTGAGCTCACCGTAAAGCTGTGCCGCAAGAGTCTTGTTAGGCGCTATTACCAGTGTGGGCTTCCGGACCCGTGCGATAACCCGGGCCATGGTGAAAGTCTTGCCCGACCCTGTCACCCCGAGTAAGACCTGATGCCTGAGGCCGGACTCCACCCCCCCGGCCAGCACATCGATGGCCCGGGGCTGATCGCCGCAAGGATCGAACCGGCTCACGAGCTCGAAATCCGCTCCCGACCCAACTCCGCTCAACTCTTCTTGAGCAAAGCTCTCAGCGGATTTCATACCGCCACGTGGTCCCCTCGGGTCCATCTTCCAGAATCACCCCCTGCTTCCGCAGCTCGTCACGGATCTCATCAGCCCGGGCCCAATCCTTTTCTTCACGGGCCTTTGTGCGCTCAGCCACCATTTGCTCAATCCGTTCCGAGTCCGATTCTACGGCAGGGCGGGCCATTTCACTCAAAAATATCTCCGGTGAATGGGTCAGAATTCCGAGCACGCTTCCCGCTGTGAGCAGACGCCTGCGCTCCAAGTCCAGCGGATCTTCCCCGTTTCCTCCATGCTCTGTGTCGGCCGCATCCAGGCGCCGGTTGATCTCCCTGACCTTGTCGAAAACGAGCCCTACCGCGCCGGCGGTGTTCAGATCATCGTCCATAACCGCTGTAAACCTGGCAAGAAAAGGGTCTTTCAGGTCTCCCGACAGGCACCCGGGTTCTTCGACGACCATCCCGGCCGGCTCCCCGATCATTGCCTCCATCCTCTGCAGGGTCCGATATATGCGAACGAGACCGGACTGGAGGTCCCGGACAGCCTCGCCCGAAAAATCCAGCGGGCTGCGATAGTGTTTGGACAGGAGAAAGAGACGGAGCACCTCAGGATGATAGGTTTTAAGGGCGTCCCGAATGGTCAAGAAATTGCCGAGAGACTTGGACATCTTCTCCGACTCCACGGTGACGAAACCGTTGTGGACCCAGTAGCGTGCGAAATCCGCTCCGTTTGCGGCCATGGACTGGGCGCGCTCGTTCTCGTGATGGGGAAACAACAGATCCTTTCCGCCTCCGTGAATATCGAAGGTCGGTCCCAGGAAGCGGCTGCTCATAACAGAACATTCCATGTGCCAGCCGGGTCTGCCCGGCCCCCACGGGCTGTCCCAGACAGGCTCCCCGGGCTTTGCCGACTTCCAGAGCACGAAATCCATGGGATGTCGCTTTTTTGTGTCCACCGCAATGCGGCTCCCTGCCTTCATGTCCTCCAGCTTGCGCCCGGAAAGGGCCCCGTATCCCTTAAACGCCTCGACAGAGAAAAACACGTCCCCATTCACTTCGTAGGCAAAGCCCTTTTTAATCAGGACCCCGATCATCTCGATCATGTCCCCGACATATTCGGTGGCGCGGGGTTCCTGGTCGGCTCTTGCCACTCCGAGCCGGGCCATGTCCTCATCGAACGTATCAATGAACTCCCGGGCAAGCTCCCCTGGATCTTTTCCGAGTTTACAGGCCCTTTCTATGATCTTGTCGTCCACGTCCGTGAAATTCCGGACATAAGTGAGATCATAACCCCGGACACGCAGGTACCTCGCCAGCACGTCGAATACGATGGCTGAACGGGCGTGACCTATGTGGCAGTAGTCGTAAACGGTCACCCCGCAAACGTACATCCCCACATGCCCTTCTCTGAGAGGTATGAATTCCTCTTTTTTCCTGTGCGCGGTGTTGTAAAGCGTGATGGGCATGATGATCTCCTCGGATCTTTCTATGGCTCTCCGGTGAGGCTTACCACTGCGTAAGCCTCGATGGCCTCACCGCGACCGCAATACCCGAGGCCCTCGGATGTTGTTGCTTTGATGTTCACCAGTGCGGAGGTGACTTCGAGCACGCCGGCCAACCGCTCACGCATCAACGGGATATGTGAAGCCAGCTTAGGCCGCTGGGCCACGATGGTCGCATCCAGGTTGTTGACGCGATATCCTTCATCACGCATCATCCCCGCCACCTCTCTGAGGAGCTCCAGGCTGTCGGCGTCACGAAAGGAGGAGTCCGTATCCGGAAAGTGGAGGCCTATGTCACCTTTTCCAACAGCCCCCAGGACGGCGTCCATGACCGCGTGGGTGAGCACGTCCGCATCCGAGTGCCCCAAAAGGCCCAGCTCGCCCTCTATGACGACGCCGCCCAAAACAAGGGGACGCCCACGGACGAGCCGGTGGACGTCATTTCCAAATCCGATTCGGAACAACGGCTTTCCACCCTCCCGGGGTCCCGGGGGAAAAGAGTTTTTTTGTATGGGCGGCCGTCAGTGACAGGTGCTGCAGTTCGTGCTCGAGCAACCGGAACAGGAGGATCCTCCTCCCCCGGTCGAAGGAGCCGAATAAGCTCCGCTCGACTTGAAGCTGCATGCGGACATGAGGCGTTCCACGTCGGTACCGTTGCAATCGGGACAGGTTACGTCTCCGCGGCCGTCGATGACAAGGCACTCGAACTCGTTGTTACACTTGGTGCATTTATATTCATAAATCGGCATGATTCTTCCCCAGCCGGCCGGATTCACTTGGTCATGAATAGTATTTCATCCACCAGCTGGCAGATGATGTGGCCGGCGAAAATATGTGTTTCCTGAATCCTGGCAGTCACCTTGTTCTTGACCACAAGGCTGAGATCCGCTATCCGACGAAGGGTCCCCCCGTCTCCCCCTGTCATGGCCACCGTATAGAGGCCCATTTCCCGCCCCACCCTGACGGCCTCGATTATATTGGGAGAATTGCCGCTGGTGCTGATCCCCAGGAGGATGTCCCCCTCCTTGCCGATAGCCTTCACCTGTTTGGAAAAAATCTCGTCAAATGAGTAGTCGTTCCCTATGCTCGTCAGGATCGATGTGTCTGTAGTCAAGGCCACGGCGGGCAAGGGAGGACGTTCCAGGACAAAACGGTTCACGAACTCCGCTGCCAGGTGCTGTGCGTCCGCCGCGCTGCCTCCGTTTCCGCAAAGCAAGAGTTTGCCATCGTCTGTGAAGGCCTGACTTATTCGTTCAGCCACCTGAATCAGGGCGCCGGCGCTCTCGCTGACAAAACCCTGTTTTGCCTTTACACTCTCCTCCAGCGCCTTTTGTATGCGTTCTTCCATAGGACTCTCTATGCATGTCTTCGACCCGGCGGACCTGGATAAAGGTAGGGATTTAAAGGGGCCTTGTCAACATGCAGTCCAGGCTTCTCGGGAACCGCCCTGTGCCGCATGCGGCCGCGGATCCTCTGGTCCCCAGGCCCGCTCTTCCGGTCTATGGGCTTTCGTTCTCGGCGCTGGCGGACGCCAGTTCACGGACGGCCCGGGTCACAACCCGGAGTTCCTCGTCCTGCAGAGTACGCATATCAAGGAGGACCTGTTCGTTTTCCACCCGCGCAATAATCGGCGGGTCATGCGCCCTCAGCCTTTCTTCGATCATTCGTGCCGACATTCGGCCCGGTACCAGTGCAAGGAGACGCGTAGGAAGATCCAGAAGCGGAAGGGCCCCGCCGCCCGTCTTGGACGCGCCGTCACAAGTACTTGTGGAAAAATTGGGAGAATCCAGTTTGCCTATCCGCCTCATAAGCCCCGCCGCCCGAAACCGAAGCTCCCGGTAAGACGCGAAAATCATGCGCAGCGTAGGGATACATTGTGCCGCCGCCTCCTCATCCCTGTAAAGTCTGAGAGTCTCCTCCAGGGCCACCAGGGTCAACTTGTCTATGCGAACGGCCCTATTCAGGGGATTGGTCCTTATTCTCTCGATCAAATCCTTTCTCCCCAGAATAATGCCGGCCTGGGGCCCCCCGAGGAGCTTGTCCCCGCTGAAGGTAACCAGGTCCACCCCGGCCGAGAGGACTTCCTGGACCAGGGGCTCCTTTACCAACCCGTAACGGGAAAAATCCACCAGGCAACCGCTCCCCAGGTCTTCCATAACAGGAATGCCGTGCCTTCGGCCCAGGGCTACCAGGTCTTCGGTCGCCACATCCCGGCTGAACCCTACGATCTGAAAATTGCTCCTGTGGACCCGCAGCAGAACGGCGGTTTCAGGTGTTATGGCCTCCTCGTAGTCATTCAGGTGGGTCCTGTTGGTCGTTCCCACCTCCACCATGGCGGCGCCGCTTTTCTTCATAACGTCCGGAATGCGAAAAGCCCCGCCTATCTCCACGAGCTGGCCCCGGCTGACAACGGCCTCACGCCCCCTTGCCAGGGTTTCGAGGCTTATGAGGACCGCCGCCGCATTGTTGTTCACCACCATGGCCGCATCAGCCGAAGTAAGCTCTCGAAGGACCCCTTCAACATGGGAGTAACGGCTTCCACGCCTCCCCTGGTCAAGGCGGTACTCCAGATTGCTGTATCCCCCTCCCACGATTTTGAGCCGTTCAAGAACACGTTCCGCCAGGATAGAACGTCCCAAGTTCGTGTGCACGATAACTCCCGTAGCGTTGATCACCGGACTGAGGCTCGGCCGGTGGAGCACCTCAATCCTGGCCGCCACACGGGAGGCTACGCGGTCGAGCTCAAGGGTGGATTCGTCCACTACAAGCCCCTCCCGGATCCCGATGCGCAACTCGTCCAGGACATCATGAGACGCCCTGAGGACGAGGGAGCGGGGATAACGAGAAGGTGTCTCTGCAAGATGGGGAGACGCAAGGAGGCGATCCACCGCCGGAATTAGACGATACAAAACCTGTTTATCCATGAATGAGGACCCCGGAAACTGCGTTTATAGAACATACCACTATAGGAAAGAATTCTCGGGGCGTCAAATTGAGAATGGCCATTTGTCCTTGAAATTCCTATTTGGCAGGGCTATACTGAATACTTACGGTGGGTGTAGCTCAGTTGGTAGAGCACTGGGTTGTGGCCCCAGTTGTCGTGG
>CAZEIA010000094.1:0-4884 GCA_964512335.1 uncultured Desulfobacterales bacterium
GGAAAATGGGGTTTTCGTTGAGCAGGCCGTTTACGACCAGTTGAAAGTTGGTTTTAGTGGTTGCTGGCACGATATCTACCTCTCAACATCTCAAAAGAGTACCGGTACGTCGCCGGCGTCAACCGCCTGGTCCAGTATCTGAATCCGGTACGCGAACTTCTTTGCCATTGCCCTGACGCCGTTGGTCACCGCAGCGCTGGATATGGTGGCCCCGGTCAATGCATAGATGTCCTTGTCTTTGTATCGCTTCTCAATTTCAGCCCTCTCCCGGGCCGAAAACCCGCCGTTTTCCCTGCCCATGGACTTGAGATAACGCTCATACTCCAGGGGAAGCGGCTCTTTGATGACGCTGAGTTTTTTGATGTGCTCAAAGGACTTGCCGACGAACTGATTTTTGAAATAATCCTGAGTGATTTCCCCTCCCAGGCCGGGATCTTCTTCGTGTTCGATTATTTCCAGGCCGAGTAGCTGAAAATCGGTACCCAGAGCCACCATGGCCTTGATAAAGGTCTTGAACCCGGGAAACTCGCCCGGCAGCAGATAGGCTGCGCGTTCTTCCCCTCTGCACGCAATGATTATGCTATCGGCGAATTCGAAGCCGGCCGGGTCTTTCAAAACACGCATAAGCGCCTTTTTGCGGTCCTCTTCGGACATGGCCTCTTCCGGCGTTATATCAAGGCTGTGATGCTCGAGATACCGCCCGTTCAGGTCGAGCACGACAAATGCATACCCCTCGCCGTCCTCTTTTCGCACCGGAACCATATACCCCATGCGTATAGTGTCGCCGACCTTTATGATGTAGCGGTGAACCTGATGCAGTCTGAGTTCGGACGGCGCCGGCCGGCTCTTGCTGTAGCCCAGCAACCCGAGCATGGTCTGCTGTACGTTGAGATGCTCGTTATGCTGCTTGGCCTTGGCTGTAAAGATGAATGTTATCCCGATTACCGCGCCCGCCAGAAGGCACGATACCGTGAGGGCCAAGGTGATCTTGATTATTTCTCTCATTGGACCGCCCCCTCGGAAAACCGCTTCGGCTTGAACCATTGATCCAAAGCCGGCGTCAAGGGGTTCATCAGCAGGATGGCATAGCAGACCCCTTCAGGGTAGCCGCCCTTGAGGCGGATCAGCACGGTCAGGGCCCCAACGCCGATGCCGAACACGATCTGGCCGGCGCGCTGGTTGGGGGAGGTCACATAATCGGTGGCCATAAAAAACGCACCGAGGATCAGGCCGCCGGAAAGAACCGCCAGGAGAGGGTCGCCTGTAAAGAGCCGATCGCCTCCAAAGGCCCAGGTCAACACGCCTGTTGTGACAATGACCGAGACGGGGATGTGCCAGTTGATGTAACGCTTGTAGATCAGATACAACCCTCCGATCAGAAGCAGAAGGGCCGATGTCTCCCCGATGCACCCGGGCATCATTCCGATAAAAAAGTCGGAGTACAGGGACACACGGGAGCCGAACTGCTCCATTACGGCCCCTATGCCGTAGTGTTTCAAGACATAGAGAGGCGTGGCTGAAGACACGGCATCCACGCCGGAACCCATGTGCCTGAAAATGGACCAGTCGCGTATCGGCTCCAGCCAGGCCGTGGTCATTGCCACCGGATACGTGGCCACCAGAAAGGCCCGTCCGATCAGGGCGGGGTTGAAGATATTGAGGCCGAGTCCCCCCATGATGATCTTGGTGACGAATATGGCCATCACCGCCCCTGAGATCGGCATCCACAGGGGAACTCCGGGCGGGATCACGTATGCCAGGAGGACGCCGGTTATCGCGGCACTTCCATCCTTGACGGTGACCGGCCGGCCGAGGAGCTTTTGGGAGATCGCCTCGGTGGCCACGCAACTGATCACGCTGACCGCCGTGATTATAAGGGTCTGGAAGCCGAAAACGAAAACCGACAGGATTAGCGGCGGCATCAGACAGGCGACCACGGTCCACATTATCCTGGCCACGGTGGTGTCGGTCTTTATGTGGGGGGAAACCGATACCAGCAGGTGGTGGGTGTGGGTCTCCGGACCGGACTTGTCGCTGAGGGATTGAAAGTGGTTTGACATCATTCCGCTTTTCTCTTCTGCTCCTGAGCCTCTCTGAGTTCCCGGGCCTGGTTTATTTCCTGCCTGGCCAGGCGTATGAACTGCACCAGAGGACGTTTTGCCGGGCATGCATAGGCGCAGCTGCCGCATTCGAAACAGTCGTCCATCAGTCCGAATGGCTCGGTCTCGGCCCCTTTGCCCGCCTCGACATATATGCCTATGGTGTTCGGCTCAAGTCCCATGGGACAAGCATCCAGGCAAAACCCGCATCGAATGCACGGTCCGTACTCCTGGGCGTCCACCTCGCAGGAGGTCAGGAAAAGCACGCCGGGCGTAGTCTTGGTGATCGGCACCTCGAAGTCGGATACGGCAAAGCCCATCATGGGCCCGCCGACCACCACCTTGCAAAGGTCTTCGGTGGTACCTCCCAGATAATCGACGATTTCCGAGATATGAGTGCCGATCTTGACACACAGGTTGGTCTGACGGGCGATCCCGCGTCCGGTGATCGTAATCACTCGTTCCACTAAGGGTTTTCCCAGGACTACGGCATCGTAAACCGTCTTGGTGGTGTAGACGTTCTGGACTATGATCCCTATGCTCGAGGAACGCTGCCCCGAAGGCCGAACACGGCCGGTGACGCTCTGCATGATCTGGTCTGCCGAACCCTGGGGATACTTGACCGCAAGCGGTTTGACTTCCACCTTGAAACCGTCGTCATGGTTCGAGCGGGCGATTGCGTCGTTTAAGGCTTCAATGGCGTCCGGCTTGTTGTTTTCCACTCCGATTGCACAGTAGGTGATGCCGAGGACCGTCAGCAGTATCTTGGCCCCTTCGATTATCTCCTGCGGGAACTCAACCATTATCCGGTGATCGCAGGTGATGTAAGGCTCGCATTCCGCCCCGTTCAAGACCAGGGTGTCGAGTTTGACTCCCGGCTTGATGTTCAGCTTGACGTCGGTTGGAAAACCTGCGCCGCCGAGTCCTACGATACCCGCGGCGGCGATGCGCTCGCGAAGCTCCTCTCTTGAAAGACCGCGCCAGTCCACCGGGCTGTAAACAGGGCGCATCATTTCGGCCTCGGGGTCGGTCTGAACGATCATTGCCGGGGCCTTGCCGGTCTGGGGGTGGAGGACGCTCTCTTCCACCCCCTTGACCGTGCCACTGACACTGGCGTGCAATACCGCCCCCAGGTTGGTGCCTATTTCACCTACTCTATCCCCCTCGCGGACCCGGTCTTTCTTCTCCACCAGGAGTCGAAACAATCCACCCGGGTTTCCCTTGACAAAGAGCACATCATCTTCCGCAGAAGGGTCATCCCTGTGCGGAGCGGATGCCTCACAGGGGGCGCCCACGTGCTGTTTGAGAAACAGGGACACCTTGGACGGATAAGGCATGGTCTCAATGGGCAAGGCGTTGGTGAGTTCCTTGTTTTCCTCGGGATGGACCCCTCCCTTGGGAAAGGTCGCAGGTTGGATCGTCATCACCTTGACCTATGCCGCCTTGAGATTTTTTTCGAGAAGACTGCGCCCGTAGCGTTCTCTGGTTGTATCGGAAATCGTTTCCGGCCGGCCGAACTGGAGCGCGTTTGTGGGGCACACCTCCACGCAGGCAGGCTGTTTCCCGTCATCGATTCGACTCATGCACAGGTCGCACTTGACCACTTTGCCGGCCTCAGGGTTCCACTGGGGGATGTGCCATGGGCAGGCCATGATACAGGCCTTGCAGCCCACACACAGATTCTCCACGACATAAACAAGCCCGTCCTTTTCCCTTCGACGGATGGCCTCGGTGGGGCAGGCATCCACGCACCATGCGTTTTCACAGTGAAAGCATGGAACGAACACTGAGGTCATTCTGGGAGCCCCATCGACCATCTTAGGCCCCAGTACTACGATTTTTCCCAGGGTCGCCTCCAGCGGCACCTTGTTTTCCGATTGACAGGCAACTTCGCAGGCATGGCAGGCGATGCAGCGATCCGGATTCGTGGTGATGATATAATCGCCCATATGTAGAAAACCTCCCAAATCTAGTAGTAATAATGAATGAGTAAATTTTTCCCTTTAGCAAGGCCGTTTCAGATTTTCCTGACGGTAACCCAGCTGTGGTCCAGGGCCGGACTTCCGCCGATCTTGTCGTACAGGCGCGACTGGAAGAGCGCATCAGGCGCGCCTTTCTGATAGCTGCGCTTGCTTTCGACCTCTTTGTGGCCGAACCCGTGGAGCATGAAGGCCGCCTCCGGATGGATCATGTCCGTGACAAAGGCCCGCATCACGGCCTTACCCGCCTTGGATTCGACTTCGACGGCGTCCTTGTCGGCGATCCCCAGGTCCTTGGCCCGCTTGTCGTTTATCCACAGCGGATTTTCGGGGACCAGGTGATTGAGATAGAGGTTGTTCTGGGTCATAACGTTTGTGTGGGCCACGCAGCGGCCGCACATCAGCCGGAAGGCCCCGGGCTCCGAGTCCAGCGCCTCATAGGGCGGGAGCGAGGGAATCCCGTGGCTTTCCATGAGGTCCGATACGAACTCGATCTTGCCCGACGGGGTCTTGAATTTGATACCGTCGTTGCGATCCCACCATATGGCCTTATCGCTCAGTGAGACAATACCCGTGGCATCAAAGTCTTCGATATTGATATCCAGATCCGCCAATTGGTAATTCCAGATGTCCTCGGCGGTTTCAAAGGGGAAATACTGGCCGACCCCCAGACGATTCGCCAACTCCTTGACGATCCACCACATGGGCTTGGTGTCGAACCTGGGCTTAACGCACGCGATGCGGCGGTTGATGGCCGGCTTCAGGCTGGAGCCCATCTGAAGGGGATCCGAGCGCTCCAGGAAGAA
>CAZEIA010000094.1:4984-13450 GCA_964512335.1 uncultured Desulfobacterales bacterium
ATGGGGAACTTGTCCTGGCCGCATCCGTCGAAGCGGCGCTTGTCCTCCATTTCCGGAAACTCCTGGGATGAGTATGTCTTAAGACCCGCCTTGTAACCCGCGTCCTTGAGGCCTTTCTTGATGAAGAGCCCTCCCGGGCTCTCGATGCTGCCCATGAGGGCGTTGAGGATCAGGAGGGAACGCCGGAAGTAGGTCTCGGTGGGATGGTGTGAGCCCCGATACCCGTAGTGGAAGACCACCGACGGCTTGACCTTGCTCACTTCCCGGGCAAGCTTCACTATCTCGGCGGCGGGGATTCCGGTTTCCGGTTCGGCCCACTCAGGTGTATAGGGGTCTATGAAACTGCATAACTCTTGAAAACCATCCACCCATCGCTCCACATAGGGGATGTCGTAGAGCTTTTCTTGAATGATGGTGTGGATGAGGGCGTAATTGAACGCCAGGTCCCCGCCTGGACGTATCATTTTGTAATCCGTGGCCTTGGTCGCTGTGACCGAAACCCTCGGGTCGAGGTAGGTGACCTTGGCACCCTTTTCCATGGCCGAAATGAGGCTGTTCATGGCCTTGACTTCAATGGACTCGAAGACATTGCGGCCATAGAGAACCACATGCCTGGCATTCCCCCAGTCGGCGTTGATCTGGCCGTCGGTGTATCCGATGGTCGTACGGCACGCCGTGTTTATGGAGCCCTTGCAGACCGTGTCATGTGTGAAGTGGTTCGGAGAGCCGATGGCCTTCTGAAAGGACTTGGAGATGTCGGATATCAGGTTGGCACGCTCGCAGTAGACCGCGCTTTTGGCCCCGAACTTATCAAAGATATTTTTGCATCGATCAGCCGTGTAATCCAGAGCCTCTTTCCAACTCACCCGTTTCCACTGGCCGGAACCGCGCTCACCGGTGCGTATCAGGGGGGACTGCACCCTCTGGGTGTCGTTCAGGCCGGCTACGGCTGCTGCGGCCTTGGGGCATACGCCGCCGTTCATGGCCGGCACGTGTGGGTTGCCCCTGATGCTGATCACCTGCTCATTTTCCACCTCCACCTGGATCGGGCAGCGCACGGAACACATAAAACAGAGCGTATTAACAACCTTTTTCATCAGCTATTTCCTCCGGTCTATCCATCAGTACAAAAAATGATCGTGGTGATTTTCCCGGCACAGCACCAATGCCGTGTGAGGCACTACTGCTGAGCATTCCATTTACGATTCAATTCGACATGCGAATACTGTGACAATATCCACTGCACATCCGGAAACCGTATTGGAGGCTCAGGGGTTTCCTGTTCAGAAATAACGGGCTGTTTAGGTATTCGTGCCGAACTTCCAAAATGTCTCCCGATCCGGATAGCAAATAGCATGCCTATAGTTCAATCCATGCCGAGACATGCTATGGCCTCAGAGGCTCCACCGGTCTATTGGCTAAAGCCTTGTAATTGCATTATTTTTTGAGTTTTTATTTTGGACCCTCTTTTGCCTGATAAGGCGGAAGCAAACAGTTTTCGTCCTTTATCAGGGGAGACAAAGATACTTTATAGGGGGGGTGCAAGAATAATCTTGCACTCTGCGAGGTTAAGTAATAGGTTGGGCACGCAGCGGTGTGAAGGCTTGTCAGTCACGTTTTATACGTTCATCTGCAATAATTGAATGGCCCCCGAGATTAATAGTATATGACCAAGCAAAAGGCATTAGAGCACAATAATATACAGGAAGAGAGGCTGGAGTCTCTTGAGCGGTTGTCTGCAGGGATCGCCCATGAGATAAACAACCCCCTTGGCCTCATCCTTGGATATACCCAACTCCTGCTGCAGGAGACGGAACCTGGAGACCGGTTCCATGAAGATCTCAAGGTGGTGGAAAAACATGCCATAAACTGCAAAAATATTGTGGAAGACCTCTTGAGGTTTTCCCGGTCCACTGAGACGGCAAAAACCGCTGTCAATCTGAATGACCTTGTAAATGAAGCGCTCTCGATCGTCCGGCCGCGCTTTGAGGCTGAAAGTGTTTTAATCTTAAAAAACCTATCTCCGGAACCTATCCATTTGAAGGTGGATCCTGAAAAGGTCAAACAGGCGTTCATAAACATCCTGGTAAATGCCGAGCAGGCCATGGATGGCGACGGCACCATAAGGATAGAGACAAAGATCGATGCGTCGCCAAGGAGGGCCGCAGTTTCCTTCGAGGATACAGGTCCCGGAATCGAATATGACATTATCCACAAGATTTTTGACCCCTTTTTTACCACCAGGCCGACCGGAACGGGAAACGGGCTCGGCCTTGCCGTGACTTACGGAATCGTCAGGCGTCATGATGGTGAAATCCTGGTAAGGAGCACTCCTGGCAAGGGAAGCCGTTTTACCATCCTGTTGCCTATAGAAGGATCCAACGGAAGTAAGCGATGAACCGTGAAGAGGAGGTGCTTATGGAAACCAAAGAAGTCCTTCTCATCGTCGATGACGAGCCGGATATGGTTTCTCTTATAAAAAGAACCGTTTCGTATGAAATGAAATGGCACGTGATGACGGCTGATTCGGCGAAAGAGGCCCTCAAGATAATGGAGGATTACACGGTTCACGTCGCTCTTCTGGATGTAAAAATGCCTGGGATGGATGGTATAGAGCTTTTAAAGATTATAAAAAAAGAAATAAACAGCCCTACAGTGGTTATGATGACTGCCTATGGAGTCATAGAAATAGCAGTAGACGCCATCCGAAAGGGCGCCTATGATTTTATCACGAAGCCTTTTGACCATACTCGCCTTATACTTACTCTGAAAAAGGCTATGGAGCATCACTCTCTGATCAGTGAAAACCGCAGCTTGCAGAGTATAGTAAAATCACGGAGTGTTTTTCATCATATGGTAGGTGTTTCAAGCCGTATTATGAATGTTTTCGACACAATTCAGATGGTCAGCAAAACCGACGCGACCGTGCTTATTACAGGGGAATCAGGTACCGGAAAGGAGCTGGTCGCAAGAGCCATTCACCAGCTCTCCGACCGCAGCGATAAGCGGTTTGTGATCGTTAATTGTCCCGCCTTGCCGGGAAGCATCCTGGAGACTGAACTTTTCGGCTATGTGAGAGGCGCTTTCACGGATGCAAAGCAGGACAGGCAAGGTCTTTTCCGCGAGGCTGACGGGGGCACTATTTTTCTGGATGAAATCGGAGACCTTCCCACCGGTCTTCAGACAAAGCTGTTACGGGTCTTGCAGGAAAAGGAGATCAAGCCCCTGGGCCATCCAAGGAGTTCCAGGGTGGATGTAAGAGTGGTTTCATCAACAAACAGAAACCTCAAGGAGCTGATGAGCACGGGAGAGTTTCGCGAGGATCTTTTTTACCGGCTCAATGTGGTCTCTATAGAGGTCCCCCCTCTGAGGGAAAGGCGGGAAGACATTCCTCTTCTGGTGGAGCATTTTTTCAGGAAATACTCTAAGAAATTCGGGAAGGAAGGTCTCGAGCTGAGCCGGGATTTTATGTCGGCCATGTTCAGCAACCCATGGAACGGCAATGTCAGGGAACTTGAAAACGTTGTTGAAAGGGCCATTATCATGGCAAAGGGGCCTATTGTCACCTTTCCGAACTTGGTGTCGGAAAATCAGGAAAACCAATCTTTTCAGTATCCTCCAAGTAATTTGCCATACAGGGAAGCAAAGGAGGAAGTCCTTAGCAGGTTCAACCTGGCCTACCTTTCCGGCGTGTTGGGTGAATTCCGGGGAAATGTGACCCGCGCGGCCAGGAGGTGCGGCCTTCAAAGACAATCCTTTCAGCAACTCTTGAGAAGATACGGAATCAGGGCTGAGGAGTTTCGCTCCAAGAACTGAACACCCGAATTCGCAGCCCTTGTCCAATATGCAATAATTTTATTGCGCCCCATCGCCCTCATAGCCCTCACACACATTCTGCTTAAATATATTAAATAGATAAATCAGCAGCTTGGCTGTAATGCCGTCTCGGGCACGCATCCTGCATAATTAATCGAATTTGGTAAGTTTACTGAAAACGGACTTTGATCAGCTCTTGGAAATAGTCAGTCAGGCAATAACAAAAAAACCAGCCAGAGGAGGAAGAGTATGAACAGAAAGCGTTTTTTTTGGGTCACCGGTGTTTTCATCTTATTGAGTTTTGCAACGCTCGCGCTTGCTCAGTCCGGTTCGGGCCTGACAACACCGGGCATGCCGGACAGGATGAAAACAGCTATCGAAAACAGTGTGGGAGATGAACGTTTTGCCGCACAGACCAGAGAATCCATTGATCCCAGCGCCGACCCCGGCCTGTTTGGTATCCCCGGGGCTCCGGATCCGAATCTTTTCATCGGGTTTCTCTGGGCCATATGGGTGGGCTGGATCTTCTCCACGGTCGGAGCTTTTGGCGGCATCATGGCGGGCGTGGGGCATATTACCATCTTCGGTATAGCTCCCTACGCGAAAACCTTTCCCAAGGGCAGCCCGGTGAACACCCTCTTGACCGATTCCATCCGTGTCTCCAACCAGTGGCTGGTGGGGCTGAGCGGGTTGATCTCATCCATCAATTACTACCGCATGGGCCGGCTGGTTGCGCCCTTGGCCATCTGCCTGGCCATCGGCGGCATCGGCGGATCCTGGCTGATTCCGAGTCTCACCGCCGGCAGGATCTCGCTAAGCCAGTATGTCGGCTATTTCGGCCTCATTGTTTTTGTAATAGGCGGATTCCTGATTTATGAACTCACCCCCAAGGGGTCGGCAGGCAAGAAGGAGGCCAAGGCGGCTGCCCAGGCCTTTGAAAAGGCCGTGAAGGAGAAGTCCGATACGCGGGACCAGGGAGTCAAGATCCTGGAAGGGTCCTGGAGCATTATGATTGTTGCCGTATTGCTCGTGGTGGCATCCGCGTTGTGGGTCAATCTGATCGGAGGACACAAGTGGGTGGCCTACATCCTGGTCCTGGCCGGCTGGGCTCTGACTTTCTTCATCGGCAAGATTAAGATGACCTTTTACGGCCAGACCTGGGAGTTCAAGGCCGTACTCCCCATGCTGGGCGGCATCTTCATCGCAGCCATTGCCGCATTTCTCGGAATCGGCGGCGGGTTTCTCTTCGTACCGTTTTTGACATCAGTGGTAGGCCTGCCCATGTACGTGGTGGCCGGCACCTCGGCCCTGTGCGTCTTGATCGGTATGATTATTTCCATTTTCACTTACATGGTGGGCAAAGGCGTCCTCATCGCCTGGGGCTTCATCGGGATGGAACTTCTGGGCATCTTTGTGGGCTCCATGATCGGGCCGCGCACATCCAAGTACATCCCGGACAAGGTCCTCAAGATCATTTTTATCGTTCTTGCATGCTATATCGGTTTGCGATATACGACACAGGGATTTCTCGGATACAGCGTTGTTCCGCCCTACTGAGACTTAAACAATTGCAGCAATCGACACAATCCAGCCCCGTCCCGGTATTCCGGGCCGGGGTTGGATAAGAAAGGCCGTTTCATAGTGGAGTTCATGACCTGGCTTTTGCTCAAGATAGATCCCGTGCTGATCGCCCCGTATCGTTTTTTCTCCAGTCCTATGGCGGGGTGGTGGGTGGGGACTTTTATTTTGGCCTGTTGGGCGACCTTGCTGGGTGAGTTGACCATGGCCGTGGCTTACCGGTTTAACCGTTCTGCAATGGAAAAGAGCGCAGAGCGGGCCATCTATTACCAGGAACAATCTCTTAAGGCCAGACAAGCCAAGGATGAAAAATCCTACAAGATGATCAACAAGCTGGCTAACGAGGCCTATGGCAAATCGTTTTTTCTCAGCATAGCCATGGGCATGGGCTCCCTTTGGCCTGTCTTCTTTGCCGCAGCCTGGCTCAACAAGCGGTTCGGAGGTTTTGTGTTCGAACTCCCGGGTTGGGCAGGGGGCTTTGAATTGAGTTTTATCGCACCATTCATCATCCTTTACATTGTTGCCAGGATTATTTTTCACAAAGCCAGGCCATACATCTTCCTGTTAAGACCGCCTGCGAGAAAACAACCCTCGAGTTCTGCGCCATAACCTGCAAGACAGCCTCTTTCCTCCACGCTGAGTATTCAGCGACCTTGCATCAGGACATCACTCGCCCAATTCAAAACTTATTCCTGCCGGAAATGACCTGCTAAGGCATGTCCTTTATAGGCTTGACTTTTCCATTCCCCTTCAGGAAACTGTTCAGGTATTTCAAGTGGTTCCTTTGAAATTAAATTGACAGTATTACGATTGAGCGGATGAGATGCCGTAACTGAAATTCCCCAAAGACAAGACAGGTGATTATGTCAAAAAAGCCTAACTGCGAAGAGCTTGAACAGCGGGTTCGGGAGTTGGAGCAGACCATCAAGGTGCTCGAAGATCGTGAGAATCGTTATCACTCCCTGATCAAAGGCATTCCGGTGGGGCTTTACAGAACAGATGAGAATAGCCGAATAATTGAGGCCAACCCCGCCTTGGCGGAGATACTCGGGTTTCCTGATAGGGAATCCCTTCTTTCCATGAAATCATCAGGGTTTTTTGTTCGACCCGAGGACCAGGAGGAACAGCGTCGGCTCCTTCATCGCGATGGCGTGCTTCGAGGATTCGAGACCGAACTTCGCAGGTCCGATGGTTCCGTTATTTGGGTCAGGGACTCGGCGCAGGCCTTTCATCGCCCTGACGGCCATGCCTGGCTGACCTGCTTCTCGATGGGGAGTCGGACAGGATCCGCAAGCTGTATGCCGGGAAGCACAGGCGTTCGGGATTGATTGAGGGTGCGTTGGAGGCCATTGATTTTTTCCCCGATATGAAAGGAGGAACGTGGCTCTATTTTACAGCCGCCCTAATGTATGACGCCCGCGGTAACATTACCGGTGCTATCGAAACGCTCATTGACATAACAGACCGCAAGCGGGCTGAGGAGGCGCTGCATCAGAGCGAGAAGCAGTTCCGGCTCCTGGTGGAAAGCTCTCCCGATGTCATTTTTGTCCAGGCTGAAGGAAGATTCGCTTACGTGAACAAGGCCGCTGTTGAAATGTTCGGTGTGGACGGGCCTGAAGACTTAATCGGACAGCCGGTTATGGACCGCTTTCATCCTGATTTTCGAGAAACGGCCCGTGAATGGATTTGTCTCGGAGGCCGGGAAAAGATGTCGATTTCCCACCTTGAGCAGACCTGCTTGCGCATGGATGGATCGCCTGTCAGTGTTGAAGTTTCAGCGGTTCCTGTTCATTACGATGGAAGTGACGGAGCTCTCGTTTTTGTACGCGATATATCGGAAAGGCTGGAAGGCGAAAAAACAAGAAGGGCTTTAGAGGAACAACTGGCCCAGGCGCAAAAAATGGAAGCAGTGGGCTGCCTGGCGGGCGGAGTCGCCCATGACCTCAACAACTTGCTTTCCCCGGTCCTCGGTTATGGGGAGATGCTTATAGAAGATTTTTCCATTGAGGATTCAAGACGCCAATCAGCGGAAGAAATTGTTGCGGCGGGTTATCGAGCGCGCGACCTCGTCCGCCAGCTCCTGGCTTTCAGTCGAAAGCAGACCTTGGAGTTCAAGGTTGTGGACGCAAACAGGGTAATCAAGGGGTTAAAAAAACTTCTTCGCCGGACTTTGAGGGAGGACATTCAGATTGATTTGAACTTGGCATGCGGCTTGCCACCCATTCAAGGGGATGTGGGCCAGCTCGAACAAATCATTTTGAACCTTGCGGTAAATGCCCAAGATGCCATGCCTGATGGAGGCACCTTGACCATTAAACGTCCTGACATCATCGGGCGGTGCGCTGGAATGAGATACGCCTTTGATATGCTGGCCAAGGCGGCGGCCTGTGACGCCGGTGTCCTGGTCACCGGAGAAACCGGGACGGGAAAGGAGCTTTTTGCCAAGGCTGTACACGAAAATTCTTCCAGGAGCCATGGCCCCTTTGTCGTAGTGGATTGTGCGGCGTTGCCTGAAACTCTTGCTGAGAGCCTGCTTTTTGGCCATGAGAAAGGGGCCTTCACCGGTGCGGATACTCCTCGCAGCGGGCTGCTCAAGCAGGCTGATGGAGGCACCCTGTTCCTCGACGAGATAGGAGAGCTTGCCCTGTCAACCCAGAAGATCCTGCTGCGCGCTCTTCAGGAACGCCGATTCCGGCCGGTGGGCGGCAGCCGGGAGATTTCCAGTCGATTCCGACTGGTTTCCGCGACCAACCGTGACCTGGATAAGATGTCCGAGGACGGGAGCTTCCGCAATGACCTGCTTTACAGGCTTCGGTCCATTGTCATTACTCTTCCTCCTCTTCGGCAGCGGGGTGGGGATGTCATCGATTTGGCAATGCATTATATGCGCTTTTACTGCGAGCATTTCAGTATCGGAACAAAGGGCTTCTCTCCGGAATTCTTCGAGATGGTCAGCCAGTATCCCTGGCCTGGAAACGTGCGCGAACTCTCCCATGCCATTGAGCGGGCCGTTTCCCTGGCAAAGGATGAGCCCACCCTTTTCTGCATTCATCTGCCCGTTCACATTCGAAC
>CAZEIA010000095.1:0-13304 GCA_964512335.1 uncultured Desulfobacterales bacterium
GGCAGGCAGCGGGCGTAGGCGCTCAAGGTTCGGTAGGTGGGTGTCGGCTTTCCATAGCCATCCAGGAGAGTGTTGTAAAAAGTGAAATCGAGCTCCAGCACGCGGAAATGCTGGAAGTATTCCACCACACTATCCACCGGCAATACCTTTTCAGTGAACGATTTCCCTCCAACCTTATGGGTCCGCGACTTTATGAACCCTTCATAGTGCTCGGCGGTGTACACCTGCCCGATCCACCCTGCGTAGCGGTCGCTTGCGGTTCCCATGTAAATCAGAGGGTGGAGCCCGCGGAAATCGAATTTGTCCAGTGCGATCGGAATGCCTGAGCCCATGTCATATCCCACGGCCGTTGCAACCTGGAGTATTGCCCCCTCTCAGGCAGGCGGGACTGTTGCTCCGCGGAGTTAGGATGCTACCTCTGGGGTTTCTCATCCAGAACTTTTCGAACCGTATTCGCCAACTCATGTTGGGTCAGGGGCTTCATGACAAATGCACGAATACCTATCTCCTGTGCTTTCTTTTTAGATATCTGCCTGCTGTAACCCGTGCACAGGATAACCGGGATCTCAGGGCGCATCGCCAGAAACTCCTCCGCCAGCCTGTCCCCCCTCATGCCGGGCATGGTCATGTCAGTGACCAACAGGTCAAAGCGATGGGGATCCTGCCTGAAGCATTCTAGTGCATCGGTCCCGCTTGCCCGAGTTTCCACTTTATAGCCCAGACGCTCCAGCATTCGTTGTCCCAGGTTGAGAATCATGGCCTCGTCATCCACGAACAGGACCCGCTCGGTCCCCCGAGGGAGTTCTATTTTCTGTTCGGCCTTCACTTCAACCGATTCGACCTCCGAGGCGGGCAGGTATATGAAAAAAGTGGTTCCCTGGCCTTCCACGCTCTCAACGATGATTCCGCCCTTGCGGTCCTGTACAATGCCGTGAACCACGGCCAGTCCCAAGCCCGTGCCTTCGCCCACACCCTTTGTGGTGAAGAAGGGATCGAAGATCCTATCAAGTATTTCAGGTGGAATTCCCGAACCTGTGTCCTTGACCTGCATGCGCACATAACGGCCAGGGGGAAGCGCCTCCATCATAGTGTGGAGTGGCGTCTCCGTGTCGACGGTGTCCAATGTGAACGTCAACGTGCCGCCCTCGGCCTCCATCACCTGTCCGGCATTGGTGCAAAGATTAATGATGATCTGCTGGATCTGGGAGGGATCCGCAAGAACTGAAGGAAGACCTTCCCTGATGTTTTTACGGATTTTCACAGTGGTTGGGATGGAAGCCCGGAGCATCTTGATGGTTTCTTTTGCGATAGGCTTCAGACGGATATTGGAGACGGTGTGTTCCTTCTGCCTCGCGAACATCAGGATCTGCTTGACCAGATCTCTGGCCCTGAGCGTCGCCTCCCGGACTTCCTTCAGGTTGTCCTGCGCAGGGCTCCATTCCGGGACGTCCAGCATGGCCAGTTCGCTGTTTCCCACAATGATGCTCAGAATATTGTTGAAGTCGTGGGCGATGCCGCCCGCCAGGGTCCCGATAGCTTCCATTTTGTGGGCCTGGGCCAATCGGGCCTGAAGCTCTTCTTTCTCGCGGTCCGTTCGTCTACGTCGGATATGCTCCCACCAGGCGTCCATCAGCAGGCTGAGTTGAGTTACATCGGAGTCATTGTAAGGGTCCTGACTGTTGCCCACAGCAGCTATGCCCACGATGCGATCACCGTCAAACACGGGGACGGCCATGAAGCGGGAAACCTGAACGTGTCCTTCAGGAAAGCCTTTCTTGGAGGGATGAGGAGCTTCGTAATCATTGAAGATCATTGGTTTTCGATTTCGAACAGCTTCCCCCCAGAGGCCGGCCTGATCAATGGGAAACTCAAGGGGCTTGTCGTAAATGGCGCACTCGGCCATTGCTGATGAAGACCAGGCATGGATCTTCATGACCTCCTCATTCTCGCTCAGAAATCCCAGGAAACCGATGGCGCTGTCAGTGATGTCCACCATGCTTTCGAGCACCACATCACAGATGTCCTTATCGGTTGCATTCGACATGGTGGCAATTTTGTGGATGATCTCCAAACGTGCTTTGTTGAGCCGGTCTTCCCGCTCAGAACGCTTTCGTTCGGTGATGTCGTCGAAAACTACAAAACGGCCGGTTATCCTGTCTCCTAACTTGATTGGTCCGGCTGAAACTCTAACGTCAATTTCTTTACCGTCTTTGTGTTTCCGGATGATTTCTATATTTTTAATCCCGTTGATTGACTGCTCATCAAGTTCCTTTGATTCCGAATGGTAGAAGCGATTGGGGCAGATCAGGTCTTTAATGATCTTCCCCCGTGCTTCTTCCAAGGAGTAACCAAAGATCCGTTCAAAACCCTTGTTCGCGTCCAGGATATGGTTTTCGAGGTCAAGCAATAAGATGGCTTCACCGGAATACTTGAACAAAGAGCTCAATTGCGCACGTTCCGCTTCCAGCAGCAGCTCGGCTTGCTTGCGCTCGGTGATATTGTGGGCAATGCCTCCAATACTTCGAATCTGTCCGGATGCATCAAACAAAGGAAATATCGTTGTGATAAAATAATGGTCCCCTTCCGGTGTGACCAGATGGTCCTCCAAGGTTATTGGTTTGCGTGCATTCGAAACGAGATCGAGCCTTTTCATAAATAGTTCGGCCGTTTCCGCCGGAAGGATCTCACTGAATGCCTTGCCGATCAATTCGGATGAATGCCGTTCTAACAGCTTTGCGACTGCGTGATTGACGCGTATGTAACGGCCCTCAAGGTCAAACTCACTGATCAGCAAGGGGCTGTTATCCAGGATTGCCTGCAGGCTCTCGGATGTCTTTCGCAGGGCCTCTTCCACCCTGCGCCTTTCTGTTACATCCTCGAAGATCGTGGCAAACTGACCGTTCTTATGGCTAAAAGCCTGCACCGAATACCATCTGCCAAGAGATAGCGAGTAATGCTCGAAACTAAATTCCCGCCCCGTCAAAGCAACCTGCCCGTATTTCCCTATCCAGTCGGCAGGGTCATTTTCAATACCAGACAGGACCTCCGTGACTTTTTTGTGAATAACATCCTGCCGACTTAACCCCGTCAGGGTCTCGAAAGCGCTGTTGATCTCCAAGAAAACGTAATCAATGGGATTTCCGTTCTCGTTGACGACGATCTCGTGGAGGGCAAATCCCGAACTCATATGATCGAAGAGCAGACGATATCGGTTTTCGCGCGTTTCTAATTCCCGAACACGCTGAACCAGTTCCTCATAGGTCGGCTCTCCAGTCATGATCACCACCTGTGTCTTCCCAGTCGATTCAAGGCATTACTACCAACAGAATGCTAGCTCCCACCAATACTCCAATATCAAACCCCATATCATTGCGTCTCAACCCTTCTCCGAGTGTTATGAAGGTTTTACCGGTAAGGGAACGGCTCAGGCGATTGATTTTGACCTGTTTTGGCTGAAAGCGAAAGGTGAGTTTGGTAAGTGTGTAAGACAGAACAGGTGGGGTTTTCGCCCGTTCTTTCTTGGACTTTTGCAGGAAAGCAAAGGGGATGCTGCACCCTGGCAGGAATCGAGGGTTAGTGTTTGGGCAAGCAGGTGCTGAGATTTTGTTAGAGGCGAGCTGAGGCGCAAACATTCTTGGTCATTCACAAGTAATCGAAAACCAGACGGACATCGCATGTGAGCTCTCGCATTTTCTGAGCAACGCTGCGGACTCTTTTGGCTTTGATGAGGCCGATGGCAAAACGTCGGAGTCGAGAGATGTTTTCTGGTCCATAGCCCGTGCGGATACGGCTGCGGTCTTCATCAAAGTTCCAATCCAGGATATAGTGGCAGCTGTTCTCGATACTCCAATGGTTGCGGTTAATGGCAGGGAGCTGTCGGGCATTTGCTTCATTGGGTTTTCGGCTGGTGATGCCGTAGGCGATGTAGCGGGAGGTTTTTCCTGTCTTTTTTTCAACAGATTCCCGTTCGATCACAAAGGCTTGTCCCACGTGAGAGAAGTCGAGATAGTGGTTGAGCTCGGTGGTGGTCCAGATTTTACGAGTTTCGATCCGGCCATGATCCGGGGGATCATACGTGATGAAATCCGGTTTTTTGCCGTCCTGGAAATAGAGTTGGATATCTTGCGTGAGAGTAGCTTGATTGCCTTTGACAATGAAGTGGCAATGGGCGTTACGCTCCAGGCATATATAGCCGGCAAGTTTGCGCTGGATAAGGAGTGCGTCTGCGGTAATGTCTTTGTCTCGGATATCGATGGCATCGAGAAGCGGGATGGCCATCCTGATTTCATTGGTGCGCTTGAGTTCTTCATCTATGGCATTGCGCATGGTCTTGCCGTCTATGGCCAAGCTTTGATCGTCTTTGCCGTAGACGTGGTTCCAGCGTTGAAGGGCGCTGTCTAGGTGTACAGGGTCGACACGGATCATAACATTACGGATGATGCAGAGGCTGGGAACGAGATATCGGCCTTTTTCACGACGGCAGTTGAAACGCTCTCGGGCCTTCTGGCCAAGGCTGTTGGCCCAATCAGATATGGCCTGATATCCTCGAATTCCACGCAGGATTGCGCCGGTGGCAATGGCCAGAACTGTGGGAAGAGGATGTCGCCGTCCTTGAGCGCGACGAGGATCGGGGGTGTATTTAAAGGAATACGGCAGTGATGGGTCTGCATTCGCTCCTGGAAACACTGCTCCTCAGACGGATAAACCGGCCGGACAAGGACTTCCTTCAGATTCAAGACAATCCCCTCAATCACATGGATAAGGCGCAAGGCACACAACCTCATATACCTCATCCATCGGGGATTGTTCAGAACTATATGTAACTACATTAAGTGTTTTATTTTTTATTCAAGAGTGAAATCACGGTGTGCAGATCGGTCGGGGAGCTTGTCAAGGACGGCCGGGCTGTGATAGAGCTATTGTCCATGAGCAATAAATCGGAGAATACCCGGGTTGATCGCTTTTTTAATCCGCGGTCCGTTGCCATTATCGGATCTTTTCGAGAAGGATATTTCGGCGGTTACGTTATTGTCCGCTCACTTCTGAAGGCGGGTTATAAGGGAGAGATCTTTCCCGTCAATCCAGGGTATCAAGAAGTTCACGGTATCAAGGTCCATCCCTCTCTCCTGGACATCCCGGATCAAACTGATGTGGCCGTCATCATGATAAACGCGAGATCCGTGCTTTCCATGATAACTCAATGTGCGGATCGAGGAATCCGGTCTGTGGTTGTGGTATCGGACGGTTTTGCGGAAAGGGATGCGGAAGGTGCACGACTTCAGGAGGAGATGGTCTCCCTGGCAAGAAGCCTGGATCTTCGCATTGTGGGACCCAACACCGCAGGCGTGGCCAACACGGCAAACGGGTTTAACCCATGCCCTTACGAAGCAGGCTATTATAAGATCAGACAAGGCGTGATTGCCATCTGCGCGCAGTCAGGCATGATCAACCCACAGGCGGTCACTTATCCGGAAATGCGTTTTGGCGTGAGCAAGATCTGTGACTTTGGAAACAAGTGCGATGTGGATGAATGCGACCTGTTGGATTACCTTGAAAAGGACGATAATACCGCGGTGATCAGCATGTACCTGGAAAGCATCCGCAACGGACGGGGCTTTTTGAAACTGGCAAGGCAGGTGGCGACCCGAAAACCCGTGCTTGTTCTAAAATCGGGAAGGACGGGAGAAGGGGCAAAGGCCTCCGAATCCCACACAGGATCGCTGGCTGTGGACGACAGAATTTTTGACGGGGTGTGTTCCCAGGCGGGCGTCCTGCGTCTGGAGCAGTTCGGGGATATTTTTGAGATGCCGAAAATATTTGCAGCCGGAGAGCTTCCTTCAGGGAATCGCGTGGGCATTCTGACCGTTACAGGAGGGGTGGCGGTGATGGCCATCGACGAGTGCGCAAAACAAGGCCTCTCCCTGGCAAGACTGGGAGGCGGCTCGGCGGACGAGCTCGAAAAGCTTTTCCCGGGGCTGGGAAAAAATCCGGTGGATGTCGGTCCTATGATGGCGGCTGTTCCGAATGCCTTTGACCTATATCCCAGGCTTCTGGACACGATCCTCCAAGATGAGAATGTGGACGTCCTGTTCGCGGTGCTCTGGGCCACTCCGGCCGGAGACGTCATATCAAAATATGTGGAGACGTATGAAGGACTCAAGGCCCGGTCCAGGAAACCTGTGGTGATCTGGATCTATGGCCCTGATGCGGGTGCTATTACCGAGTTGGGCGAGAGAATGGAACTATGCGGCTTCCCTGTTTTTGATACGCCGGAGAAATGCATTCGTGCGTTGGGGCTGGCGTATAAATATGTACGTTACACAACGCAGGATGCACTTAGAACGCATTAGTGGCTAACCCTGAAAAGCTGTCAGAAAAAACAAGAAGTGTTGATGTTGAGATAATCCAAATCCAAATCCAAATCGAAATCGAAATCGGGATCGAAATCGAAAGAGAATAAAACCATACTTGGACACGAAAAGCTTGCTCCCTACCGCTGTGTGAAGGAAGACTCCGGGGTCCATGGATTGGAGGAAATCGATTTCGATCCCGAAAAAACCAAAATGTAGGCTTATTCTTAACGCCAGTGCTCCTTGACTTTGGGGGTGCAGGCAAGGGCCCGCATTAGGATAGCTTGATCTATAAAGAAAGGATTTTTAATGCACTTTGCGTCCTTTTTATAAGGATTAAAACCTTAAGTTATGGGCGCTTTTTATGTATATATCAGTAAACTTTATCGTCCCCGCCATTTCTTTCTTGATTAGTTACATCAATTTTTGTGCTCCATATTTCCCACGGTTGAGAAATCCAATTTTATGAGTTGACAGGGAGGGCTGTTTGTGAAAATTGTATACAATAGACATAAGACAATAGTCACATCCTCGGGCGGAGAAGGACTATGCTGAAAATCCGGTCCATAGTGGACAAAGTGAGAAGATATCTCCTAGGCCGCATTCTTGAAGGGGAACTGCGCCCCGGCCAGCAGGTAAAGGAACAGGAGCTTGCCTTTTCCCTGGGAATAAGCAGGCCCCCTGTCAGGGAGGCGCTGAAACTACTGGAGGCGGAGGGATTAATTATAAGAAAGCCCAACCGGGGGGCCTTTGTCGCTACGATCACCGAGCAGGATGCCTGGGAGATATACACCCTGAAATGCACCCTCTATGAAATGGCCACCAGGCTGGGATTCGACAAAATATCCAACACGGATATAGAAGAATGGCAACAGATAGTAGCCGAGATGGAAAAGTGTGTCTCTTCCACGCCACCGGACATGATTCAATATCAATTTCTCAACAAACGATTCCATGACATTATGTTCCGGGTATCGGGACATCAGCGCCTTCAAAAATTCAGCCAAGTACTTCACAATCAAATGAGTCGCTTCAGTTGCATGTCCCTGACGGATGAAGCGCATCTCAAGGAATCGCTCAGATACCACAAAGATATTTTAGATGCCCTTAAAAAGAGGGACAAAGAGCGCGCCGTTAAGATGACCAGAGAACATATCACACATGGCCTGCACTTTGTTCAAGAGCTAATAGCTCATGAATTGCGCCCAATTGGCTCAACAGGGACATAGAATTTTTAAAGATAGGAATATAATATGATAAGTGTATAAATTATTATAATAACTCCTTAAGAATATGCTAAACTTGATGAAACGAAAAGCGCCGAATTAGAATAATTCGCGGGGTTGCTTTTTTAGTAAAAACCATGAATCCAACGTATTGGTGAGTTGGTTGTTAAAATGAACCTTTTTGCACCTTAACAAGGTAGTGTAAAGCACTTTAAACACCAAATCATCACGGAGGGTTGGTCATGAAAAAAGTCTTTTTGTTTTGTCTGGTATTTTTGGTATCGGCTCTTTTTCTGGCGCCTGTCGGCATTCCCGAGGCTTCAGACTCCAAGATCCATCTGAAGTTCAGCACATGGCATCCGCCTGCGAGCAGGGAAGTCAAGACCGTCTGGGAGCCCATGCTCGAAGAATTGAAGGCGAGGAGCAACGGGCGCATTACCTACACTCTCTATGCCGGCGCCGCTCTGGGTAAAGGTCCTGAACACTATGACATCGTCGCCAAGGGGCTCTCCGATATGGGATATTTCACGGCCACATGGACCCCCGGCCGCTTTCCCCTGACGGACGTGCTGTCCCTGGCCACCTGGGTGGACGGTAAGGACATTGCCGTGGATATAGGGAACAAGATGTACGAGGAGGCCCTTGCCCATGAGTTCCCCGGGGTGAAGATGATCGAACTCAACGGATGTATTCAGGCCTTTTTATGGACGAGAAAACCGGTGAAAACCCTTGAAGACTGCAAGGGGCTGAAGATTCGAAGCCCGGGCGGCCATCAAACCCATTACATAAAGTCCCTCGGCGCCGAACCGGTCTTTATGCCCCTGGGCGACGTCTATCTGGGCCTCGAGACGGGCACCATCGACGGTCTTGTGACCTGTCCGCCCCTTGTGCTTGCCTTCAAACTGCATGAAGTCGCCAAGTACGGAGTCGTAGCGACCTTTGGGTGCGTCTCAGAGGGCGTCATAATGAATCAGAAGAGTTGGGACAACACGCCTGATGATCTCAAAGTCATTATCGAGGAGGTCTGCGGCAATCCCTTCAGGACAACCGGAGGCCTCAACCGTGAAGTCTATGACACCATGATGAATGAGCTTGTTGATAATGGTGTAACACTTACTAATTTAACGCCTGATCAACAACAAAAATGGTTTGCAGGCTTCCAGGATGTAACTAAAAAATGGGTCGATGAGCTGGAATCCAAAGGTCTTGAAGCCAAAGATACAGTAATGAAATACAATGAAATATCTGAGGAACTGGGGATCACCTGTGTTGCCTTTCCCGAGGACTGGAAGTGATATCAGTGGGACATTAGAGCAGCCTGGGATCGAGGAATCTGAATACGATGTTTAGGAAGACGGTCCAACGTGTTTCGATCTATATGAGCTACATCGGCATGATGCTGCTCATTCCAATGATGCTTCTTACGAGCGGTGAGGTGATAGGCCGGGCCTTATGGTCCCGGCCTATCCCCGGCTCCATGGAACTCTCAAGCTACCTGCTGGCCGCCTTTATTCTCCTTGGGCTCGCTTACACACACCAGGTCAAGGGGCATGTGCGTGTCACCATGCTTGTTTCGAGGCTTCCCGAAAAGGTTGCCCTTGTGCTTGATGTGATCACCACCCTTATGAGCCTCTTCATCATAGCGCTGATGGCCTGGCAGGGGTGGGTTGTTGGTAAGGCGGAGCATACCGTTTCGGACATGCTCCGAATCCCCCAGTTTCCTTTCAGGCTGCTGGTTTCCGTTGGAGGGGCATTTCTCTTCCTCGAACTTTTCTTCGATTTGACGGATGCCTTGAAAAAAATCTTGAGGCGATAATGCTGGATCCTATTGTTGTCGGCATAATAGGGACTTGTGTGGTGTTTCTTCTTCTCTTTATTGGCATGCCCATTGCATTTGCAATGATGTTGGTGGGTTTTTCGGGTGTGACCTATCTGTCCAGCGTGCACGCAGCCCTGCCCATGGTCGCAAGGACGGTCTATGAAGTTTCCTCCTATTTCCCCTATACGGTGATACCGCTCTTCATCGTCATGGGCGGGTTCGCAGGGAGTTCCGGTATGACAGCGGAACTCTACAGCACCTTTGACAAGTGGCTTCGAAGGCTGCCGGGAGGGCTGGGTATTGCAACAATCGGCGCCTGTGCCGGTTTCGCTGCGGTCTCCGGTTCCTCAGTGGCGACCGCCGCCACTATGGGGACGGTCGCCCTTCCGGAAATGAAACGGTACAACTATCACCCCAGACTTGCCACCGGGACCGTGGCCGCCGGCGGGACCCTGGGTTTTTTGATCCCTCCCAGCATCGGATTCATCGTCTACGGGATGCTCACGGAGCAATCCATCGGGAAACTGCTGATCGCCGGACTTTTCCCCGGAATACTCCTGGCGGCCGCCTACGTGCTCATCGTGGTGATCCTGGTGAAGGCAAACCCGAGTCTTGCCCCTGCAAGTCCGGAACCCGTGTCCTGGGTTGAGAAGTTTGCGTCCCTTCTGGGGGTCTGGGAACCCCTTGCGGTCTTTCTGCTGGTCATGGGCGGCATTTACGGAGGTTTTTTCACGCCCACAGAGGCCGGTGCCGTGGGCGCGACCATCCTCTTGCTGTTTGCCCTGGTTAAGCGCAGACTGAATCGGGAGAACCTGATGGAGGCCCTCCAGGAGGCGGTCCGAATATCCGTAATGGTGCTTTTCCTGGTGGCCGGGGCCAACATATTCAGTTATTTCCTGGCACTGTCTACTATTCCCATGAGTGTTTCCCAATGGGTGGCAGGCCTTCAGGTCTCTCCATATCTGATCCACACCATAATGATACTCATATATCTCTTCCTGGGTTGCTTTCTGGACGCAATTTCCATGATGGTGCTCACTATGCCCGTGATCTATCCCATAATTCTCACCTTGGGATTTGATCCGATCTGGTTCGGCGTAATTGCCGTTCTTATGATGGAGGCCGGGCTGATCACGCCGCCCATGGGACTGAATATCTTTACGGTTGCCGGAGTGGCCAAGGACACGCCGGTGGAAACCATATTCAGGGGGGTTGCCCCCTTTTTGTTTGCCATATTCGGCGTGGTGATATTGATTACAATATTTCCAAAAATAGCACTATTATTGCCAAGCATGATGACTAGATAGTCTAAACATATAATACGATATTTTAATATTTCGTTGTTAAGCACAAACTAATTAGAAAAAGGAGGAGGTTTATTTTATGGCATTATTACCGGAAGTAAAGAAACACTATGGAAAACTCAAGTTCCTAATCAACGGGGAGTGGATCGATTCCAAATCGACGGACATTCAAGAGACTACCAACCCTGCGACCGGAGAAGTGATAGCCGAGTTTCCCGAGGCTACCAAGGAAGAGGCCCTTGAGGCGGTCAAGGCCGCTCACAAAGCCTTTCAGACATGGAAATACGTTCCCCTGAGGGACAGGGGACGCCTGCTGTACGGGATGCATGCCAAGTTTGAAGAAAATTACGAAGACATGTGCAGAATTCTTACCCAGGACCACGGCAGGACAATCGGAGAGTCGAGGGGGTCGGTGAGCCGCGTCATAGAAAACATCGAGTCCGCGTGTTCGGCCCTCTATGGGTTGCCCAAGCAGAACGAGCATGTAGACCAACTGGCCAACGGAATTGATCAGTATCTCGTGTGGGAGCCCCTCGGTGTCTTCTTGATCATAACCCCGGGAAATATTCCCATGCATGCCTGGTCGTCTTTTGTGCCTTACGCCATGGCGGCTGGATGCACTGTGGTGGTCAGCCCGAGCCGTCAGGACCCGGTGGCGGCTGAGACCATATCCAGGGTCGCCCAGGAGGCCGGGTTCCCTCCAGGCGTAATCAACGTGGTCCACGGCGGACGACATATCAACAAGTACATCCTGGAGCAGCCCGAGGTCAAAGGCGTGGGCTTTATTGGGTCCAACAGGGCCGGGCATGAACTCTTTGAAACGTGCGGACGCCTCAGGAAGACTTCGTCCATTAACGGTAACGGAAAGAATCACGCGGTGATAATGCCCGATGCCGATATAGACGAGTCGGTCCGCTGGCTTATCCGGGCCTGCTTCGGCATGACCGGCCAGCGATGCCTCGGTGTAGACAATGTGGTGATCATAGGCGACGTCTATGACGAGGTGAAGGAAAAATTCATTGAGGCGACCAAGGCCATGAAAATGGGTTACGGCCTCGACGAGGATGTCGAACTTGGCCCGTACACCACCCAGGGCGGAAAAGGCAAAATCCTCGAATGGATCGACAACTCATTGCGGGACGGCGCCAAGATCGCTTTCGACGGCAGAGCCGCCAAGGCCGAAGGGTATGCCAACGGCTACTTTATGGCCCCCACCATTCTCGAGGACGTCAACGTTGACATGCCAATGGCAAAGGAAGAGGCCTTTGGCGCCGTTGCCGCCCTGATCAGGGGTGACAGCCTGGATCAGGCCATCGATTGGATCAATACGAAGACCGACCTCGGGCACTCGGCCGCCATTATGACGAGCAGCATGAAGAGCGCTCGTAAACTCATCCGGGAGGCCAATGTAGGCAACGTGGCCGTGAATCTGGGAGTGGCACAGCCCTACGCATTCTTCCCTCTGGGTTCGCGGAGGGAGTCCTTTGTCGGAACCGCCAAGTCTCGGATGGCCTCCATGAAGATGTTCATGGACGAAAA
Organism: uncultured Desulfobacterales bacterium; assembly: GCA_964512335.1. Lineage (GTDB taxonomy): Bacteria > Desulfobacterota > DSM-4660 > Desulfatiglandales > HGW-15 > JAIPEI01. Next base: position 12,239 of record CAZEIA010000095.1, read on the forward strand.
AACGGTGGTTTCCCGCTGGATATGATTGATGCTGCAGAGCGGGCTGGAAGCAATTATTAATTCTTCTTATGAGGAGGTTTATTATGGTTAAGAGTCGTTTTGGTTTCTTTTTGGTGGGCCTTTTTGCCCTGACAATGACTTTGGGGATACTCGGTTCTCCTGCTTATGCGGAGTTTCCTGAAAAGTCCCTGACACTCATAGTCCCATGGTCTCCCGGGGGCTCTGGAGATATGACCTGCCGTATCCTGGCCTCTCATATGGAAAAGGAACTGGGAAAACCGGTCGTGGTCAAGAATATGCCGGGAGCCGGCTCTATGGTGGGGGCTAAGGCCCTTGCAGACGCCAAGCCGGACGGCCACACCATGGGGTTTCTCGGTATCAGCGCTACTATTGCTCAGTATACATCGGTTTCCCCTGTCATGCTGAGCGAATACAAGGCCGTGTCCGGGGTGATCAACCCGGCGTTGTTCCTGCTTGTCAACTCGGATACCCCGTGGAATACGCTTGAGGAGTTCGTTGCCTTTGCAAAGGAAAATCCCGGAAAGATCAAAAACGGGAATGCCGGCGCAGGCGTGATCGATCACCTTTATTCGTCGGATTTCGCAAATGTGGCGGGCGTGGAATTCACCCAGGTCCCGTTCAAGGGTTGGGGCCCTTCTCTGGCGGCGCTGGCCGGCGGTCATGTTGATTCAATGTTTGTGGCCATCGGACCTGCCAAGGCCATGATCTCCGCCGGCAAGATTCGGCCCATAGCCATAGCCGACGAAGTCAGGCACCCCAATTATCCGGATATCCCCACCATGAAGGAAGGCGGGGTGGATATCACCATGCCCTTCTGGGAATCCATAGTGGTGCCCGCCGGGACGCCGGATGACGTGGTGAAGGTCTTGGATGAGGCAATCCGCAAGTCCTTTGAGGATCCAGGAATCCAGAAGAGGATCAAAGATTCCGGCCTGGATGTGTCATATCTTGATACCGAAGGGATAGCCGAACTCAGAAAGGATTCCGATGCCCAGGTACGTGGTCTGGTGGAAGCCCTTGGTCTGAAACAGAATTGAAATACACC
>CAZEIA010000096.1:0-13040 GCA_964512335.1 uncultured Desulfobacterales bacterium
AAACCTGGCAGGCGGTGGCCAACGTGCCGGGCCGGGTGGTGGAGCGCCACCCGGACCTGGAAAGCGGCACCCTGCTGCGGAAAGGCACACTGCTCCTGGCGCTGGACCCGAGTCGTTATCGGCTGGCCATTGCAGAGGCGGAAGCGGAGCTTGCCGGCCTGGCCGCCGAGAAGGATCAAGTCGAGGCCGAGGCGGAGAACATCCGCCGCCTGCTGGAGCTTGAGCGGCACCGGCTGAGCCTGGCCGAGCAGGAGCTGTCACGCATCGAAAGTCTGGCCGAAAGAGGGACGGTTTCCAACTCGAGGCGCGACGAGCAGATTCGTATCACTCTGGCGCAGCGCCAGGCGGCGTTTTCACTGGACAACCAGCTTAGGCTCCTCCCTTCCCGTCGTGGGCGCCTGAAGGCCCAGGTGGCGCGGGCCTCAACGCGGCTGGAGCAGGCGCGCCGGGACCTTGATGACACCCGCTTTGTTGGGCCCTATGACCTGCGTCTCCGTCAGGTCGACGTGGAGATGCACCAGCACGTGGGGGCCGGTCAGCGGATATTCCTGGCCGACAGCATCGAGACCGCCGAGGTGGAGGCGCACATTCCTATCTCCATGCTGCGCCGCCTGATGGGCAGCGTGGCCTTTTCCCAACCCGGAGCCGATGCCCTGGATCTAAACGAGCTTTTGGATTTCTCCGCGATTCGTGCCGAGGTGTATCTGGTCGGGGCCGAGGGGGTGCATTGGCCGGCCCGGCTCTCACGGGTTGCCAGCGGCCTGGATCCGCGCACCCGGACCGTGCGGGCGGTGGTCACGGTTGATGAGCCCTATCGGGACGCCAGGCCGCCGGATCGCCCGCCTCTGCAACGTGAGATGTACGTGCGCGTGCACCTCTCCACCGAGAGCCTCGAACCACTGCTGGCGGTGCCGGCCGCAGCAGTGCACCGGGGGGAAGTCTACAGAGTGGACAAGGACGACCGGCTCGAGATCCGGCCGGTACAGGTCTCTTTTGAGCAAAACGACCTGGCCGTGATCCGCGAGGGACTTGCGCCCGGGGATCGAGTGATCGTAGATGATCCGGTGCCTGCCCTCCATGGCATGTCCGTGAAACCGATTCGTGACATAGAGCTCGAGCGGCGGCTGCAAAAGTCGGCCGCAGGAGAGACGCCATGATCCGCTGGTTCGCCGGCCACCCCACCGCTGCCAATCTGCTGCTGATACTGCTGTTGGCCGTGGGCCTGTTTGCGGCCCCGTCGCTCAGGCGCGAGACGTTTCCCGACTATCGCCCCGTCGAAGTCGGCATCGAGGTGGAGTACCGCGGCGCCGCCGCGGGCGATGTAGAGGATGCCGTCTGCCGCCGTCTTTACGATGCCATCAAAGGTGTGGATTTTCTCGACGAGCTCGTCTGCGTGGCCCAGGACAACCTTGCTCTCGCCACCGCCACCATGGCCTCCAGCGGTGATGCGATCCGATTCCTCAACGACATAGACACCGAGGTCAACGCCTTGACCGACCTGCCGGCGCGTGCCGAGCGACCGGTTGTGCGCGAGCTGCACCGGAGCGACCCGGTGGCTGCGGTGGCGGTGGGCGGCGACATGCCACTGAGTCAGCTGGAAGACTACGCCCTGGCCCTGGAAGAGCGGCTGATGGCCCTCCCCGGCGTAGCGGCCGTAGTCATACGTGGACTCCCGCAGCGCCAGTGGCAGGTGGAGGTCCCCCGCGAGGTGCTGGGCCAGTACGGGCTGTCAGCCCGCGAGCTGGCGGCAAGGGTGGCGCGCCAGAGCATTGATATGCCGATCGGCACCCTGGAGACCAGGGACCGGGAAATCCTGCTGCGCTTCACGGATCAGCGTCGCTCTCTTCGCGAGCTGAGCGATGTGGTGGTGGTCTCGGGCGAGGGAGGCGGCGAGCTGACACTGGGTGACATAGCGACACTCGAGCAGGTCGGGGAACGCGAGGAGGAACAGATCCGCTTCAACGGCGAGCGTGCCCTGGTGCTGGAGGTCAGCAAGACCCTGCGTGACGACTCCCTGAAAGTGATGGACCACATCACGGCCTTCGTGGAGTCCGAGCGCAAGCGGCTCGGCGAAGGGGTACGGCTGACCTTGACCCAGGACATGACCAGCATCGTGCGGGATCGGCTTCAGATGCTGGTGGAGAACGGCCTGATGGGTCTGGCGCTGGTGGTCCTTGTCATGAGCCTGTTCTTCCGCCCGCGGCTGGCCCTGTGGGCGGTGCTGGGACTGCCTGCGGCCTTCATGGGCGCCTTTGCGGTGATGTCCCTGACAGGGCTGTCATTGAACATGATCACGCTGGTGGGGCTTTTGATGGCCATCGGCATCGTCATGGACGACGCAGTGGTCATCACCGACAACATCGCCGCCCACGCCAAGGAGCACGCCTCGCCCTTGATCGCGGTTGTTGAAGGCACCCGACAGGTCATGCCCGGCGTGCTTTCGTCGTTTCTCACCACGGTGGCGGTCTTCGCACCGCTCTCCTTTCTCGCCGGCGAACTGGGAGCCGTGCTGGAGGTGCTGCCGGTGGTGCTTATCGCCGCGCTGGCGGCCAGTCTGGTCGAGGCGTTCTGGATCCTTCCGCATCACCTCAAGGGAAGCGTACAGCGCTTGAGTGAAGGGCATGACTCCCGCTTCCGCATGGCCTTTGACCGGCGTTTCTCCTCCTTTCGCGAGCGGGTGGGACGCATGGCCGACGCGGCGATCCGCCGGCGCCATGCGGTGCTGGGCCTGGTGCTGATCGTGCTTCTCGGATCGGCGGGCTTCATGGCGGGCGGACACATAGGCAGCGAGGCGATGCCGGATATCGACGGTGACGTGCTCGAGGCCCGCATCCTGATGCCTCAGGGAACCCCGTTTTGGCGCACAGAGGAGGCAGCGGAAAGCGTCGAGGAGGCCGTGCGTCGTCTGGACGCAGCTCTGACCCCGAAGCAGCCGGGCGAGTCGTCCCTGGTGGAGGCTGTCCAGGTGCGCTTCAATCACAACCCCAGCGCCCGGGAGGCCGGCGCCCATGTTGCCACCGTGATCGTCGATCTGCTCACCGCCGAGCGTCGCAACGTCACCCTTGACGAGCTGACCGAGGCCTGGCGCGAGGAGATCGGAGAGATCACCGGCGTCCACAGCCTGATCATTCAGGAGCCCGGCTTCGGGCCCGCCGGAGTGCCCGTTGAAGTACGCCTCGAGGGAGCGGACCTGGACGCTCTCAAGGAGGCGGCTCTGGAGTTGTCGGCGCACCTGGCCGGCTACACCGGCGTGTACAACGTCCTTGATGACCTCCGCCCCGGTAAGCCGCAGCGAAACTTCTCGCTGGCCGAGGGCGCCCACAGTTTGGGGCTGACCGCTGAGGAGGTGGCGGCTCAGCTTCGGGCAGCGCTTCTCGGCGAGATCGCCGACACGCAGCGCATAGGCGATTGGGACATCCAGATACTGGTGCGCCAGGCCGAGCAGGACCGTAAGAGCCTCGATGATTTGGCGGACCATACGATCCAACTTTCAGACGGGCGGCGTGTGCCGCTGGAGGTTGTGACGAAGATGACCGAGCGCCGCGACTGGGCGCGTATCATCCGCATAGACGGGCAACGCACAGTAACCGTGGAGGCCAATGTAGATGCACGGATAACCAGCGGTCAGGCCGTTGTCGATGACCTGCGGGTCCGCTGGCTGGAGGATTTCCAGGCTCGTAACCCTGCGGTCAGCGTAGTTTTCGCAGGGCAGGTGGCAAGCTCCGCCGAGACGGGAGGTTCGATCCGTAGAGGCCTGCTGATCGGACTGATAGGAATTTTTCTGATTCTTTCCTTTCAGTTCCGCAGTTACGTTGAACCGTTGATCGTGATGTTGTTGATCCCGCTGGCCTTTATCGGCGCCATGTGGGGCCATGTGCTGATGGGTTACTATCTTTCGATGCCCTCGCTGATCGGTGCGGCCTCTCTTGCCGGCATCGTGGTCAACAACGCCATCCTGCTTATCCACTTCATCAAGGAACATCGCCGGCAGGGGCTCCCGGCGGCGGCAGCCGCCGGTCAGGCCAGTCGAGATCGGCTGCGGGCGATCCTGATCTCGTCGTCCACAACCATAGCGGGGCTGCTCCCGCTGCTTGCGGAGACGAGCACACAGGCCGGATCCATCAAACCCCTGGTGATTTCGGTGGTGTTCGGCCTGCTGACCTCCACCGTGCTGGTGCTGCTGGTGATTCCGGCGGTATATGTGCTGTTCGATGACTGGCGATTTACAGGCGGAGATGAATAATCTCCTTTCCCACTGAGTAGTGGAGCTGTCATAGAGGGTGAGGAGAGATGTCAGATTCGCTTTGAAGAGTATGGGAGTTTGCTGGAAATTCTTTCCCGGGACCTGCTCGTTGGCCTCGAGACGATTGGCCGGGGTTTCGGATTGCGCTGCGGAAACCGGGAACATGAGCCTTTTTGGGAAAGCCCCGCGTCTTCCTTCATCACCTGGTGGGCGGTGAGCAGTCCCCCATCAGTTTGGGGAGATCGCCGGATCCCGGAACCTGGGATCGACGATGCGATTGTGCACGTCGATCAGGAGAGGGTTTTCACAAAAGTCCCTGTGCTCGGCCACCTCCAAAAGGCCGATGAATTTCTTCGTTCGGGAAGCACTTGGCTTGATGTGTTAGATCTCGAATCAAAATTTGGTCTCTTTGTTATAGAGATAGCTCAGTGCCCGCCTGAGAAGTCCCAGTGGATATGAAGTTGAAGTCACAACCTCTTGGCACCGTTTCTGGAATCGATTCCCTCCAAGGCGGCAAATTTTTCGGTGCGCCGTATGATGGGACAGAAGGCCCGCTCTCCAAGCAGGTTGTCCATGACCGTCTGAAGCTGCACGCGTCGGCCGGGCGCTGTGGTGCAGTAAAGATCCGGTTCCAGCAGATCGATGTAATTCAGTTATTAAATATTGCGCTTGATATCCAACAAACCAAGTTGTTTTAAGTATGTTAACACAATCAAACTTATAATGGAAAATATCTCGATGACCTCAAAATTCGATCCTTTTGCCGACGCTTATGACGGTTGGTATGACACTCACAAAGGAAGTGCTATTTTTCAGGAAGAAATTGAATGTCTGCGTCTCCTTTTCGGCAATGTTTCGAATCCCTGGCTGGAAGTTGGAGTCGGCACCGGTCGTTTTGCAGCGGCTCTCAACATCAAGCAGGGCATGGACCTTTCACTGCCAATGGCCGTCAAAGCCTTGCAGCGAGGCCTTCGCGTATGTGTGGGACGATCTGAACAACTGCCTTTTCGAAGTCATGTGTTTGACGGCGTGCTCATGGTGCTGACATTGTCGTTTCTGGAAAACCCGGAAAAGGCTCTTCAGGAATGCACCAGAGTTCTGCGACAAGACGGCACGCTGGTCCTCGGCATTATTCCAGCGGACAGTCCTTGGGGCAGGGCCTATATAAGGAAAGGCACAGAGGGCCATCCATTGTATGCTGACGCCCGGTTTTACACTGTAGCGGAAACTGTTCGCTTCACTGAAAGGACGGGTTTTGAACTTCGGCGAGCTTGCAGCGCACTTTTTTGGGGACCTGACAACCCGTCACCGGAATACCCCAGGATAGAAACAGGTATCATCGCGGAAACGGGATTTGTCGGGTTGCTGTTTGAGGCTCGTCCAGTCGGACGGAGTATGAATAGCTGATTACAATACGGCCATTTATGGTATTTTCCCGATATGTAATTAAAAAGTAAAAACTTTATCAGCTTCTACGGCGATTTCGTATAAATCATCCATCCAACCGATCGGGCATGTCCCTGAACCCACAAGACCGTGGGATTTCATGCAAACCCCTCAGACATAAAAGTCACCCTCGAACTGATTGACTTGTCCCATGACGTCGAATTGCTCGCTGCCGGCCTGCTCAAAAAGGACCCCTTTGCCGAGCATGAATACGCTGACCTCGTCTCCTTTTTTTACTCCGACATTTGCAAGCCGCATGGCATTAAAGACGCTTTCACCGTCGTCGGTGGAGATGACAAAAAGCACTTTCATCTTTTCCTCCAATTACAGATTTTGATATAAAAATTCCTCCATCTTGTTTTTGTCAAGGGCAACTTCAAGGGGCACCCACTGATTATCAAAAAGGACATTGGTCGACGCATTTAATTCAGGGGAGTACGGTCTCATCAAGTTTTGAAATTCAATCACTTGATTATCCGATAGTTGCGTTCCTCTGACTCGAGTGCTTTATTCAGGCTTGCATCTATGCTTGCGTTTTTGTCAATTTCATCGAATTTATGCATTTTTCAGTCCTATTGCCTTCCCGTTCTTTCGAGCTTGGAAAGCAGGAGATTTGCGACACTTCGTGTCCTTGAGTCCACAGGCAAAGAGCAGAACCTGAAAACGTCAACCTTAGGGTTTTATGCTGAATCACCGGTGAACCGAAATTGGGTTTGACACCGCACCGAAACACTATTATTGTATTTGCGCATTCACTTAAATTATTTTCAATCTTAAAACTTCCAGTTTTATGCTGGTGCCTGAAAAAGCGAGGATAGGATGAGAAAGGCCGAAGAATTGGCGCGCATCTTCAAGGTGCTCTCCGTAGAAAGCCGAGTACAAATAGTGCAGATGCTCAAATCGAGGGCCTTGTGCGTCAACGCGCTTGCAAAACGACTCAATATCACCCCGGCGGCAGTCTCCCAGCATCTGAGGGTCCTGCGGGACGCCGGCGTGGTCAGCGCAGAAAAGCGCGGTTATTTTGTTCATTACCGGCTGGATGATGAAACACTCGCAGGCTGGAGGGATTTAGCGGACCGGTTTCTGGCGGAAAGTGACCCGTCCGGTCCTTTTATAAAAATAAAAACCACAAAGGAGGAATCCCATGACTGATTGTTGCTCTCAAAGACCATTATAATTCAAAATGATACCATATAAGTGCAGTAGAGAGCAAGTTGAAAAATGTCACGAGTCGGTCAAGGATCATTATTGTGCCCAATCGGAAAAAGAAAAGAGGACTGATTCGAAATGATAGAGGTGCATGGGCTGGCTAAGAGTTTCGATGATGTAAAGGCGGTGAAAGACGTGGGCTTCCATGTGGGGGACGGAGAGCTTTTCGGCTTTCTGGGACCAAACGGCGCCGGCAAGACCACCACGATAAATATGCTGACGGGTCTCGCCAGGCCAGATTCGGGAACCATAACGATCGGCGGTATCGATTGCAGCAGAAATCCTAAGGCTGCCCAGCACTTGATGGGTGTGGTGCCGGACGAAAGCAACCTCTATCCTGAACTGACGGGATTTGAAAACCTCTGCTTCTGCGGGGCCCTTTATGGAATGAGGAAGAAGCCGCGTGAGGCAAAGGCCGCAGAACTGCTTGATACATTCGGGTTGGTGGAGGCCGCCGGTCGAAAATTTGCCAACTATTCCAAGGGTATGAAGCGAAAGTTAACGATAGCGGCAGGAATTATTCACCGCCCGGCCATACTCTTCCTCGATGAACCCACCACCGGCATAGATGTGGCAAGCGCCAGGCAGATCCGGAAGCTTATAGAGGACCTGAATGGTTCCGGCACGACGATTTTCCTTACAACTCATTATATAGAGGAAGCAGAGAGGCTCTGCGGCCGTGTTGCGTTCATTGTTTCAGGGAAGGTCATCAGAGTGGACAGCGTCTCGGAACTCATGGAACCGGTTCAGGGAAAACACGTGATGATTATTTCTATTTCCGGCGGGGGGACGGCGCTCGAGCGACAGCTTGCAGAGGCTTTTCCAGGTCTCGAATTCAGCCGCCGTTCCACCGGGCGGGTGAGGGTCGAGGCCGGCGAAGCGATACGTGTAGGGCCGCTGGTGCGGTTTCTGGAAGATCACGGTATCGAGGTATCGGAGGCCAGGAAGCTCAGGCCTTCGCTGGAAGACGTTTTTGTGAGCATCACCGGCATCGAGGCCGATGCGATGAAGAAAGAGCGGGAAAAGAAGGGGGGCGACGCGTGAATCGCTGGATAGCGTTTTGGAACATCCTTATGAAAGACATGCGGGCCTATTATCTGAAACCGCCCAACATCAGTTGGGGGCTTATTTTCCCGGTCGCATGGACGGGGATGTTTTTTATCAAGACCGGCAGCGGCATCGACAGTATTGTTTCGCTGCTTCCCGGGGTGACTGCGATTTCGATTCTGTTCGGCACTACATCGATGCTTTCGGTGACTATCACGTTTGAAAAGAAGAACAAGTCGTTCGACAGAATGCTTCTGGCGCCGATTCCGCTGAAATTTTTGATGCTGGCAAAAACCTCCGGGGCGATAATTTTCGGAGTAGCCAATGCTTTCATCCCGGTGGCTATAGCCTCAATGCTGATGGACCTGGGATCCGTGAGTTGGCTGATGTTTCTCCCTGCGGTGTTGATGATCGCTGTATCATCCACATTCTTGGGGCTTTTCATCGCTGTAGCGGTCCGGGAAGTTTTTGAGGCGCAGACCTTTTCGAACTTTTTCCGGTTCCCCATGGTTTTTCTCTGCGGGCTATTTTTTCCGATCTCGCAACTTCCGGTTTTTATGCGACCTCTTTCCTACGGGCTGCCTTTGACATACGGGGTTGATGTCCTGCACGGGGCCGTGTATGGGGGAAACATGATGCCTTATGCGCTTAATTTGGGCTTGCTTAGTCTGTTTTGTATCGCTCTGTTCGCTGCAAGCCTTTATAATATCAAGCGCAAGTGGATTTTTTGACATATTACCTATAGGCCTGGATACCAGTGGGATCGTTTCTGAATTTATGTATCGCTCTGAAACCGTCTTTGATTATCATGTCCGATGTGCCGGCCATAGCGGCCGTGCGCATGCTCATATCATCTACGGTTGAAAATGGCGTCCCCAAGGGGATTCGAACCCCTGTCGCCTGCGTGAAAGGAGGGTCCTGAGCATATTTCACCCGTTTTTACAGGCGTTTTCAGCCGTCAAAAGCCGTCTAAAAAGCCGTCTGATTTTTGTGAAAAAGGGGAGCCATTGGCTCCCTTTTTTATGCCCTGTGGTCTTCAATTCTCTTGAGGCTGTCAGTCAATGAGGAACAACCGGTGTCCGGAATCTCGAGATGGAAGACCCTACGAAAAGGCGGGAACTGGTTTTGGATATGGTTCAGCGGACGGACGAGGATCAGATGCGGGTAATCGCGAAGTTTTTGGGTGCTGTGTTAGGGTGTTAGGTGGATCCAGAGGATTCCCTTTTTGTTTTTAAATCGGTGTGTTGACAGTTATGCCCTCACAACTGACAATCCGTCTGCAGACCATTTCCAACCCCTCGCTTTGCACAGACTATCCCTTGGTATCAAGTGTTATGAGGTTTTCCTGTTGACCCCCAACCAGGTAAGAGGGTACGATTCAGTCTAGAATGCAATTTCCAATCGCGACATAAAAGGAGGAGATGGAAAAAATGGAGTTAATCAGGTACCAAAAGACTGTTTTGCTATCGTGTCTCCTATTAATATTTATTATAACGGGATGTGCTACAACAGATATCCAAATTGACAGCACTACTAATCCAGCTCCTGTCAACAAGTTTTCAGATTTCAGTAAGTTTGAACTCAGAGATATTTCAATTGCACCCGAATACTCCAACCATGAAGCAAATATACGAGCAAAAAACAAGATTCAAGAGATCTTGCGCTTGCGACTGGATCCGCATTTGAGTACATGGAATCAATCACAGCACCCGGTAGAACTCGGCACCCTTATCATCGAACCCGTGATAGTGCAGATCAAATTCATAAGCGGTGGTGCCAGATTTATGGCTGGAGCGTTAGCTGGAAGTTCGGCTGTGAACATGGAAGTGATCTACAAAGAAAAAGAGACCGGAGAAATAATCGCAAAACCCCAGTTTTATCAGCATGCTGGTGCTATGGCTGGAGCTTATTCCATCGGGGCGGCAGATAACGCTATGCTTGAAAGAATAGCAAACCTTATCGCCGATTATACCGTTGCAAACTATACTTCAGCCATAGGGGGAACTACCGGCAAGCCATCTGAATGACATTCCTTTTTTCTAGCTGGAAGGCATGCTATAGCCGTTCTTTTCGGCATATAGAGTATTTCGAGTTCATTGATTTCAATCTCTGCATCAGGCCGGCCGCACGGTCTTCAAGGTTTTCGTCCCTCCTGCCGATCAGTTCTAAGAGCCCCCTGAAGTGATGTCGCCCTGGCATTCTTATCGGTTCACCCCTCTTGAACGATTGGAGGCCCGGCCGTGACTGACCTTACCCTCGACGCATATCAAGCGCTTCCCTTGGGGGAGATTGAGGAAAAACTCCGGGAGGAACGCGTTAAGATTCTTGGTCCTGAAAAGGGTTCTACCGCCCGCACAGTCGCCGGCAGCAAGGGTTTCTTCTTCGTCAGAATGAAAGGGCCCTTCCGGGCACCGAGGCGATGTCGAACAGGAGAAGCGGGAAACGGCTGAAATGCGGTGATATACGAGGTCCGGTTTGATCCCTGGATCGCCATAGACCCCGCCTTTTCCATTGGGTGTGGATGGGTGTCGTTGCTTATCGTAAACTGGAACTAGCGCTAGGCGCGAAATCAGAAGACTAGCAGAGCAAAACCTTTACGGCCTTGCGCATAACCGGCACACGGATTGATGTTAAATTCTCAACGAACAAGAGATGAGTCCCAAAATCAAGTTCAGCAACCAAGGGCGAGGTGTGTCCGCGTTGATGAGCGGGTTACGCCGCCTCGTTTGCATTATTCTATCTGTGGTGTACATCGCCGTCGCATGTCAAACCATGCAGTCGACCCAGTCGAGCGTCATGTGGATCAGCAGCCCTAGGCCGATCAGGTGCATTACGCGCGCAATGGGATGCAGGCCCTGACCGTGGGCTTTCCGCCCTACAATGAGAGGAAGCGTAAACAGAGCGGCGTAGATTACAATGGCGGGGATAGTGTGAAGCGGGTGGAAGCTAATAGAACACCGATTGGGATCGTAGATCGGATCAGCCAACAAATGATCGGCATCGACAATTATGGTCGTCATCATGATCAATGTCGCGTTGAGCCAGCGGTTGCGGTAGAACGCGAGAGCGACCAGTGGAGGGATGATGAAGTGCAGGGCGATGTGGATCATGTCTGCAACGTTCGAGGGCGCTGGCAGCATAACAATCTAATGAAATATGGAGTATTCACCTATAGCTCTCCTATGGACGGCCTGGTTTCTATCGAATATTGGGCGTAAAACCTGGCAAATTTGATTTCCCTGTATCGGGAAGGCTGAGCATAGTTTCATGGAATCATAAATAGCTTATCAATGCTGCACATACAGGAGGAGCTGGTTTTGCCAGTGTTCCAGAGCAAAACCAGCGTGGTCCACCATTAACCCGGCTACGGCCCGGTAGTCTCTGTGAACTGCCCCTTGCGGACCCTCATGAGGGGTGGTGTGGGGGCTGGGGGGGTAAAACCCCCGGCTACCAGGTTAGCCATTCCCTAATACAAAGTGCCTTTCAGATACTGCTGCCGAATCTCCTCGGGAAATTTTTCAATGGCATATCTCAACATGGTTCGTGGCATGTTCCGATAGTGCTTCATCAGAAAGATATTTTCCTTGCTCCTGTCTCGTTTGCCGACCTCTCGCAACATCCATCCAACTGCTTTATGAATCAAGTCATTAGTGTCGGAAACAAGCTTTTCTGCGATCTTCAGTGTTTCGTCGAAATCATTATTCTTGATGAAGTGGAAGGTGGACATGATCGCAATTCGACGTTCCCATATGGATTGTGAGCGTGCGAGGGTATATAATGGTTTGCGTGATCTGTTCTTCAGATGGGCACCGACAATATGTTCAGCGGATGTATCCACAAGATCCCAATTGTTTATGTACCGTGTATGATCCAGGTATGTTCGGTAAATCAATGCCTGTTCGCCAGGAGAGCCTTTTTGGTATTTCTGCGTAAGGATGATCAAGGCAAGGAGCCGTTCTTCATGAATATCCGACTTGAGCAGGGTTATGGCATCGGCCGTGGGTAGGTTTCGGTGTTCTCTCGCAACACGACGAGTTGCCGGGACTCGAACGCCGAGAAACCGATCGCCTTCGCCATATTCTCCAGGGCCGGTTTTGAAGAAGCGCTGTAATGCTATGGCATCCGACTCATCAGCGAACACTCGCAGTGCAGCTCGGATATTATTCCGCATATTCGAAGTCATTTCCCTTGGCTTACGGGTTGGCTCACCGGCACGTCAAAGGCGTATCCGGTGGAGCCGGTGTTGGGCGGCAGAATAAATAATCCATAAATTCGCCGAGACTCGTGTGCAGTCATTACTCGATTAATCTCAATCACCTTTCAAATCAATCCGCATGTTAAAAGAAACACAGCCAGGCCATGGGTAAGCACGGCTGGAATGACACCAAATCGGGATCGAACCAGACCGGCCAGACACCCCTCCCAGAGTGCGAATACCACAATGCTGATCCCCACATTCGTGACATTAAAGGCCAGGAAAATGTGACCGAAAGAAAAAAACACACCAGATACAAGTGCGGCCGAAACAGGCTTCATTTTTTCCCTACCTGTCAGCCAGCCATAGATGTATCCTCTGAAGAGAACCTCTTCATACAGATTTCCGGAAAGGGTAATAAAAAGGATAAAAGGCAGGAGATGGAGGGGCACGGTGCCTCCCCGATTCTCTATGGAAACACCAAAGATGTAAACGAGGGTCAACGGGAGGGCAGCGATGACAGCTCCGGCAACCCCAATCAAAATTCCAAGAAGCTTGTTCCCTTCAAACCATTTCACCAGTGCTGCGAGTTCTGGAGAAATGGTCTGCATGAGAAACACAAAGCCTATGCTGCTGAGGCCAAGAACCAAAAGTGTAACCGGATCATTGATGAAGCGTATCCACAGAAAAGCTTCATTTCCGATACTCCAGAGACCCAGAGGGGGTCATCGCGTCTCTGGTGAAAATGAAAACTGTAATAAAGAGAAACAGGTGAAGGACAGGATGGGCTCTACGCAGAAAAAGGAAAAGAACGGTCGCGAGAACAAGACCCGGTGTGAGCATCAACAGATATTGCGCAATAATCATAAAGATATCTCCATTGAACTCGAACAGTCGGTC
>CAZEIA010000097.1:0-13022 GCA_964512335.1 uncultured Desulfobacterales bacterium
GATGATCATCGATCTGCACATTCATACGAGTTCCTGCTCGGACGGGGCCATGACAGTGGAAGAGGTTTTTGCCGAAGCCGTCCGGAGGGGGATCCGCGTCCTTTCAATAACGGACCACGATTCCATCGACTGTCAGGAGACAGCCATGCTGATAGCAGAGGAACTCGGCCTGGGGTACGTCTCCGGACTGGAGCTGAATGTCTCCTTCTCCCACCCCGAATACAGGGGAGGCAAACCCATCTCTCTGGATTTTCTGGCATATGACTTTGATTTTCATAACCCCGACCTATCGGCGAAGCTCCATCTCTTGAGGGATCATCGCAGACGCAGGGCGGAGAGGATCCTGGAAAACATTAACCGGGAGCTCTTCAGTGAAGGCCTGCCTCCTTTTGACAGCCGGGACATGGAGGCCATCGAGGCCGGTGTGGACGGTGCGTTCGGCCGGCCGCACATCGCCGACTACATGGTCAAAAAAGGCCTGGTGGCATGCCGCCAGGACGCCTTTGACCGGTATCTGGTAAAGTGCAATGAACCTAAGATGCCTGTCTCCCTGGAGGAGGCGTCGGTCTTGGTCCGTGGAGCCGGGGGCAAAATAGTACTCGCCCACGCCAACGATCCGAACGGGACCTCACTGGTCCCTCTCACAGACAGGTTGTCCGAGCAGCATGAGATCATCAGGTCTTGCATGCTGGCACACATCGACGGCCTTGAGTGCTGGCATTCCAGACACGACAATGCAACCGCCCGGGCCTACGCGGGTTTCGCCAGGGAGGAAGGCCTGATCATGACAGGCGGTTCAGACTGTCACCAGCGGCCGGTGCTCATGGGATCGGTGGATGTCCCGGACGAGGTGCTGAAACCGTTTGGACTGTGTGATTCGTGATCCGGGCGGGGCGGGTGTTTGAATGGAGGATCCACACTGTGGGAACGCTGATAGATGATCTTCGAGATCCTGCTGCATTACCTGATCCCACGAGCCGCGTGTCCCTGGTTCAGACCCATATCTCCCTGGTCTTTGTAGCGGATTCATTCGTATACAAGATCAAGAAACCGGTTGACTTCGGCTTTCTTGATTTCTCCACACTGGACAAACGGAGGCATTTTTGCGCAGAGGAGGTGCGGTTGAACCAACGCCTGTCCAGGGATATCTACCTCGGAGTCGTCCCTGTGACCCTGGATAAAGGCAGGCACCGACTTGGAGGGGAGGGCGGCCGGCCTGTGGAGTTTGCCGTTAGAATGCGGCGCGTACCGGATGACCGGCTCATGAGGACCTTGTACGAGAAGGGCGAGCTTAACGACGACCATCTCGACTCTGTGGCGGATCTGCTGGCCGGCTTCCATAGCGAGGCCGAGAGATCAAAACACATCGACGGCTTTGGCACGCTTGAAAGCTTTAAGGTCAATACGGATGAGAATTTCGCCCAGACTGAATCGTTCGTGGGAGCGACCCTTCAGCTCGACGATTTCGAGAGGATTCGAGACTGGACACAACAGTTCTATCGGGAAGAGGGCGCAGTATTCGAAGATCGGATTCAACAAGGCAGGATTCGGGACTGTCACGGAGATCTCCACATGGAGCACATCTGTTTTCTGGATCCCGTGGCGGCAATCGACTGTATCGAGTTCAACGAGCGATTCAGGTATTCCGACACCCTGGCGGACATTGCTTTCCTGCTGATGGACCTGGAATTCAGAGGGGGCGGGGAGATTGCCGGCAGGTTGTGGGCCAGGTATTCGGAGCGTGCAGGTGAAACGGGCATGGAGCGCCTGCTGGCGTTTTATAAGGTTTACCGGGCCTATGTCCGCGGAAAGGTCATCGGCTTTCAACTCAATGACCCTCAGATCCAAGCCCGAACCAAGCAGGAGGCCGCGGAGACCGCAGGTGCCTACTTCAGGCTTGCGCGGCACTACGTTGACTCAGCCCCCTGAGTCCTGAGGTGCAATTCCAAGCCGGTTTTTCAAAAAGGGGGGCTTAACCCTATGCTGGAACAGTTCGAGCCTTACATGAAAAGGGAACTTGGGTCCAGGGTCGTTCTGATCGCCTGCGGCCTGCCGGCCTCCTACAAAACGGAGACCACGGAAGTCATAGCCAAGATCAAAGGATACAAGGTTCTCAGGACGGATATGCTGAGGCTGGAGGTCCTGAGAAACGAGGACATCTTTGATGAGAAGGTCGCATCCAGCATGAACAAACGGACCGCGGTCTACGATGAGATGTTCAGCATGGCCCGGCAGTTCGCATGCCGCGGGGAAGGTGTAATTCTGGATGCCACTTTTGTTACACAGTCCCTGAGAAGAAGGGCAGCCGAGGTGGCGGCGGCCTGCAGCATGACTCTCGTGATCCAGCAGACCCAGTGCCCCAAGGAGGTGTCTATTCGACGCATCCTGTCGAGGAGCAGGGAGAATTATGAATCCAACGCCCTTACGGAGCAGGCGTACATGAACAACGTGAATAAGTTCGAGGCCGTGGACCTGGATGACCTCAAGAAGGCCTTTTCGGGCCTGTCGCTCGTGCACCTGAAGGTTGACACAACCTCGGATTCCATGGATGAGTGGTTTGTTGTCGATCGGGTCGACCGTTAGTTTCTATTTCCAGCAAAAACGCTACCTCTGTTTGGCTGGGGGTGATGGCCCGTCTTAGAATAGATAAAAAAATAAGGACAGTCCTTGTTAAGCTTCGAAGATCGAATAAAGAGTCGTCTGAAGGCCGCAAGGGGAGAAATCTCCGCAGACTTTGTCCTGAAAAACGGCCACGTAGTGAATGTTTTTGACGGGACAGTCCAGGCTGCCGACGTGGCGGTTCAAGACGGATTCGTGGCCGGTCTCGGAACCGGGCTGAAGGGAAAAGAGGAACTCGACGCAGCTGGTATGTGGATCGCCCCGGGCCTGATGGACGGGCATATTCACATAGAGAGCACCATGCTGACGCCCGCCCGACTCGCCGCAGCGCTACTGCCGCACGGGACAACG
Organism: uncultured Desulfobacterales bacterium; assembly: GCA_964512335.1. GTDB lineage: Bacteria > Desulfobacterota > DSM-4660 > Desulfatiglandales > HGW-15 > JAIPEI01. Next base: position 2,971 of record CAZEIA010000097.1, read on the forward strand.
GCAATCGTTGCGGATCCGCATGAAATCGCCAATGTGATGGGCCTTGAAGGCGTACGCCTCCTTTTGGAGGCGAGCCGCGATCTTCCCTTTGACACCTTTTTCATGGCCCCGTCCTGCGTTCCAGCCACGCATATGGAAACGTCCGGAGCGCGGCTGGAGGCGGAAGACCTGAGAGAAATCCTCGAGGAGCCCAGGGTCCTCGGACTGGCCGAGGTGATGAATTTTCCCGGTGTGATACATGCAGACCCGGGCGTCCTTGCTAAAATAGAGCTCTTTTGCGACCGTGTCCTCGATGGTCACTGTCCGGGCCTGACCGGTCTTGACCTCCAGGCCTATGTAGCGGCGGGCATCCAATCGGACCACGAGTGCACCACGGTCGAGGAGGCCCTGGAGAAGGTAAGAGCCGGCATGTTCATCATGATCCGGGAGGGAACCTCCGCCCGGAACCTGGATGCTCTAATTTCGGCCGTTACCCCTGAAAGCCTGGATCGATTCTGCTTTGTTTCGGACGACCTCCACCCGCAAGACATCATCGGCAGAGGTCATCTTAACCATATGATCCGCCGGGCCGTGGGTTTGGGAATGCCGCCTGTCACGGCGATTCGTCTTGCAAGCCTTAATCCGGCCCGATACTTCGGGTTTTGTGACCGCGGGGCTGTTGCAGCAGGATTCAGGGCGGACCTGGTGGTGCTGTCGGACTTGTCGTCCTTTTCCGTGGAGCGGGTCTACAAGGACGGCATACTCGCGGCGGAACGAGAGCTGGTTTTCGGGTTTCCCGAGCACACGCCTCAAACACTGGATACGGGGCCGCTTTCAGTGGGCCGGATCGATCCTGGGAGCTTCAGCATCCGCGACAGTGGAGGGCGTGCCCGAATCATACGGATCGTTCCCGGCCAGATTTATACGGAGGTCGTGCTGGAGCGGCCATTGGTACGGGAGGGCCGCGTCGCTGCCGACCTCGAGAGGGATACACTCACACTGGCAGTGGTGGAGAGACACCACGCAACCGGAAATATTGGACTGGGGCTGGTCCGGGGGTTCGGTCTTGGAAGCGGGGCCATTGCAAGCTCGGTTGCTCACGATTCCCACAATATAATCGCTGTGGGGACCTCTGAGTCGGATCTGCACAGTAGTGTCGCGACCCTAAGAGACATGGGCGGCGGCCTGGTGGTGGTTCAAGGGGACAAGGTCCTCGCGCAGGTCAACCTGCCGATCGGCGGTCTCCTGTCCCAGGATCCGCCTGACGAACTGGTGCGCCGGCTGAGTGAAGCAAACCGTGCCGCGGCTTCCCTCGGCTGTTCAGTAGAAGATCCGTTCATGCTCCTGTCGTTTCTGGCTCTGCCTGTGATTCCCGCCCTCAAGCTGACCGATATGGGCCTGGTGGACGTTCTCGGCTTCGAGTTCGTGCCGCTTTTCCTGGATGGATAAACCGAAAAGCCGGAGAGGCGTTTTTCCCGCCTGCACGAAGTAAGAATTGTCATTATCATTTAAATGGCACAAACAACGAAGCAGGTAAAAAGATGGAAAGCGTAGGCATTGTCTACAAGCATCGATACGAACCGGCCGAGAATGAGGCGCTTAAGCTTGCGTCATGGCTGCAAGGCAAGGGCCTGTCGGTTTTTCTGGAGGAAATGGAGCCTCCTGACAGGCGCGGAGTAACCAAGGCCCCCGAGTCGTCGAGCATCCCTGAAAATCTCGACTGGCTGGTTGTACTTGGAGGGGACGGCACCCTCCTGGGCGCCGCCAGGCAGGTAGGGAGGTATGGAGTGCCCATACTGGGTGTAAACCTGGGGGGGCTGGGATTCATGACCGAAATTCCCCTTACAAAACTCTATCCCTCCGTGGAGCTGATGCTTGAAGGCAGACTGGAATGGGAGGGCCGCCTCATGCTCGAGGCAGTTGTGGTCCGAGCAGAGGAGGAGGTATGCCGTTCCATAGTCCTCAATGACGTGGTGATAAACAAGAGTGCCCTGGCAAGAATTCTCGATATGGATGTACATATTGACGATCAGTTCCTTACCACTTTCCGGGCCGACGGGCTGATCGTGTCCACGCCCACAGGATCAACTGCATACAACCTCTCAGCCGGGGGACCCATAGTATACCCAACACTATCTAATATCATTCTGGCTCCCATTTGCCCTTTTACCCTGACAAACAGGCCCATTATCCTCTCAGACACCGCCATGGTTCGCATTGAGATCGCAAACGAGGTCTACGAGGAGGTGGCTCTGACCCTGGACGGACAGGTTGGGTTTGATTTGCTATTGGGCGATCGTGTGCTCATCTGCAAGTCCGAAGAACGTATACGACTCATCAAGTCACCTCATCAGACCTATTTCGAGATACTCCGAACCAAGCTCGGCTGGGGGGGCGGAACAGTCAAGAATGAATTCGACGACTAAGCACTCATTTCTTGTTGAAACCAGGGACATCCACTATATCCGTTCAACAATGGAGTCTTACGACGGCATGGCCCTGGTAAGGACCGTTGATCCCGGACCGGCCCTTCTTGAGGTCATGATCGCCCCGGGTTGCGAGGAGCATGTAATGGCCCTTGTACGGGACCTTGAAAAGAAAGAGGGAATTCCCATGATCCCGGCCTATTTCTCCGCAGCACCGGCTTCTTCGGGCTATAAAAGGCCCCTTGATCGAAAAAGGTATGCGGTTCTCACCATGGGTTGCCAGATGAACGAGTACGATTCCGAATATGCAAAACGGTGTCTGACCCTTTCGGGGTGCAGGCCTGCACTGTCCCCGGAGGAAGCGGATGTCGTCCTGGTCAACACATGCAGTGTAAGGGAAAAGGCCGAGCAGAAGGCGATGAGCACTCTGGGCCGCATGATGTCCATCAAAAGGCGCAAACCCGGGATGATCATCGTCTTTGCAGGATGCGTGGCTCAACAGCAGGGGAGTGATTTACTTGAACGGTTTCCCGGCCTGGATCTGGTGGTGGGGACAAGACAGATCCACCGCATCGCCTCCCTGGTGGAACGGGTGGGCTCTACGGGTGAACAGTTGGTTGAAATCGACCTGGAGACCGAAGAAATACTTTCAGCTCCCCCGGCCTGCCGTGAGGAGGGAACTCGTGTAAAAGGTTTTATTACTGTTATGCAGGGATGCAATAACTTCTGCAGCTACTGCATAGTGCCCTATGTCAGAGGCAGAGAGGTCAGCAGGTCACCCGGGGACATACTGCGGGAGGCTGAGAGTTTGATTGGTAACGGGGCTCGTGAGATTACCCTGCTCGGCCAGAACGTCAACTCGTACCTATGGAGGGAAGCGGGAAGTGAAGTCGATTTTCCAGCTCTTCTCAGGCGGATGGACTCTGTTTCAGGGCTCAAGAGGCTTCGGTTCACCACTTCTCACCCCAAGGACCTGACAGGAGATCTAATCAGGTGCTTCGCGGAACTCAAAAACCTTTGCGGGCACATCCATCTCCCTTTTCAGGCCGGATCCAACGAGGTCCTTGGACGCATGAACCGCGGATATGTTCGAGGGGAATACCTGGAGAGGGTGGCCGGGCTCCGGAAAGTTCGCCCTGAGATCGCAATCACGGCCGACGTAATGGTGGGGTTTCCAGGAGAGACGGTTCAGGACTTCAATGACACAATGTCGCTGATTGAAGAGGTCCGATTCGACAACCTCTATTCGTTCAAATATTCAGATCGGCGGGGCACGGTCGCCGCCCGGCTCGAAGACAAGATTGACGAGGCTGAAAAGGCTCGAAGGCTGTCGCTGCTTCAGGACCTGCAGAAGCGGATTACGCTGGAGAAAAACCGGGCCGTTGAAGGGACAGAAATGGAGATCCTGGTGGAAGGGCGGAGTAAAAAGCGCGACCAGTTCACAGGCCGGTCCGAATGCAATAGAGTTGTAAATATTGAACTAAACAATAACAAGATAGGCGAATTAATTAAAGTTAAAATTAAAGAAGGTAGGGCCAACTCGCTTCTCGGTGAAGCCCTTGCCGCCCGTTAGGTGCAACTCGCATAATACGACATAAGTCTTCAATTAATATAGCCTCAGGTCCTTCATGCCTTTCGTGGTGGAATCATGCTCTATTTTTTAGCGAAAGACATGAAGAGCACACGGCCTCTTCAAAGGCCGGTGGGAAGGCCCAAAAATTGCATAAGAGTGAACTACATGGACAGGTCTGACAACACCAACTTGGACTACGGCCGGGAACTCGTGCTCGTTGTCGATGACAATAACATCGTGCAGGAGACCCTGCTTCGACTCGTGGAGGCCATAGGCTTCAACGCCGAGGCTGTATCGAGCGGGCCGGAGGCCCTGCAGGTCCTGGAGGAAAAGCCGTACACGTTTCTGCTTACCGACATGAAGATGCCGGAGATGGATGGAATTGACCTGATCAAGGCGGCCAGGAGCCGCTACCCGGATTTAGGAATTATTTCCATGACAGGTTATTCCGAGGGTTATCGTTATGTTGACGTGATAAACGCCGGCGCCAGCGACTTCATAAAAAAACCGTTCGATATAGAGGAACTGGAGGCCAAAATAAGGAGAATCATCAACGAGCGGACACTCATGGAGGAATTGAACCGTCTCTCGGTCACAGATTCACTGACAGGCCTGTACAATCACCGGCGATTCTTCAACCGTCTCAGGGAAGAGGTGGTGCGCGCCGGTCGGCAGCAACAGGACTTGGCCATCATACTAATAGACCTGGATAATTTCAAGGCTTACAACGACAATTACGGGCACCTTGCCGGGGACGAAATACTTCGCGACGTGGGAGACATCATTCGCAAGTGCATACGGGAGGGTGTGGACACTGGATACCGATACGGCGGCGACGAGTTCGCCGTCATCCTGATCGACGCTGATGCTGATGCGGTCGCCACCATCGTGGACCGTCTCCATAAGAGTTTCAATGATTACGGAAAGATTAAGGCCAGCTTCGGGATCGAGCTTTTTGACGGAAAGATGAGTGAAACCGAACTGGTGGCTGCGGCCGACCGGGCCCTTTACGAGAACAAGCAGAAGAAAAAGGTCCAGGCGATTGATGTCTGATAATATATATTATGTAAACTAAATAAAATACCCTCCCGAGCATGCCAAACCGGTCCACCCCCCCCTTGCGGAATTCTTTGCTTGACAATAAGCGTTTTGACTTGATATACTAAATTCTTTATATTCTTTGGGGGTGATCGAATGGCTAGCGTAGTTAAAAAGCGGCGGAAAAAGATCAGGAAACACAAATATCGCAAACTGAAAAAACGATCGCGGCATAAGAACAAGTAATCAGAGCGGACTTGTTTTACTAAACCCCTTTTCGGTCTCTGCCTGAAAAGGCCGCTTTCCCCTGAAAAAAATAAAAAGAAGGCAGTCCGAATTCACACGGACTGCCTTCTTTGTTGTTAATTGTCTCTGGACAAAAAGTAAGACCGTTCAGAGGCACGTGCTAGCTGTTGTAGTCGTACCACCCTCCGCCTGTCTTTCGGCCCAGCTTGTTGGCGCGGATCATGGTCTTCAGGAGATTGGGCGAAACCCACTTGGATTCCTTATTCAATTCCTTGTAGAAGTATTCGCTTACAAAATAGGCGATGTCGATTCCGGTGAGGTCCATAAGTTCGAACGGACCCATGGGGTAGTTCAGGCCGTTCTTTACTGCAACGTCCACGTCTTTTATGGACGCAATCCCCTCTTCCACAATCTTTATGGCCTCTATCATGTGGGGGATCATGATGCGGTTCACGATGAATCCCGGACTGTCTTTTTTGACCTCCACCGTGACCTTTCCCATCTTCTGGGCCAGGGATGTGGTGATGGCCACAGTCTCGTCGCTGGTGGAGAAGCCGCGGATGACCTCTACAAGCTTCATTATCGGCACGGGATTGAAAAAGTGCATGCCGCAGACCCTGTCCGGCCGATTGGTAGCTGCGGCGATTTCCGTAAGAGACATGGAGGAGGTGTTCGAAGCGAGAATTACTTCCGGTCGACACAAATCATCCAGCTCCTTGAACACGCCCTTTTTCAGTTCCAGGTCCTCGATAACGGCCTCCACGATGAAATCCACGTCCTTGAGATCGCCCATGTCAGTTGTTCCCTTGATACGTCCGAGAACGGCGTCCCTCTCGGATGCCTCGATTTTGCCCTTTTCCAGGCTCTTTGAGAGGAATTTGTTGATGGCATTCATGCCCCGTTCAACGAATTCGTCCTTGATATCGCGAAGTACTACATCGCAGCCTATTTGAGCGGCAATCTGAGCGATTCCGTTTCCCATGGCGCCTGCACCTACTACCCCGATTTTCTTAATGTCCATATCTGTCTTGACCTCCTTTTCTGAGTGTTCCAAGCCCCGGCCCATTTATTGAATCAGGGGGTGGAATGGAGTTCACACGCGGTCCGCTCCAACGGACACCCGGCGAGAGGGAAAAAGGTCTCTCCTCTTTTTATCACGGTGCCTTCCGGGCGGGGGCGTCTAGACCGAGTCCACGCGCTGGACTTCCGGGACATTCTGCTTGAGCACCTTCTCGATTCCCATTTTCAATGTCATCTGGGACATGGGGCATCCTGCACAAGCGCCTTGGAGCCGCACCTTGACCAGACCGGCGGGCTCGTCCACTTCAACGAGTTCCACGTCACCGCCGTCCGCCTGAAGAGACGGGCGTACTTTATTCAGTGCATCCTGGACCTTTTCCTTGAATGACATGGTTTGTTCCTCCTAATCGGCGATTTTCTCAGGACGGGCAGTCCCCTGTCGTCTGAGAATTCCGGCCACCATATCTCACCGGCCTATGGAAAATCAACTCCAACCTGAACAGCGGCGTGATGAATACGCTTTGACACAAGTATATCCGGGCGACGAAGCTGAATCAGTGGACATGGACGAATTACGACTGCATGGAAAACAGCTTTCGAACACGCCCGTCCAGAAAGGATGCCAGATCGCAGGAGGTCCCGGGAGACCAGCCCATGGACTCCTTCCAGACCTCATGGCTCTCCATGCACAGATAGAGGCCCGCATCCGTGTGCCATTCGGTGATTACTTCCCTAAGAAAACCGTAAAGTTCCGTGCGAAGCGGTCTGAAATAGCGCATCTTCCCGTCCATCCCGCGAACAAACTCCCCATAAAGGATCCTGCTTTTAGGATGGCGGTGACGAATAACAGTCTTGAGACGGGGCATATAACGCATGGCCCCCAGGCTCATCCAGATGACATTTCGAGGCACTATGTATCGATCGATCAGATCCAGGGTCCGTCGATATCCGTCACGCCATTCAGGGTGGAGGAAAAGGGGGTCGAAATGAAAGGCAACCACAAACCCCTCTTCCTGGCATCGTGCTGCAGCGCTAAGGCGCCTTTCCAGGCCGGGGGCGCCGTGCTCCTCCCTGGACGCGATCCACGGGCTGTTCAGAGACCATGACACGATTATGCGGTCCCGGTATGGGGAGGCGATAAGGCCGTCGATTTGGTCGGTCTTGGTCTTTAGTTCCAGGACGGCGTTCTTTCTCTCCGCCATAAAAGGAAGGAGCCACCGGGTCCACCCGGCTATAGGATCCAGGGCCAGGCTGTCTGTGAACTCGCCCGTTCCGATCCGCCAGAGCCTGGAAGGATCGCTGTCGATATGCCCTGCTATTTCGGGAAGGGCCTCGGGAAGGTTGACGAACAGGCGGAGGGACGGCTTATTCATGTAGGCCTGAAGAATGCAGTAGGAGCAGTCAAGAGGGCAGTTGGTCCCCACATTCAGTATCTGATACCCGCAGCAGATGTAATCGTCCCCTGTTCCCGGGCAGGGCTTGAGGAGTTCGCCTGGGAAAGACACCAGGCGGAGCGTCCCCTTGTCCATGCCCGGCTCGGCCGGATTATTATCGGGTTGTCCGGCCCGATCCTCGGAAGACAGGACCGGTATTGTAGGGGCCATGCGTTCGGAGACCTGTCGGGCCAGGGGGTGCGAGGCCGCTTTCGGTTCCATGAGCAGGCGACGGATCCCGTGGAGGCTCATTCGCCCTCCGTTTCCCAGGGCGGACCCAGGTATTCCAGTCCATCAATTTCTGACAGGCGTGATAACCGTTCCCGAAGCTCCACTCCGTTTCGAAATGTGATCTCGATACGAAAGAAAGGTCCTTCAAAGAAAGGTGGATGGTGCACTTGAACCCCCTGAGGAAGGGCCAGGCTCTTCACGCGTTCCCGGAAAGCCCTTTCGGCCTCTTCCAGGGATGGAAAGCGGCGGCGGCGAAGGAGATCCATGAGCCGGTTCCCAGCCTGGGGGACGTTTGAGTTATCCTGTGACAGGACGGAGCAGAAAGGTTCCGAGGCCAGGATCGTATTTGCTCCAGCAGACTCATATTCCATTAAATCGTGCAGTATATCAATAAATTGAATCTGTTTATTAAAGTTAATATTCAACTTTACAATGCAGCGCACCGCCTCGATGCGATCGTCCGGACTAAAGGACTGCAAATCCTGAAACCCGCGCATACTGAGCCGACCCCCTGCCACAGCCTGCCTCACCGGGGCCTCTGCTGCGTTGAGGGCCAGGTAAGAGTTCAGCAGGTCGGGCCGTGATCGCAGCCCAAAGAGCGGCATATATTCCCCGAGCAGTGTGTCCCGTGAAACCAGGGTCGAAAGCCTGAACAGGGCCATGGCCTTTTCGACCTCGTTTAGACATCGGGTGGCGAGGTTGTCGCAGATTCCCAGTAGAAGCAGTTCAAGCGGGGACAGGGAGGCATTACTCAGATCGCGGCATCTGCAGGTCTCGCAGCCAAGGGCGCGCAGGATGCGAAGCCGGCGAAATCCGGTTACAACGTCCCAGCCTCCAGAGCCGGTTTCATGGTTATGGACCAGCGGGGGGGTGAGGAGTCCCACCCTGAGAATGGATGCACGCAGCGTATCCGGCACTTGCCCGAAGCTCGTGCAGTGAGGCCCTGTCTCCAGATCAAGGGTTTCGAGGGGCAACCGAACCTCGGGAAGGCCGGCATGCTTCTTGACGGGTCCATGATTCGGATCTTTCGGAGACATCCATCCTGACATGTGCTTCTTCATGCCGTTTTTCCTGTTTGCCTCTTTTAATTGCGGCTTGAGCTGATAGCTTCAGATTACGTGCGCCCTCTTTTACCCGGCATCTTCGGCGGATTTGACAATCACAAGTCGTTTCAGGTGTAAATATAACCGGGCTCATATCCTATACTCAAAAGAATACCTGATGGCAAGGATCCTGCGCTGTGTAAGTGTCTACCGCCTCCACCAGTCACCCTCAACATTCACCAAAGACTCTATTCGTGTGATTTGTGTGATTCGCAGCCTTTTATTCTTTCTTAACAATTCTTAGTGCTTTTCGCACTACTCTATCCCTGGGGTTAGAGGCAAAAGTCTGTTTTATGATGAACTTGTTGACCCCCTGCCCTATCAGGGGTAATACTCGAAGAAGGGCCGAAACCCTCTTCTGAATCAAAGATGGCCCGATCTCCTGCAGACCCGGCCGGTCTTGCGGATCGAGCCGACAGGCGGAGTTCAGCCGCACATGAAGATCCGATCAATTTTGGTCTTCCTCAGCCTCCTCGCCTTCCTTTCAACATCAATCGGCGGATACCTCTATTATGTCTCTTTGCAGGAATCAGCTCTCAACGAGGTGGAACGCCAGGCTGTGGCCCGGGCCCAGACTCTTCGAAGCCATCTCTCCTCATGCCTCCAGCAAAACCTCAAGGCTGCACGTATCATGGCCGGCCTGTACGAGATTCAGCGGTTTCTAGAAGAACCTGAAAGGCCCGGAAAGCTCGAATTGGTGAACGGTGTCCTGGATCACTTCCGATGGGCCCTTCAGGCGGATGTCTGTTATATAATGGACAGCCAGGGCATTACGCTGGCCTCCACCAACAGGGACGAGCCCCGAAGTTTTGTGGGAGAAAACTATGCGTTTCGCCCCTATTTCCAGAGGGCGATCAATGGCGAAACAGCTGTGTACATGGCCCTGGGAGTCACTTCTGAAAAGCGGGGCGCCTACTACAGCCACCCGATCTACGGGCTTGATCCGTCGAGCCCGCCCATAGGGGTGGCCGTGGTCAAGGCCGGAATCGATCTCATTGAGAAC
>CAZEIA010000098.1:0-2110 GCA_964512335.1 uncultured Desulfobacterales bacterium
GAGGAGATAATAAACCGATATGAGGAGTCACTTTATAACTTCGGACTCCGCATGTGCGGCCAAAAGCAAGATGCGGAGGATATAATCCAGGACACATTTCTCAGTGCTTTCAGATACCTGGACAGCTTCCGTGAAGAAACCAGCCTCAAGAACTGGCTGTACAAAATCGCAGCCAACGCGTGCTTCCGGATGCGCAGGAAGAAAAAGTGTGAACCCGACTACGAACTCAGCCTTGAAGACCTTCTACCGGAAGACGGGTCAGCGAGCCGCTTCGACATCCCGGATTGGGCCGAAGACCCCTCTGAGAATCTACTTCGAAGTGAACTCAAGGCCGTGATCCAAGAAGCGGTACACGAGCTCCCACCGATGTACCGAATGGTGTTTAATCTTAGGGACATGGAAGGGTTCAGCACGGAGGAGACAGCCACCATTATGGACATCACCCCCCAGGCGGTGAAGACCAGATTACACAGGGCAAGGCTCTTCCTGAGAAAGAAAATATCCGAACGTTATCGAAAGGACGTCCCTCATGCATGAAGGCTGCATGAAACATGCTGAGCACATCTCGGAGTTCCTGGACGGAGAATTGGACGAAGCCGCCTGCGACGAGCTCCGTTCACATTTGCAGGAATGCCCGGAATGCCGCAAGTGTTTTGAATCGCTTAAAAAGACCGTTGAAATGCTGAGAAGGTTACCACGTGAAACAGTCCCCTCCGACATAAAGATCCGCCTGAGAACCTCTCTTCGGGAATGCATAGCCCAGGAAAGATCGAATCGCACCTGATACCCTCCAGTACCGCCCCTTTAAAATGAGTTCCCAAGGTCACGAAAGGGAGTGTGAAACCTTTGAGACTGAATCGGCTCTTGACGATTAAATCGACTTCTTACGGTTGGAGGAGATCATGTCAAAGGACATCTCTCGAAGGAGCTTCATAAAGGGCGGCCTGGCCGCCGCAGGCGCTGTGACCGTTTCACGCTTACCCCTTCCCAACTCTGTGAAGGGGGCCTCTTCAAAAGAGCTCGCCACATTGATCGACATACGCAAATGCATCGGGTGCGGGGCATGTGTTGAGGCATGCTCCTGGGCCAATGAGGCCAAGTACCCTGAACCTGAGAAACCCTTTCCTAAGATGTACCCATCCAAAAAGGTCAAGGCGTCCGACTGGAGCGATAAACGGCAAGTATCGGACCGCCTCACACCTTACAACTGGCTGTTCATTCAGGAAGCCAAGGTGACTGTGGACGGAAAGGAAAGGATCCTGACCTTTCCCCGGCGGTGCATGCACTGCCAGAATCCTCCCTGTGCCGACCTCTGCCCATGGGGTGCCGCCAGGAAACTCAAAAACGGCATCACTCTGATTCACCCGGATATCTGCGTCGGCGGAAGCAAGTGCAAGGATGTGTGTCCCTGGGATGTCCCACAGCGTCAGACGGGTACGGGCCTGTATCTTAAAATCCTCCCCAGCTTTGCCGGAAACGGAGTCATGTACAAGTGTGACCGCTGCTATGACCGAGTGGCCAAGGGCGAACTACCGGAATGCATCGACATCTGCCCCGAACAGGTCCAGAAGATAGGGCCGCGGGATGAAATCGTCAAAGAGGCCCACGCCATCGCCCGGGAAATCGGGGGGTATATTTACGGGGAAAAGGAAAACGGCGGCACGAACACTATCTACGTCTCTCCGGTGCCCTTTGACGAACTGAACAAGGCGATTGAAAAGGGGCCGGGGCGGCCGCACCTTGATCCTGTCAAGGACTCCATGGCCCACGCGGACAACCTGGCCAAGGCAATGGTCATCGCTCCTGTGGCGGGCATCGCCGCGGCCGCTGCCCGGTTCTTCAAATCGGCCGGTTCAGGGTCCGGCAGAGGCAAAGAGGAGGATCAATCATGAACAGGGACAAGGTGCTGCTCCCGGGGAAATGGGTTCGATGGATCTTCGTTTTCCTTTTCACGGTCATGGCCTTCACCGGCTTAGGTCAGATGCCCATATTCAAGCGATACTTCATCGCCGACATTCCGGGGATGGGCTGGTCGGCCGATTACTTCACCACACACATCATACATTACCTGGGCGCCGCTGTTATCCTTGGACTCTTCGCCTACCTTGCC
>CAZEIA010000098.1:2210-13010 GCA_964512335.1 uncultured Desulfobacterales bacterium
TACTGCAGTGAGTGCATGGAGAACGGCGTCACCTGTACGGACCCTTCCAACTACTGCAAGTTCCGTCCCCAGTGCATTATCCACGAGCTTTCAAAGGAACGCCGGAGGGCAAACAGATCAGGCTCAGGCGATCAATCGCAGGTGGATACAAACAGTGAGGCAGGACTTGATGATACTGAGAGGGCTCGTCTCAGGCCGGAAACAGCCATTCCTCAAACCTTTTATCACGGCCCGACGTAATCTCCGCAATGACCTCGGACAGCCTGCGCGTGACCGGGCCCGGTGTCCCGTTAATATCCCGGTCCTCGACACGCCTTACAGGGAGCACCTTATTGGGGGTGCCGGAAAACAGGACCTCGTCCGCTCTCAGCAGCCGTTCAGGATGAATGCGCGTCTCGACCGCCTCGATCCCCAAGACCTCTGCAGCCTGGAGCAGAGAGCGGCGGGTGATGCTCAGAAGCACAGTGCCCGCAATGGGAGTGAAAAGCGCCCCCTTCTCGACCATGAACACCGATTCGGTTCCCCCCTCGGCCACGAACCCCTGGGTATCCAGCATGATCACATTGTCGAAGCCACGGGATTTCGCCTCTGCTCGTGCCATCATGCCGTTCAGATAGTTTGCAGCGGCTTTGGCCTCAACGGGTACAGTCTGTGGATCGAGTTTCCTCCAACGGGAAAAGCAGGCCGTAGCGCCATTTTCAAAGGGCATCTTCAGTCCGCCCAGGTCCGCATCCGGATCCACGAAAAACATGGAGATGTTCAAAGGGTCGTCGGGCGGAAGAATCTCAAAGGCCACCTGAGGATGAAAACAGATCACCTTGATGAAACCCCGGCTCGCTCCGTTTCTCCGAACCAGTTCGAGGCAGGCCTCTTGAATCTCCTCTCTTTTCCTCGACAGCTTCATGTTCAGAATCTCCACGGTCCTGAAAAGTCTGGCAATATGTTCGTCGAGGCGGAAAACGGCCGCCCCACCGTCGACTTCGTGGACGCTCATTACCTCGAAGACGGCTGCACCCCGTCCGAAGCTGTAACACATCACATGAACCCTGGCATTGTTCCAGGGGACATATTCGCCGTTCAGATAAACGATCCGTTCTTCCAGCATACGGTCCTCCGTGATTCCATTCGAAGATTGTCTTCTGTCCCGGAATTCAACCCTTTCAGCCCTTCAATGTCCCGCCCATATATGTCTTCAGTGCTTGCCTGTCTTCATCGGCCATTTCCAAAAACCTCAGTCTCCTGCCAGCCTGCCCGCCCCTGGGGAGAGGATCCGCATATCCGCGTTACTCGCCGATATGCTCCCTGACGATCCTGACTAGCTCATCAGGATCAAAGGGTTTACTGACCACAGCCACGGCCTTCCTGATAGCCAGTTCCGGGCGGGCAAGGCCGCTCACTACGATAACCGGAATGTCTTTGAGGGCCGGGTTCTTGCTCATCTTACGGTAGAACTGAGGCCCCCATACCTTGTCCATCTGGAGGTCCAGGGTGATGAGGTCAGGCACCGACTCATCCAGTATTTTGAGTGCATCGGCCCCGTCCATGGCAGCCGTAACCTCGTAGCCGTGGTCCTCGAACAGGGCTGTCATGTACTTCACCACCGCCTGTTCATCATCAACGACCAGAATCTTCTTGCCCATTCTGCAACTCCTTTTCCTGCCGTTCGAAAGGCGTCCCGTCAGACACGCCTGTCTCGCCCGATCCCGTCCCCCGTGGACCGGCAATACGGGGGATCCGGATTGTGATCACCGTCCCGCGTCCAGGCTCGGAATCGGCCGCTATGGCGCCTCCATGCTCCTGGACGGTTCGGTTCGTAATGTAGAGTCCCAATCCGGTCCCCTTTCTGTCCTTGGAGGAGAAGAACAGGGTGGTCATCTTATCCAGCGTCTCTTCGTCCATGCCCACACCGTCGTCCTCGACCTCGAAAACGACCTCGTTTTCGTCTCCGCTTACGCGAAACACGATCCGGTGGGACTCCCGGGCCTTGTCATCAAGGCAGGCATCCACCGCATTCTCCAGCACATTGACAACAGCGGTGCGCAGAAGACCCGTATCCACCTCGAATTTCCCTGCATCTTCGGGGCACTCCAGCAAAAAATCGATTTTGTGCTCCTTAACAAGCGGCCTTATACCCCTTGCCGCGTCCTCCGCAAATTCAGCCACAGAGGTCTGGGCCTTCTTCAGGTCACGGTCCTTGGAAAACAGAAGCACGTCCAGGACCATCTTCCGAATTCGACTCACCATCTCCTTGACAAGGCCCAGCCCCTCATTGACCTGCTCATCATCCTGTTTTCTCAGACCGGAGTCCAGCAGGTACATTCCCCCGTCCAGGCCGGTAAGCATCCCTTTGATGCTGTGGGAAATGGATCCTACCATAAGGCCCAGGGAGCCGAGGTGGTCCTGGACCTTGTGCATCTGTGCCATGTCCGTGTAAAGCGTGAGCACGTGGGTCGGGTCCCCCCCGGTAGCGCGGACCGGAGAGGTCCACACCAGCACCTGGTGCGCTTCTCCGTCCGGCATGGTGATCTCGGTCTCGCCCTCCTGGCTCTCTCCGGTGTTGAAAGTCACCAGGACGGGACATCCGGTACAGGGGCTGTTTGCGTCCTTCAATACAGCATAGCACACTTCTCCCTCCCGGTCCCCGAAGTCTCTACGAAACTTGCGGTTCAGCGCGGTGAGCACCAGGTCCTCATCCATCACGGCGACATGGCATGGAAGATCCTCGAAAAGGCGCTGAAACCGATGGATCACGTCCTTGGCCTCCGGTTCGACACCCCCTCGCTGAAGCAGGCTTTCCAAGCCGGCCACTTCCTCTGTTTTACGATGAACCAGGCTCTCCAGTGACCGGGTGTATTCCCTCAATTTTTCGCGGGCGATAATCCTTTCTTGCACGCGTTGAAGCGAAGCCTCCAAGTTGTCCACATTTATGGGTTTGGTGATGAAATCCGAGGCCTCGCTCTTGAAGCTCTGAACAGCCACCTCCATGTCGCCGTGCCCGGTAATCATGACCACTTCCGTGTCAGGGTCCTGCTCTTTGATCATCCTGAGCAGGTCAACGCCGTCGATGTCAGGCATCTTTATATCAGTGATGACAATAGGAGGATGCTCCTCCTGAAACAGCCTGAGGCCTTCCTTACCGTTCTCAGCGGTGAGGACCCTGTAGCCCATGTCGGTAAGTGCGACACCCAGAACGAGCCGGATATCCTCCTCGTCATCAACCAGCAGTATGGTCGTTTGACTCATCCTCTTCATCCTTTACGGGAAACCGCACAGTGAAGCATGCGCCCGAACCCTCTCCCGCTTCCTCGCAAATATCCCCGCCACAGTCCCTGACGATCCCATAGCTGATGGAAAGGCCGAGACCGGTTCCCTTTCCCACCTCCTTGGTGGTAAAAAAAGGCTCAAAAATCTTGTCTCGGAAAGCCGGGTCTATACCCGGACCCGTATCCTGCACTTCCACTATTACATAGCCCTCGTCGCGCCTTGTTCTTACGGTTATCCGCTTGTCACCGGCCTCGCACTCTCTCCCCCCCCATCGCTCCTCAATAGCGTCCCTGGCGTTGATCAGGAGATTTATAAACACCTGCTCCAGCCGGTCAGGGTCCGCCATTATGAAGGGAAGGTCCGGGGCGAACTCGCGAACCACCTCGATGCCTCTCATCTTGAGCTGCTGGGTGAAAATGTCAAAGGCCCGTTCAAGGACTTCCGTCACCTGGACCTGAACGAGCTTTACTTCGGATTTCCGGGCAAAAAGCCGCATGTGGGTGATGATCTTGGTGGCCCTGTCCACATTGGAATCCACCTTGCCAAGCATCTGGTAAAGGATGTCGTGCGATATATCTTGTTGGGCGTTTATCTTCTTCATAAAGAAGCTGGACACGGTCTTGATCACTGAAAGAGGCTGGTTGAGTTCGTGGGCGACACCTGTGGCCATCTCACCCAGTGTTGCCAGTTTGCTGGCCTGGGCAAGCTGTTCCTCGGTCTCCAGCCTCTTGGTGATGTCGCTCGTGGTGACCAGCAGAACCCGCTCCCCGTCGTATTCGGAAGGCGATACACGGATGTTCACGAAAATCCTTCGACCGTTGCTGTGGAGGTGTTTCACCTGGTTGAGCACATTGCGGGACCGCAGCATGTTCTCGAACCGCTCATATTCCTCCGGCTCATGAAACCCCAGAAAGGACCGGCCCAATAAATCGGCTTTGTCATAACCATATACCTGGGTTGCACTGTTGTTGCAGTCGATTATCTTCAGGGTATCCGGGTCCAGGACAAAAACGGGATTCGGAATGTTGTTGAATATGGCGTGATACTTCTGTTCGGACTTCTCCAGTTCCTGCTCCAGGAGTTTCCGATCGGTGATGTCGAGACTGATCTCCATGGCCCACTGGATCTCGCCTTTTTCGTCCCTGATGGGCGAAGCGACAACTATCCAGTGGCTCATGGTGCCGTCCCAGCTCACCATGGACTCCTCGCTTCGATGAATTTTTCCGTCCTTGAACGCCTTTTCCACGGGGCATGAATCACACTTGGACGTCCTGCCCTTGTAGGCGTGGTAGCAGGTGTCCACAGGGGTCGGTGCGAACTTCTCGGCAAACTCCCGATTGTAGTTGATGAGCCTGTAATTGCGGTCCTGGACCGTGATTATGCATGGCACGAGTTCGAACAGCCGCTGGTAATCCTTACGCTGCATGTTCAGCGCGGTCTGCTTTTGTTCGATCTCGCGGCCCATGTGGGTGATGGCCCCGGCAAGCTGGCCCATCTCGTCCTCCTGCCTGACGTCCAGCTCAACATCGTGCCGGCCGCGCGCAATCCGCCTGGTGGCGGCAATCATGCTGTTCACAGGATGACTGACAAACCTCATGATGAACAGGAACACCACCACGACTGTTACGAGCAGAACAAGAAATGCGACCGCCACGGTTCGTCTCTTGTATGCGGCGATTTCCCTCTCAGCGGGGGCAAGGGTGAGGACCACATCCAGGGCGCCCAGGACCTTCTTATCATCGGGATGGACGTGGCATTCGGCCGATGAGCACCCCGGTTCATTGTAGATGGCGCTCAGGATGCCCAGGAGCCTGTTGTCGTCATCGCCGCTGAAATACCTGGTCCGTTCGGAAAGGTCCAGGCTGACCAGGGGGGGATCGCTGCGATGGCAAACGTAACAGGCTTCGTCTTTGATATTCGTGTTCCGGCCTTCCTCGGCCGGATCATCAGAGAAGGTAATCCGGCCGGATTTGTTGTAGATTCGAATCGCCTTGATCTCCGGCTGGCGGCTGATGTTCTTTATTGTTTCGGCGATCTCATCCCTGGAATTAAGCATCATGGCGTAGTGAGTGCCCAGCCTGATGGTGGAACTCAACCGATCCGCCTCGCATGCCAAGCTGTGCATAACCTGGTTTTCCTGGTAGCGGATGTTGAAATAGGACCATACGGAAATGCTGACCAGAAGGGTTATCCCAACGGTCAGGATCACCTTGGAGACAAGCCTGCTCCATATACCTTTTATCCAGGCAAACACATGCCTTCCTTTCAGGCGGCCTTCTTTCTGAACGCCCGGCCTACGGCCAGGTTGAGGTCGAGGCGAACCTCCTCCTTCGCAAGTCCCAACGCCAGGCCCAGGAACTGGGGGAGATAAAGGATGGTTGCGCTCAGATCCCCGCCTCGCTTGCGGGACGCCTTGTGCTGGTAAGCCTCCAGGTTCATCTGGCACATGGGGCACACGGTCACTATGGCGTCTGCTCCTCGCGCCGCTTCGAGCAGGCCGGCCACCAGTTCGATCCCTATCTCAGGCTTGGTGGTCATATGGGATGCACCGCAGCAATGCGCCCCGGCGGTCCACGGAAACACATCCGCACCGGTTGCCCGAATGAGAGGCTCCATAGTCCTGGGATCCTCGGGGTCGTCGAAGTCTGCATAGGGCCTAAGGCACTGGCACCCGTAATAGGGAGCGATGCGCATTCCCTTGAATGAGTGCGTGACCCGCCCGGCAAGGGCCTCCACATCCAAGTCTCTTGAAAGGACGTCCAGAAGGTGCCGCACGCGAATCTCACCTCTGCAGCTCAGCCCGGACTCGGAAAGGATATCGTTGATCTCCTGCCTGGCCGTTCCCCCGGAACGAATTTTGTCCTCAGCCCGTCTCAAGTTCAGGTAGCATGCGCTGCACGGGACCAGAATGTCCAGATTTTCACCGGCTGCCTCGGCCAGGGCCAGGTTGCGGGCCGGGAGGGCCAGAGCGAGCATCCGGCTGACGCCTTGGGCCGCTGTGGCTCCACAGCAGGTCCAATCCGGCAGTTCAACCAGTTCCGCCCCTATGGCGCCGAGAAAGGCACGGGTGCTAACGTCATACTCCCTGGCCGTACCCTCAAGGGTGCATCCCGGATAGTAGAAATACCTCATAATGGGCCCTCCATCTCCTCCGCCTTTTGAAAAAGAGGGGCCAACAGACCCTTTCCACCCAGACCGGGCAGCGCCATCTTCACCTTCCCTCTTTTCATGAGCCGCATGCCCAGGGGCGTGAATCGGAAAGGCAGGAGCGGATTCCTGCAGGATGCGAAGTAGAAGAACATGAATTCCGTCTCCTTCACTCTTCCGTGGCGGCGCACGCTGTCCATGAAGGTCCGGCAAAAGGCCGCGCTTTCGCGGTAGCGCTCGGGACAGCGTCTCGCCGCCGCCTCCTTGAGCCCTGCCATGGCATCGGTCACAGGAAGCTGCCTCGGGCAGCGCAGCGTGCATGTGTAGCAGGAGGAGCAGAGCGAAAAAGTACGGCTGTTGAATATCTCATCGACTTCCCCCGCCAGGACCAGCCTCCACAGCATACGGGGGGTCTTGTCCATGGCAAACTCATTGGGGCAGGAGCCCGTGCAGGTCCCGCACTGTATACAGGGCCCGATCAGTTTTCGGACTCGCTCCAGGATGTCATCCCGCCCCCCCTCTGACGAAACGGAAGGACGTTTATTGTGCGTCTCCTCCATGACACCTCCTTAGGCTTGTCATAAACTCCATGTTTACCGGCGTCTCGGCGTCCTGGAGGGAGATACCAGCCCGGCCTCCAGGGCGGCGTCAATGGAATCGAGCATTCGCCGGTCGTCCAGCCCTTCGAGTACGGTGGCGCCGTTCGGACAGACGGCTGCGCAGTTGCCGCACCCCTGGCAGGCCGCCTCGTCCACTACCACCAGGCCCTTTTCCGGGTCCAAATACCGGGCGTCAAACGGGCAGGCCTCCAGGCACTGCTCGCAACGCGAGCAGAGGGCGTGGCGGACGCGCGCCACCGGCGAGCTTGCTATCAACGTTTCCCGTGCGAGGATTCTAAGTGCCCGCTCCGCGGCCGCACCGGCCGAAACCACGGACTCTGCAACGGTCCGGGGCGAGAGCGCTATTCCGCAGGCAAACACCCCTTCCCTCAGTCCGTCCACCGGCCGCCACTTGCCGTCCGCCTCCTCAAAGAAGCCGTACTCGTCAAGACGGACGCCGAAGGCCCCGGCCGGTTCAACCGACAATTGAGGCGCCACTCCCCCGGCCAGGACCACCAAATCGGCACTGATGCGAACGTTCCGGTCCAGCACCGGTTCGAGTGTAGTGACCACCACCCTGTCCGGCCCCATCTGCACATCGGGCCTCCGCTCCGGCGTGTACCGTATGAAATGGACTCCTGCCTGCCGGGCTCGCGTGTAGCCGGCTTCGACAAAACCCGGGGTCATCATATCCCGGTAAAGGACCCAGACGGAAACCTCCGGATTCTTTTCCTTGAGAAACAGGGCCTGCCGGATTGCCGTGGGACAGCAGATGCGGCTGCAGTAATTGCGGGCCCCTATCCGAGTGCCTGCACACTGGATCATCACCACGGATTCGAGGGAGGAGGGGTCCAGATCTCCCCGGGCCAAGGACATCTCCAGCTCCTTCTGGCTGAGGATACGGTCGCTCTCTCCGTAGCCGTATCCTTCGGGATTCGCTTCACCGCCTCCGGTGGCAAGTATGACGACGGCGTGGTCCACGGTGCGCTGGGTGTTGTCGGCCAGCCTTATTGCGGTCCGGAAACGGCCCACTCTTCCTGTTGCCTCGACGATCTCAGAAGAGGTATGGACATGAATCAGTGAGTGTTTTTCCACCTTTGCCAGCACCTCTTCGAGAAACCCGGCGGGCTCGTCGCCTTCGAGCGTTCGGGGCAGCCAGGAGAGGTTTCCCCCCAGCACCTCTGCCCTCTCCACCACCTCAACGGGAAAGCCATGATCGGCCAGGGCGAGGGCGGCATGAAGTCCGGCAATCCCTCCTCCTACGACCAGGGCCCGAGGCTCTACAGCAACCTCCCCCTGGACGGACGGGAAGGGCCTCCGGACGCGGGCCAGGGACATTCGGATCTCAGAACGCACCAGGCGTTTTGCCGCCTCTGGGTCGCTCACGGAAAAAAGCGGCGTCCTGAGGTCCACCACGTCCATGAAATTTGCAGCCAGCCTTATCTCCTTTCCGAGTTCTTTGAGCCTGCGGGCGTACACGTACGGAAGGCAGGCCCCAAGGATCACCCGATTCGGACGCTCCCGGGCCGCCGTCTCCACCAGGGAGTCCCATCCCTTTGCCGTGCACATGTTGTCGATTACCGTGACTCGACCCACGCCGGGATCCTCCTCCAGGTCCCGGATAAGGCCCTCGGTGTCCATCTCAGGAACCATTTCCCGGGCACAGCGGCAGACCGCGACCAGGGTCCGGGCCTTCTCGCGGGAGACGTCCCGATACTCGACTTCGCCGGCCTCTTCCAGATCAGCTCCGCCGCCGGCCCCGTCAATCACACGGGAGGCCTCCAGGGCTGCACACCCGGCAAGCAGGACCGAATCGGCAATATCGCGCGGACCGCTGAACGATCCGCTCAGGAACACACCTTCGCGGCTGGAGATTGCAGGGTTGAACCCTTTGCCCAGGGGGAAACCCCACGGGTTGAGCTCCAGACCCAACATCCCTGCCAGCTCACCGGCAGCGGAGGCGGGACGCGCGCCCATTGCGAGCACGACCAGATCGTAAGTCTCCTCCTGCAGCCGCCCGTCTTGAGAAGCAAACTGAATTTCGGGCCGCCCGGTCTTTTCGTCCGGCACCACCGAGTGGACCCGCACGCGGCGGAGCACGACTCCATCGGCCTCGGCCTCCTCCCCGTAGCGCTGAAACCTCTTTCCCGGGGTGCGGAGGTCCATGTAGAAGATGTGGGTCTCCACCTCGTTGCCGGACCTCTTTCGAACAAGGCGCGCCTCTTTGAGAGATATCATGCAGCAGATGGAGGAGCAGTAATAGGCGTCCAGCTGATGATCCCTGGATCCCACACACTGAAGCCATGCGACCCGTTTCACCGGACCTTTGTCGGAAATCCTTTGCAGGCGGCCGCCGGTGGGTCCTGTCCCGCTCAGGAGCCGTTCCAGCTCGAGGCCGGTCACCACATCGGGCATCCCGGCGTAACCGGTCCACTCGAACCCTTCGGCAGGGTCCGCGTAGCTCATGCCGCAGGCCAGCACCACCGCTCCGACCTCCAGGGTCTCGCGGCCGGGACCGTGTCGATCCTGGTATACGGTCTCCACCATGGGAACCAGCGTTTCCGGGTCAAAAGGCTTGGTCAGGTAGTCCAGAGCCCCTATCTTCATAGCCTCTACGGCCGTGTCCACAGTTGCGTAGGCCGTGATCATGATGACGGTGAGATCAGGATGGGCCTCGCGGGACCGCCGCAGGACCTCCACTCCGTCCATGCCCGGCATCTTGATGTCCACCAGCAGCAGATCAAAGGGGTCCTGGTCCAGTCTTTCCAGGACCTCAGGGCCTGATGCGGCGGTATCCACCCCAAAGCCCACATCTTCGAGCCAATCCTTGAGGGAATCCCTCACGATCCGTTCATCGTCCACCACCATTACACGGAAACTCTTTCGGCCGGGGTCGTACAGGTGAATGGCGCCGGTGGGACAGGCCCTTTCGCAATCTCCGCACAGGGTGCAGGCCTCTGTGTCTATAATGTATGGGTTGGGCAAAGCGTGAGGGGTGGGAAGGTATACGGCCTTTCTCTTGGAAAGCCCCTGGTTGAACAAGTCCGGGACCTCCACAGGGCAGGCGTCGGCGCACGCCCCGCATCCCTGACACCGGTCGGGATCGATCTGGGGCCTCCGTGTTCTCAGGGTGACATTGAACCTGCCCGGCTCTCCCTCCACGCCTATCAGCCTGGTGCTCAGCTTCAAGTCGATGTTCTCGTGAAACAGGCCCTTGCGAAGGCAGTACTGGCCGGAGGCGTCACGGTCCACTAAAGGAAGCATCCGGCACATGCCGCAGGCATCGGTCGGAAACTGCCGGTCCAGCTGGGACAGTATGCCCCCGATATGCTCGGCCCGGTCGATCAGCATCACACCGTACCCGGCTTCAGCCAGGTCCAGGGCCGAGCGTATGCCGCCGATTCCGGCTCCCACCACAAGCGCCTTGCCGATCTTCCGTCTCATCGTCCTACCACCTCGGCGAATTCGTCCTCCCGAAAGACAGCCAGGGGGGGCGGTTCCAGAGCATCGCGCCCGGGATCGTACCCGAAACTCTCCTGGACCCTGTGAGCCACGGTGCGAAACAGTTCCATAACCGGGATGTCGTTCGGGCAGGCGTTGGAGCACTGGCCGCACCCCACGCATGAGGCCGCAATGTGCGCCATGCGCGTAAGGTGATAGAAAACCGTGTCCGCCGGCATCTTGACGGCCCCCTTTCGGTCTGCCCAGTTCATATACTGGCGGGGTTCGTGCTCAAAGACATCCGTTCCGAAAACGCACTCGCGGCAGTAGCAGACCGGGCAGGCCACGC
>CAZEIA010000099.1:0-12997 GCA_964512335.1 uncultured Desulfobacterales bacterium
AGAACTCCATGAAGTCCTTGTCATCCATGGGATTAATCACGTCCAGCCTGAATCCCATCTTTCTCGCATAATCAGCATTCCTTGTTGCTGTATTGCTTTCAAAAAGGGTATCTGGACGAGAAATCCCTTGATCGGTACCCGTCCTCAAAGAACTCTATAAGGCTCACCATGTCGAAAACCGGAACCTCCAAGAGCCGCTGGACGTCGGAGCGGAAGGTGACCAGGTTGGTGCATTCCAGTACGACCGCCCCCAGGGGCTCGCCGGACAAGCCCCGGGCCGCGTCCAGCACTCCCTGGCGCATGGCCTCCACGTCCAGGGTCTCTCCCCTCTCGATCACCACACGCTGAAACTCGGCGCTGTTCTCCATGCCCTGAATAGCAAGCCTGTCCCGTTTTGCCCCTGCGGCCCGAAGGTGTTCGTCCTTGAGTATGCGCGCATCGCCTGTGATCAGTCCGATCTTCCGAGACGCGGGCAGGAAGGCCGAGACCAGGGGTATGAGGGAGAGAGGGGAGCCCAGGAACGGGACATCGAGGCTTTCCGCCACCTCGGCCTGAAACAGGGAAAACAGGCCGCAGTCGGCCGCCACAAATTTTACACCCTCATTTTCCAAGTCCCTTGCGGCCTGAATCACCAAGTGCAGGTTGTCCTTTCTACAAGCCACCAGGTCGTCAAAGGGAAATCCGCGCACCACGCCGTATCGGACCGGAAAGGGGAAAGTCTCAGCGTGCCCAGGGTCCCCAGGGACACGCGGGATGGCGGATTCCGTCATGAGAATTCCAGCCGTCTGCCCATAGGACGCATAACCGCCCTGAACCGTTCCGGCCATGGTGTACCTCCCTTGCTGACGCTGTTACTGCTTTTAACAGGGTCAGATGATCTTCTCCAACACCGTTTCCGGGACCCTGAGGATCGAGCACCCGTCCTCACTGTTGATTGCACTCTCCTGAAGGGCCTTTCGGAACGCGCGCTCCTTTTTCATGCGCCCGGCTCCCGCAAGGTGCTCCAGGGTCTCTTCGGGCATGGACTCCAGCTCCAGGTACCCCGCATTTTCAGCTTCACGAACCAGGTCCCAGGCCGGGTCCGTTCGAACTATGAGCGTGTTCCATCCGGGCCTTCCCTCGAACATGCCTACTGAAAGGTCTGCCCACTCCGAGGTAAGGTCAGGGCAGAACGAACAGGTCTCGGGTATGAGTGGACGGATCTCATCAAGGGGGATATCCAGGGTTTCGTTCTCCAGCGTGACGACCATCACATCCGCCGGAGGCGGAGGAATATCCATGCCCGTAACCCGGGCCGGGTCCACGCGCTTTGAAAGAAACCCCATGAGCCCGCGCGGGTCCAGCGCCCAGTTGCAGAAGAGCCCCACGGTCAAGGCCACCGGATCCTGGAAATCTTCACGGGATGTTGGATTCCCTTTCATCTGGGCCACGGCGGTGATCTGGCAAGGTGTTCCCACCACGCCAAGGCGACCGTATCCCTGCAAGACGGCCCGGTTGAAGGCCTCGACAGTGGGGGCGGCCGTGAACTTGCTCGAGGCGCACTCCGGGACCTCCTGCTCGTCCGTGACGATCCGTGGAAGGGGCCAAAGGCCCTCCCGGTCCGTAAGAACGGCCGCATCGAGCATGCCGGAGCCCAGGGCGAATGCCATGAGCCCGCTGGTTGTGCCTCCGCCCTGAAAGGCGCTCCGGGGTAAGGCTTTGCCCGCCCGGGCCGCGTGAATGGACCGGTAAACACCTAAATCGAGCCCCTGGTAAGCAGCACCCCTGAGCCTTTGAGAGAGTTCATCCAGATCCACCTCTACCTTCGGGCAATGGGCGAAGCAACGACCGGTCTCCAGATCACAGGGAAACACCTGAAGGGTCCTTCCGTTGTAATACTTGAAATACGGGCATAAGCCCACGCAGGCCCCACAGCCGATGCACATCCCGGCCTGCTGCACGTTTTGAACCAGTTCACGGGGTCCTTCAATCCGCATAATCTTGACCTTCCCTTGACTGTTAAAATCACCCAATGGGTTACCAGGCTGTCTTTTCCTTCTGTTTTTCCACCGACTCCTCCCGAGGCGATTCTTTTCTCCGGTCGAGTACGCAACAAGGCTTGCTTCCGGCCGCGTTTCGTGGTTTACAGCCGGCAGGCCTTCCTGAGGCAGACTCCTGGAGTATGGCCGGGCGGGGCTGAGAATCCGCCCGCCCCGCATTTCTATCTTCGTTTCAGGCGGAGGCGAACATGATCTTGACTCGCGACAACCTGTTGAACCGTATCCTCCGCCTTCCCAGGGTCCACCTGCGGCCGGAGCCGACACCGCTGGATCCCGCTCCAAGGTTGTCCGACTACCTGGGCGGCCTCCGGGTGTGGCTTAAGCGGGATGATCATCCCTCGCCGGCCGTCGGAGGCAACAAGCTTCGAAAACTCGAATTCTTTCTCGGACAGGCCCTTGCAGAGGGTGCCGACACCGTGGTGACTGTGGGTGCGGCCCAGTCCAACCACGTGCAGGTAACAGCCGCCGCATGTGCCGGGATGGGACTCTCCTGTCATGCACTCCTCCTTGGAGACCCTCCGGAAGTAGAACGCGGCAACCTCTTTCTCGACCGCCTCTTCGGCGCGGATATACACTTTCTCTCCATGTCTTTCGACCACATCGCGCCCGGCGCCATCGAAGCACGGCTGGAGGAGATCACTTCCGGCCTGAAGGCAATAGGCCGTCGTCCCTTTACGATCCCAGCGGGCGGCTCCGGCCCTCTGGGGGACGTAAGCTACACCCGGGCCTTTGTGGAACTCGAACGGCAGGCCCGGCAGCAGGGATTTTACCCGGACATCCTGGTCGCGCCGGTAGGCTCCATGGGAACCTTCAGCGGCCTGCTCCTGGCCAAGAGCCTCCTTGGCGCATCAATTCGCCTCGTGGGAATCGCCACCAGCCCGGCCGAGGCCTGCCGCAACGCCGGCCTGCCGCCTCTTGAAGACATGGTCGCCCGGGCTGGAGAGCTCCTGGAAATCGGCGGCTTAAAATTTCATGACTCCCCTGAAATCTACTACGGCTACGTAGGACCGGGATACGGGCTTCCCAGTCCGGAAAGCGTGGAAGCCGTTCGGTCCCTCGCGCGGCTGGAGGGCGTGCTGCTCGACCCCATTTACACCGGCAAGGTAATGGCCGGCCTCCTGGATCTAGCCTCCAGGGGCCGGTTCGAGGGAAACCGGAACGTGGTCTTTCTCCACACAGGCGGTGTCAATGAACTGCTGGTGCACCCGGAATGGTTCTGAGCCAAGCCCCACACTCGATCCCCTAACGCTGCCCGCGCCTCCCTCCTGGACCGGCACAGGCAACACCATCGCATCACTATCACCTGCACGTGCACAGTACTCACAGTACTATTGGGTCATCACGCCCGGCAGCCAGGTCGAGATCCCGGGAAACAGGATGATCAGTACTATGGCCACTGCGTCGCAGATCAGAAAAGGCACGGCCGCCTTGTAGATATCCGTCATGCTGGTGTCCGGGGGTGCCGACCCCTTCATAACGAAGAGGATCATGCCGAACGGCGGCGTGGTCAGGGCCATCTCGAAAATCACCAGAAGCAGGATGGCGAACCAGATGGGATCGAAGCCCAGCGCATTGACGATCGGCATGTAGATCGGAAGAATCATCATCATGAGGGCGATCTCGTCCATGAAGCAGCCCAGGAATAGGACTGTAACGAGCATCCCTACAAGAATCGCGACAGGCGGCAGGGGCAAACCCGTGGTGAACTCGATCAGCCCTTTGACGCACCCCGTGAAGGCCAGGATCTGGCTGAAAGCCATGGCTCCGAGGAGAATCATGAGCAGCATGACTGTGATTCTTGTGGCATTCAGGATCGAGACCCGGACCACTTCCCAGGTGAGAGAACGATAACAGGCAGCGAGCACAAAAGCACCCAGGGCGCCCAGAGCTGCAGCCTCGGATGGGGTGGCGATGCCCACCAGTATTACCCCGATCACGAGAAAGATGATCACGGCAATTGGTATCACGTTCTTGAGGGTCATCAGGATCTTTGCCCCCACCGGGATGTGAGGTACCTGGTAAGGCGGAGCAATGGAAGGCTGAATCGCACAGCGAACTACTATGTAAATCGCATAGAGAATCCCCAGGAGGATTCCCGGTATGACTCCGGCCATGAGGAGCTTACCCACGGACAGGGATGCCAGGCTCGCCAACAGAACGATGTCCGCGCTCGGCGGAATGATCATGGCGATGCCGCCACTGCCCAGAATGGGGCCCAGACTCATGGCTTTCTTGTAACCGCGGGCCTCCATGTCCGGGACAAGGGTTGCGGAGAGCATAGCCGTGCTGGCAACACCGGAGCCGCTCAGGGTGGATGAAACCACTCCGGCCCCTACGCCCAGGAGACCGAGCCTTCCGGGCACGCCTCCCAACCAGGTATCCACCACATCGATGGCCCGTCCGGCCATACCTGACCTGAACAGGACCTCCCCCAGGAGAATAAACAATGGAAAGGGGAGGAGCACAAAGCTCTTGACCGAGTTCTTCATGCTCAGGATCAGCTGGCCAAGCCCGGCCTCGCCGCCCCAGAAAACCAGGACCCCCACCACGTTGACGGCCATGAAAGAAATGGCCACGGGAAGGCCCGTCAGCATGAGCACGATCAGCCCCAGAAAAATGAGGGCCAGGACAATGGGCCACTCCACTGAATCAACTCCTTTCGTTAATACAAACCGGGCCGCTCGGCTCTCACTCTTTCCGCCCCAGTGCCCGGAAACGCCGGGTGTGCTCGACCGCCTGCCGAACGAACTGGATCAGGAGAAGGAACAGGCCGAAGGCCAGGGGAATCAGCAGGCTTACCTTGTGAATGCGAAGGACTCCGGTCTCCATTGCATATTTTCTTTGCCAGAGCTCGGCGATTTCCGTCAACCCGTACCTGAGGATCACGGCCAGGGTTAAAGCCCCGATCACGGCGTTCAGGGCCGACATGAACGCACGCTTTCGCGGCGCCAGGCGTTCGACGAGAAAATCCATGCGCACATGCGAATCGTCTTTGAGAAGCCAGGCCATACCCAGGCTTACGATTCCCACCAGAATGAACTCGCAGACGTCCATGGCCCACAGGATGGGCATGTTGAACAAATAGCGCAAGAAGACGTCCAGGCAGACAAGCAGCATGGCGCCCGCCAGCAGGATGCAGGCGAGGGCCATTAGCGCGCCCAGAAGTGTATCGTAGGCCTTGCCGACCCACTTCAGCCAAACCAAAACAGGCCTCCTCGCATGCCACTGAAAACCGGCACACTGTTTCGCAGGTCTCACCTCGCTGGTCCGCCTGAGGCGAAACTGCAAGGGTTATACAGATTTACCACTCATTTCCGGCCCGGTTGAATCACAGGCCGGAAATGAGCAATCTGTCTTACTTGCGGCCCACCAACTCGGAGAACCGCTCGAAGTCCTTGGGGTCCATGTTCTTTTTCACATATCCCCACAAAGCATCCTGCCAGGCCTTCTGGAACCACTGATTGTCTTCCTCGGACCACTCGATCCGCTCGACGCCTGCATCGAGCATGGCTCCAGTCCCGTATTCCTGCCCACGGTAAAGCCAGAAGTGAAAGCCGTACATCTCTTCCAGGTGGTCTATGATGGGCTGGGTCAGCCACTTTTTCTCCTGATCGGAGAGAGAGTTCCACACATCCATATTGATCAGAGGGCATGACGGGGTGGAACCTTCCAGGAGCCTGGGGCCTACCCAGTATTTGCTTACCTCATGCCAGCCGAACTGGGTGTAACCCACTGGAACCATAACGAACCCGTCGATGGTGTTTCGCTCCATGGCGGTGTAGATCTCCATCATGGGGACGCTAACCGGAACCGCTCCCACGGCCTTGACCGAGTCGAAGAAGGAGCTTCCAGCGCGGATCTTCTTGCCTTTCAGGTCTTCCGGGCCCTTGGCCTTCACATTGGTTGTGAGGGTGAAGAATTGTGCCGAGTAAAGCGGGCCGAGCCAGTAGGCGTTGCAGTCCCTGGCGATGATCTCGCGGTAAAAATCCCATATCCCCTTTTCACGCTCTTCCCAGGGAGGCATGTCTGTCAGGACCATTGCAGAACCCAGAGGTGTCATCTGGGAGATGTCATCCCCCATGGAGAAAATCATGTCGATCCGCCCCTTGCTCAACGCGAAAATCTGTTCCTCGGTCGGGATCACTTCCCCGCCGCCCTTGATGTCGATAATGAGCCGGCCGTTTGACGCGGCCTCCACCCACTCTTTGTAGTGCCACATGTGTTTCATGTTGATGTTGTCTACGGGAATAAGGCCCACGGCACTCAGCACTCGGGGCTTGTCCGCAGCCCACGCACCCGTGGCGAGGAATCCCACCATAACCAATACCATTGCAGCGGTCTTGAACATTCTCTTCATGTCTTGATCTCCTTTTCTGTGTCAATTCGGGGCGGCATCAGCCGCAGTTTTTCAACATTCATCCGCCCTTTGGGCGGCCATTCCCCCACTCATTCGGACGGCACGCTGGCGCCGGGACGGCCCAGCGCCAGCCCCTTGTCAAAGGCCTTGAGGTTCAACTCAATAAACCGTGCCGGCAATTCGTTTTGCATTACCTCCTCGAATGCCGCCGCCTCGAAACCCGTCAGGCCGGACCCGCAAAGGGCACCCAGCATGACCGTGTTCAGGACCTGTATATTTCCCAGGGCCCTGGCAGCATGGGAGCCCGGGACCCTTTGGCAGGTCCCGGTGGCCTCAGTGAGTAGTGACCACAACGCCTTTTCATCCGGATAGGAAAAACGCCCGGTCTGGGCCCCGATGGGCAGGATTGCAGATTCATCCACCAGGGCGGCTGTCTGTGTGTGGCCGAACCGGTGCTGGACGCGAAGGGCCTCCAGAGGCTCGAACGCCAACAGGATGTCCAGGGCCCCTTGAGGCACGAGCGGCGGCAGCAAACAGTCTTCGGACCACCGGACGTGACTGGCCACGGACCCGCCGCGCTGGGTCAACCCGTACACGTCCCCGACAGTGACCTCCAGCCCCTGCTCCAGGGCCACTGTGGCCAACAGCCGCGCGGCCAGGACATTGCCCTGCCCACCCACGCCCGTGATCACCACATTCATCGATCCCTTCATGAGTCATCACCCTCCGGACGCTCGATAAGAATCGCCTCCCTGGGACAAACCTGAACACACAGGCCGCAACCCGTACACACCTGCTCATCGATACTGGCCACGCCTGTCTTCGGGTCGAACAGGATGGCAGGGCAGCTCAGAATACGGCTGCAGAAACGGTTGCATCCGCACTGATCTCCAAGACATCTTGCAGTGTCCACGAAAACCCGGGGGGACGCGCTCCGGTCGGTTCGCTTCTGGTAAAACGTGGCGCACCCGTGTCTGAACACCAGTACATGAACACCCCCCGCCTTGACGGCCCCGAGCAACGCCTCAACGGCAGCGTTTACGTCTGCAACCGGGTCAAGAACAACAGCATGGGCGCCCAGCCCCCGCACTGCATCTTCGATCCGCAGCTCCCGTTTACCGTTGGAGACCGCCGCCGGTGTGGCCGGGTTGACCTGAAAGCCGGTCATGGCGGTCACGGCATTGTCCAGAATGACAAATACCGCATCGGACTGGTGGTGTACGGCATCGGCCAGGGCGGGGAGACCCGCATGAAAGAAAGTGGAGTCTCCGGCCACCGCCACCACGGGCTGCTCGAAGCCGAACTCTTTCAAACGGCTGAACCCACAGGCATTTCCCATGCCCGAACCCATGCAGTGGAGGGTCTTGATCTGCTGAAAGCCGGTGTTGCCGGCCCCCATGCCGTAGCACCCTATATCCCCCACAACAAAACCGTTCCGGCCGTCAAGCTCCAGAGCGGTCTTGATGGCATAGAACGAGGCACGGTGGGGGCAACCCTGGCAGAAGGAGAGCTCCCGGGGAACGAGCAGATCCCGGGCCCGCTCCACAAAGTCATTGGAAAGGGCGTCAGGCAGACTCGCCTCCAGATTGAAAAGCCGGGCCAGGGCCGAAATGGCCGTGTCGGTGTTCATCTCGCCCACGCCGGGGCCGTTGGGTCCGGCCACATACCCGTCGTTTTTTCCCAGAAAGCGAACCCGGCCCAAACGATCAGCGTTCTCGGCGCAGATCACCTTGACCCCGTCCTCCACAAACGGGTCCACTTCCTCGAGAAAGCAAACCGTATCGGCCGCGGTGAGCCGCTCGAGGATTATCTCCCTGGGGAGAGGCCAGGTGGTGCCCAGCTTCAGGAGTCCCACCCTATCAGAAAGATCAAGCTCCTCAATCGCCTCCCGGCCGTAAGCGGCGCTCAGGCCGGAGGCTACGACCACGGTGGGGGTGTCCTCCGGGCCCGTATATTCGTTCCACGGTGAAGACTCGAACTCAGTCCGCACCTCATCTCTGAGCCTGAGAAGCCTGGCATGGTTAGGGGTTACAAAGGCCGGAAGGCCCACCTTGGGACGGGTGGTATCGAAGCGGGGCGAAGGACCCTGGGATCGGACCGGCCCTAAGGACACCGCTCCCCGCCCGTGGGACAGACGCGAGACCGCCCGGAGCATGCACGGCACCCCGAATCGCTGGGAGAGATCGAGCCCGTATGAGGCCATATCCTTGGCCTCCTGGAAGGTGCCGGGCTCGAGCAGGGGGATCTGGGCGATCTTGGCGAAGTGCCTTGAGTCCTGCTCATTGCTGCTTGTCAAAGGGCCGGGGTCGTCGCAGACCACCAACAGCAAGCCGCCGGTCAGTTCGTCCAGGGAGACCGTTGTCAAAAAGTCGGCGGCCACGTTCAGCCCGTTCTGCTTCATGGTCACCACGGCTCTCCTCCCGGAGAAAGCGAATGCCGCGGCAGCCTCGAGGGCCACAATCTCATTCACCGACCATTCTACGGCCACACCGTTGGTTTCGCCCCACTTGAACAGGGTCTCCAGGATCTCAGAGGATGGGTTCCCTGGATATCCAGTGGCATAGGAAATACCTCCTTCAAGGGCCCCTCGGGCGATGGCCTCGTTGCCCAGCATCAACCTGCGCTTTGACGGGTTCCCTGTCATATCCTCTCCATCTGCGTCCGACCTGAAAAGCCGGTGCCTACGAGGCCAGGACGGCCTCCATACGTTCCATGGCCCGTTCGATCAGATTCCGGTCGGTCGCGAACATGATCCGAGCATGGCCCGCACCCTGGGATCCGAAGAACCCGCCCGGCACCACTGCCACGCCGCCTTCCAGGAGCCTTCTGAACAGTGTTTCATCAGAGGGCTCTGCCCTGGAAAAATCGGCAAATGCGTAGAAGCCCCCGGAGGGTTGGGAACAGCGTACCCCGGGGATAGCATTCAACCGCGTAACCATGGTTTCCATGTTGCCCCGGCAGAGCTCGCGGACACGATCCAGGTAAGGACGGCTTCCGGCGAGATAGTCAGACAGGGCCCACTGCCCGATGGAAAACGAACACAGGGAGATGGTCTCCTTGAACACGCTCATCTGCCTGATCACCCAAGGATGCGCCACGGCGTAACCCAGCCGCCAGCCGGTCACGGCAAAGGTCTTGGAGAAACTGTTGATCATGATCACGTGATCCAGATGGTCAAACTGGAGTGCGCTCACATGCTCGCCCTCATAGACGTAGTTGTGATACACTTCGTCGGAGAGTACGAACACGCCATACTCCCTTGCCTTCTTCAGCACGGCGGCGTACCCCTCGCGTGAAAGAACGGCGCCTGTGGGGTTGGAAGGCGTATTAATCACCAGCAGCTTGGTGGTGTCGTTGATTTTGTCCAGAATAGCCTGGGGATCGATGGTCCAGGTGTCGCCCTTCATAAGCGGATAGAACCGCAGGACTCCGCCCAGACGATCTGTAATAGGCCGCAGGATACCCCAGCCCGGGTCCGGAAGCAGGACCTCGTCGCCGGGTCCCACGAGGAGGCGAAATGCCAGGAAAATGGCCTCCATACCTCCTACGGTCATTAGCAGGTTCTCCTCAGGGTCCACACTCACGCCCATCTCTGCATTCAGAAATGAGGCCACGGCGTTTCGAATTCCCGGGGTCCCGTTCGTGGACGTGTATCGGTTGCGCCCTTGACGCATGGCCGACACCGCCGCTTCAATCAGCTCTTCGGGGGCGTCGAATGCGGCCTCTCCGGCGCTCAGGTTCAGAAGGTCCGATCGGTCTTCCATCATCTTCATCATTCGCCTGATCGGGGAACTCTCCGATTCCTGCACCATTGGAATCACGCGGTCCAGGGCTTTGCTCTTCTCAGCCATCATTTCTCCACTCCATTTTCCAGGCGGCCCACGCCCGGAATCTCAACAGTCACGGTGTCCCCCGGCTTCAGAAATAAGCCGCCGCCCTGGTGCATACGTTCAACAGCCTTGGGAAGCTCTCCGGGCCCCAGGGACATCCCGTGGGTCCAGCCCACACCTGCCCCTGTCCCCAGGCCGATCACGTCGCCCGGCCGAAGCGTGAGCACCTTTGACAGGGACGATATGCATCGGGCCGGCCCCCAGATCATGCGGTCAACCCCGGTGTCCTGCATCACCTGCCCATTGACCAGGCATCGAATACGAAGGCTCTTTATATCGGGGACCTGGTCCGCCGGCACCAGGGCCGGGCCCAAAGGGCCGAAGGTGTCCCGGGATTTTCCAGCCAGGAAATCCAGCCGCCCGCCTTCCTGCATCATCAACCGCCGGTCCGTTACGTCATTGTGGCAGGTGAACCCTGCCACACAGTCCATGGCCTCCTCAGGCTCCACGTCCTTGGCCGGCCTTCCGATCACCACGGCCAGCTCGGCCTCCCAGTCCACATAGTCAGAAGAGAGCCGGATGTTTCGTCCGGACCCGATGATACAGTTCCGGTCTCCCTTCCAGAAAAAGTTTGGCTGAAAGTCATCAGGGATCTCCATGCCCATCTCTTCAGCGTGGTCGTAGAAGTTGAGCCCCACGTTCATCATCTTGCCGGGATTGGGAACCGGAGCCAGAAGCTCGACATAATCAAGGTCCACGGACTCCTCTACCGAAACCTTATTAAAAAGGCCTGCAGTCTCCCGAAGGAGAGGCGCTAAAGCGTCCCAGCGATTAAGTAGATCCAGCATGGTGTGCACCGGAGCCTCCTCGCCTGAGGATAAAGCGCGGGAGGCCAGCGCCCTGTTGATCTCCCAAACCCGCCCGCCCTTCGCCAGGCCGACATGGATTCGACTGTCCAATTGGTAAGTCACCAATGAAAACGCCGTTCCCTGCATCACCTCTGTTCTCCTCTCTACCAGCTCGGGGGGGTGTTCACCACGAGCACCACGCTCTCCTGTTTACCCGGGTTTATCCAGCTATGAAGGGCCTCGCTGCGAAAATGGATAAGGTCGCCCTCGTTCAGGTTATGCTCCTCGTCGTTCAGCCTGAACAGCACTTGCCCGCGGATCACGTACAGCAGTTCTTCCCCAACGTGACCAAAAGGAACCTTGCGGCCCTCGCCCGGCGGGTTGACGTAAAAGGTGGCCTGAAGATCGGCGCTGCTTTTCTTGATGAGGGCCTCGCAGTATGCTGAAGAACCCTCCAGAGTGAAGGGCAGCCCCCCGCCTTTTCTTGTGATCGTGCCCAGGGACAGGCTACCGTCCTCACCAAAAAGCGGCGCGATGGGAATATCAAGAAACCTTGTGATCTTCTTCAGGTTTTCGACGGACACGTTGGCTTTGCCGCACTCGAGCTGGCTAAGAAAGCTCACGCTGAGATCAGTCCCGGCCGCCAGTTGCTCCAGGGAGACGCGTTTCGATTTCCGAGCCCGTCGGAGGATTTCCCCCAAAGCTGGGGCTTCCTTGGTTGATTGTTGTTCCATTGGCGCCCTCCTGAAAAATTTCTTTTAATATATTGAAATATACCGTGTCAAGAGAAGAATAAATCCGCACTCCCCATGACAGAAAGGCCCTGAACTTCGTCATCGAGACCTTTGCAGGCCGGGGAGATGTGAGTGTCACCCTCTTCAACACCTATCCTCCACTGCCGGAATTCGACATGGACTCGAGTCCGGAGCCGGGCAAACTGCGAAGCGGCCTGGCCGCGCTTCAGTAAGAGCTTGATGAAAGGGAGTCCGGGCTCAAGTCATCGAGAGAGCTGATGCTCAAAAACAATTTTGAAAACAAGCAAGTAGACTACGTGTTCAAGCAGAGGGAAAAATCCATTCCCGACGAGATCCTCGACGCGGTGAATAGAGGAGGTTACACCGTGATCGTCCTCAGCGGACGCGGGACAGGAAGGGTCACCCGCATTCTCTCCCGGAGCGTTCGCGAACGCATTCTGGGGGCCGTTGAGGGAGTCACGGTCTGCATTGCCAAACAGGGTGAAGGGGCCGCCGGCCCCGGCGTTTGCAGCGCCGGCCCTCTTTCTCAGGAGGCGCCGATAATGACTAGAAGTGTAAGAATCAACATAGAGGTGTTCAAATCCGTCACCAAGGCGATCTCTCAGTCCGAGCAACTGGATGTCATGAGAAACCACTTGGCCCAGCTGCTGGTGGCCTCCATGGAGATAAAGGCCTGCGCCATTTACCTCCTGGAACCGGAGACGCGGGAACTGGAAAGGATCGCCAGCTTCGGGCCGACCATGGGGTATGTGGGGAAAGGGCCCATCATTGCGGAGAAGAGCATTGCGGAGTGCATGACCGGCACTCCGGTGATCATCTCGGACACGTCTGCGAGCGAGCGCATTCGATACCCCGACGAAGTCCGGAAAGAAGGAATCGCCGCGATCGTATCCATCCCCATAACCTTTTCCGGCACTGTGCTCGGCACGTTGCGGCTTTACCACGGAAAGGTATGGGAGCCGGCCGAGGAAGACCTGAACTCTCTGGTCCTGCTGGCGGAATTTGTTGGTCTCGCCATGAATTACACGTGTCTCATGGACGCGATCTGTGAAATCAACGACGTTATAACCAGGCGCATACCGCCTGGAATCCTGCCGGACAGGTGCGGCTAAACGAAAAAGAGATTTGAGGAATCAGGCCTGGCGGACAGTGACCCGCTTGATCCGGT
>CAZEIA010000100.1:0-12928 GCA_964512335.1 uncultured Desulfobacterales bacterium
CGGATATCATCTTCGATAAGGATAATTTTTTGCCTGTTTTCAATCAGGATATTGTTGCTGCTACAAAGGAGATTGTCATCGTAAGCCCGTTTGTCAGGAAAAGACGCACGCAACAAATGATGCAGCATCTGAACGCTGCAATTGGTAGACATGTCCATGTTACTGCCGTGACTCGTCCGAAAAAGGATTTCCCCGAGAAGGATCACATCGCTATGCAAAGGACATTGGACCTGTTGACAGACAACGGAGTCGGTGTCGTTTTCAAAACCAATATCCACCAAAAATTTGCCGTCACGGATCAAAGGGTCGTGTGGTACGGAAGTATCAATCTATTGAGCTATGGAAGTGCCCAGGAAAGCATCATGCGTATTGAAAGTCCGAATATCGCCAATGAGTTGATGAAAAGTATAGAAAGTCTATAAATTCAGGATGTTGAAATACCAAAAAGAAAAGGTGCCCTCCGAGGAGATCGCACCCTTTCTCAATTCGTTATATAACTGCTTGAAATATATCAAGATTATGCTCTGGCTCCCCGGGACGGACTCGAACCGCCGACAGGGTGGTTAACAGCCACCTGCTCTACCAACTGAGCTACCGGGGAATACATATGTAAAAAAGATATTTTTACCGATTACGGGATACTCCGTCAAGAGGAAATCTGTTTTCGATGAAATTCTTGCTTCGCGGCTTCAAACCCCCTATAAATCAAGAGAGGAGATACGATTCCCCGTATCTCCTCGGGTTTCACGGGCCGAGCGAATTGAAGAGAAACCCGATGCCCTAAACAATGTTTCCGGAAAGCTTTGAATAGATAACATGCGACCCGATCAATCACACACCTCCTTCCAATTCGGCTCCGGCCTGACGCGGGTCGGCAGGATCATGCTGCTCATATACGGGGTCATCTATGTCCTGGAACTCCTGTTCGAGCACTGGTTCCACATTCCCATAGTGAGATCCCTTGTCCTCTTTCCGTTTGGACATCCGGAATTCCGAATATGGCAGCTCTTGACCCATCCCTTTCTCCACGATCCCGGCTCGCCTTTGGGCTTCCTGATCTCCTGCCTGGTGTTCTATTTCTTCTCGGCCCCGGTGGAAAGAACCCTCGGATCAAGAGGCTTTCTTTTCCTGTTCTATGCCTCGGCCGCGGGGGCGGTGCTGGTGGGGCTCACTGTCAACGCCCTGGCCGGTTTCAACGCGCCCTTTATGGGCATGATACCCAGCCTCCTCTCCCTGATAGTGGTCTTCGGCCTCATGAATCCCGAAGCCACCATACTGCTCATGTTCGTCCTTCCAATCAAGGCCAAGTACCTGAGCTACGGGACCATGATCGTCACCTTTCTGACCTTCCTCGCCAAGGTCAATCCTCACGGCGCGTTCCATCTCGGAGGGATACTTCTCGGATACATCTTGTTAAGAGGTCCCGGAAACCTGCCCCGCCCCAGCCTCCTCTACGAGCGCTACGTGCTCCGACGGGCTCGGAAAAAACGGAACAGATTTACCGTCATCGAGGGTCGCAAGGACCGCGATGAGGATTCCGAGGGGCCGACCTATCATTGATCAAGACCATGGCACATTCCTTCAGGACGAACGCCCGGGGTGCCTTCGGAAAAGGCGGGGCCGTTGCCTCAAAATCCGCTCTTCGCGAAGAGCCGCCTTGCCTTGACAGGCCCGGTCAATCCCTTTATGAAATGAGTGACGTATCCAGCGCACCGGGTGAAATTCCATGAAACAAGTCATTCTGGGCACAGCAGGGCATATCGACCATGGGAAGACATCCCTGATTCGTGCCATGACAGGCATTGATACGGATCGCCTGAAGGAGGAAAAGGAACGGGGCATTACCATTGAGCTGGGCTTTGCTCACATGGACCTGCCCAGCGGTCAGGTCCTCGGCATCGTGGACGTCCCGGGACACGAAAAGTTCGTCAAGAATATGGTTGCCGGCGCATCCGGCATCGACCTGGTGGCCCTGATCATTGCAGCCGACGAAGGTGTGATGCCACAGACCCGTGAACACATGGAGATCTGCCAGCTTCTCGAGGTGCAGCACGGCCTGGTGGTCCTCACTAAGACCGACATGGTTGACGAGGAGTGGCTCGATATGGTCCAGGAAGACGCAGCCGAGTTCCTGGAAGGAACATTCCTGGAGGACGCACCCATGGTGCCCGTGTCCTCTGTTACGGGTCAAGGCATAGACGAGCTGATCAGGGTCCTTGACGCACTGGTGCAGGAAATTCCGGAGCGGGACCCAGGGAGTTTCTTTCGACTTCCCGTTGACCGTGTGTTCGTTATGAGAGGTTTCGGCACCGTGATCACGGGGACGACCGTTTCCGGGTCGCTACGGATTGGCGAGGAAGTGACCGTCTATCCCCAGGAAGCCAACTCCCGGGTACGCGGTCTCCAGGTCCACAACAAAGAGGTGGAAGAGGCTCGACGCGGTCAGCGCACCGCCATCAACCTCCAGGGCCTTGAAAAGGCACAGATCCAGCGCGGCGATGTGGTTGCGGCACGGGACGCTTTGCGAAACACTTACATGATGGACGTGCTCCTGGAACTCCTCCCCGCCGCACCGCGTAAGATGAAAAACCGCTCCAAGGCCCGGTTCCATACGGGCACAGCCGAGGTGATCGCCACGGTCATCCTCCTCGACCGTGACGAGCTGAAACCGGGCGAGTCGTGTTTTGCCCAGATCAGGCTGAATCGGCCCCTTGCCGTCCTCGTGCGGGACCGTTTCGTCCTTCGAAGCTACTCCCCGGTCCGGGCCATCGGCGGGGGAAAGATACTCAACGCCCTCCCGCTCAAGAAAAAACGCCATTCCAAGCGGGTCATCGAGGAGCTGGAGGTTTTCAACAGCGGCGACCTCGCCAGGATCACAGAGCAGTTCGTTTACCTGGGACGGCTGCAAGGAGTTGAACATGCAACCCTGCCGTTTCTCACGAACTCCCGCGAGTCCGCCTTGAAGGATATCCTTCAGCAGCTTTTAAGCCGCAGAAGGATTCTCCAGTACGAACGGGAGCGCAAGGTCTATATACACCGCGATTTTTATGATCAGGCCCGCCTGGAAATCCTCGAAATCCTCGAGGCCTACCACAGGAACAATCCCCTGAAGGCGGGCCTCTCCAAAGAAGAGCTGCGCTCAAGGACTGCGGGAGCCCGTAACCCCAAGCTCTTCAACTACATGATCGGGCAACTGGAACAGGAAGGTCTCGTGGCCCGGGACCACGAGGTCCTTCACCTGAGCGAGCACAAGGTGACACTGGGACAGGACCAGGAGAAGGTACGCGAGGAAATAGAGGCCGCATACAGGAAAGGCGGGCTCCAGCCTCCCTATTTCAAGGAACTAAAGGACCGGTTTCCGGAGAACACCGCCCGGGACGTCCTTCAACTCATGACCAAGGAAGGCGTGCTGGTAAAAGTAAAAGAGGACCTCTACTTTCACCGGCGGGCCGTAGATGACCTTCAGGAGCGCCTGGTGGCATTTCTGAAGGAAAACGGGGAGATCACCACGCCCCAATTCAAGGAGATGTCCGGGGTGTCCCGAAAATACGCTATTCCCCTGATTGAGCACTTCGACCTGAACCAGCTCACGGTGCGCGTTGGGGACAACAGGGTGCTCAGGAAACAGTAAAGTGGAATCGGCCTCTTCGACACCCGGGGCAGCTCTGGGCCTTGAAAACAGGGAACACCTGGTAATCGTGGGCGCCGGGGGAAAGACCACCCTCCTGCTG
Organism: uncultured Desulfobacterales bacterium; assembly: GCA_964512335.1. Taxonomy (GTDB): domain Bacteria; phylum Desulfobacterota; class DSM-4660; order Desulfatiglandales; family HGW-15; genus JAIPEI01. The sequence goes on from CAZEIA010000100.1 coordinate 3,732, forward strand.
ACCTTGACCCGCGAACTCAAAGGGGAAGGCTTTCGGGTCGTGGCCGCGACTACCACCAAGGTCTGGCACGACCAGGCCGTTGACGCCGGCCTGCTTATACTGATCGAGGATAAAGGTTGGCGGGACCGCCTGAGCCGCGGTCTCGATTCCGGTCATGTAGTTTTTCTGGGCCGACGGCTGCTGCCTACGGGCAAAGTGGACGGTATCGCCCCGCAGCTGGCTGATGAACTCTTTCTTTCGGGAAAGACGGACTTCCTTATAGTGGAGGGCGACGGGGCCGCAGGAAGGCCTCTCAAGGCCCCAGATTACGGCGAACCCGTAGTGCCGGAATCAGCCACCCGGGTGGTGGCCATGGCCGGCCTGGAGGCCCTCGGCCAACCCATGGGAAGCGACCTGGTCTTTCGCATGGAACGCTTTGAGAAAATCACCGGAACCGAACCGGGCGCGAGCCTGTCAGTGCAGGCCGTATCCCTGCTTTTTTCCAGGCCCGACGGCCTTTACAAGGGAAGCCCGCAGGGAGCAAAGCTGACAGCCTTCTTGAACAAGCTTGACCTTGCCGCCGACCCTCGACCGGCACACGACCTTGCCAGGGAGATCCTTAAAACCGGATTCCCAGGCCTGTCTGAGGTGGTCCTGGGCTCCCTTGAGCAAGGCACATATCTCACCCTGACGAGGACCTGATATTATGGATACCCTTTACCCGATTATCATCGAAGCAATCAACCAAAACCGCTCAGCAGTGCTCGCCACCCTGATCAAAAGGACCGGATCCACACCCAGGGAAGCAGGCACCCGTTTTGTAATACTGGATGACGGAACGTTTCATGGGACCATTGGCGGGGGCCTGTTCGAGGCCAGCGTGATCGAGGAAGCCATGCGGGTGATGCAAAGCGGCCGGCCAGTCCGGTTTGAATTCAGGCTGACCGGTACCGACGTTGCAGACACAGACATGCTCTGCGGCGGGGAGGGTGAGGTTTTTCTGGAACCGGTGTCCCCGCAAAACCCCTATCACGTTCGAATCTTTGAAAGAACCCTTAAACTGGTGCAGCGGGGAGGCGCCGGCATGGTGGTAACGTCAGTGGACCCGGACCGGTGGACAGGGGATGTGGTTCCTAAGGCCTTCCTGGGACCTGACGGGGAAGTGTTCGGGTCCATACTGGGGGCGGAGGAGATGCCTCCCTCGCTGGTGAGCGCCTTTCGATCCCGCCAGGAGGAAAAACAGGTGGGGGTGGCCGTTGTTCATGCAGAGACGCACGGCCCCATGGAGGTGCTCATCGAACCCGTTGTTGCAAGCCCTGTGCTCTACATTTTCGGGGGAGGGCACGTGGCCGGCGAGATCGTTCCTTTGGGCGCCCATGTGGGATTCCAGGTGGTAGTGATCGACGACCGGCCCGACTTCGCCGACCCGGTCCGTTTCCCCGATGCCGCGGAGGTCCGGCAGGCATCGTTCGAAAATATCCTCGATCAGGTCCCCGTGAATTCAGCGTCCTATCTTGTAATCGTCACGCGAGGGCACATACATGACAAGACAGTGCTCGCACAGGCTCTTCGAACCGAGGCGCAATACATCGGGATGATCGGAAGCAGCCGAAAAATCCGCATAATCTACGATCGCCTTTTGGAGGAAGGTTTTGACCGGAGTCAGCTCGACCGGGTACACGCCCCCATCGGCCTGGACATCGGCGCGGAAACGCCCGAGGAGATCGCCGTAAGCATTGTGTCTGAGTTGATCCTGGTCCGGGCGGGCGGCGGAAAAAGAAAGAAGACGTGATTTTCTCGCTCAAGGACGCCAAGATCGCCGGGAAAGCCTTCTTAATCGTATTTCTGAAAAAGCTCGAATTTTCATAAGAGGTGCCGATATGGCCCGACATACCCACCGTTTTGTCGAAGAATACGAAGGTCTTGTAGGCTTCGGACTGGACCGGGAGACCGACGAGTATACCGTGACCTGCTACCTCCAGATGTTTTCCGATGACAAGCTCATGGAGGTATTAAGACCCCGCATGAGCCACGAAGACCTTGCGGCCGTTTTCACCTTTCTTGGCGATCTCCTCAAAAAATACCTGTCCGAAGAAGAGTACCACTCGTATTTCCTCAAAGACGAGGAAGAGGCATCCTGAGGGCCTTCTCTCACCGGCGGCACTTGCGGCGGCGCCCTCGTTGACAAATCCAGGCTGCCTCCATAAAACCCCGCAACCTTTGTTCCCAAACTGGTTGTCGTGTAGTAATAATTGCGCCCTAAAGAGCGCAGCAACTGTGGGGGAAGGAAAGAGGAGATGAAGAGGTTGGTCTTCTGGGTGGGTATTGTTATCGCCATCGGCCTTGCAGTGGGAGCAGCAGGGGTGATATTTGCCGACACCGTTATTACCCGTGCCATAAACGAGTTCGGTCACCGGGCCCTGAACGTGGAGGCCCGCGTCGAGACCTGCCGGATATCGCTGTTAAAAGGAACTCTCTCGCTCAGGGGAATCGAACTGAAAAACCCGGCAGGGTTCAAGGCCCCCAGGATGGTCTACATCGAGCATGTTTCCCTTGCCCTTGTACCGTCCACCCTCTTTAAAGATCTCGTGCACGTTCGCCGCGTGGAGATCAGCGGGGTTGAACTGACTTATGAGGCCGTCGGGTTCGGCCGGAGCAACCTGTCGGTCTTCTTAGACGGCCTTAAGGGACGTTTGAGGCGGGAAGGCATCTCTCTGGGTCGATCCGGAGATGAAAAGGCTAAAAACGTCGTGATTGACCGCCTCCTGGTGGAAGGAGGAAGGGTGTCTCTTTCAGCGGTCTCCAGCCGCGGACGGGGTATTATTATTCCCTTACCGTCCATGGAAATTCGCGACATCGGCAGACACCGGCCCGCCACCGTCTCCGAAGCCGTTTCCGAGATCCTCAGGCGCCTCGGACAGGCCGCGCTCTCCTCGGCCGGCGTGGGTGCGGCGACTCCTTAGCCTTCGAATGTACTCGACCTTGATATTCCTCTTGCCTTGTGTCTGATTTTTAAGTATTCGTCGAACAGACACGATGCGGAGGGTTATCCAAATATGGTAAGATGCGCTATTTGCGGAACTGAAGTGGAATCAATCGAGCATGCGATCCGGTTGAACTGGGTCTCGGGTTTTTTCGACAGGGACGCGGAACACGGGCCGGCCTGCCCGTCATGCTCGGAGCGTCTCCTGCGGGTTGCGGACGACGGGGAATTTGAAATCCTTGACGAGTACACAGGAAAAATCGTCTACCTGGAGGACCCGACGGAAGAGTATGGTGAATGTGAAAACTGCCATGTGGAAGATGTTTTTCTAGGCTTTATTCTAAACTAACGCCTGCCCGCCTGAAAGGCCCCAACACAGCCTGCCATCCTCAGGCGAAAAAAACTTTCAAGGAAACACCCCTCAATGCCGATAGAAGAGGTGGAGGAGGGCGTTGGGCCCGGGAAAGAAGTCCGCCCTGCTGTGTGCCTTCCTTCCGTACGCTTTAATTGGCATCAGCGCGGCATATCCGAGAGCTCTTTCTCGCCAAACAGCAGGCTTGTTCCGGTTTCAAGAAACAAGAAATCTCTGGTCCATATATCGGGGAGCCATGGTAACAAATGATCAGATCCTGTCTCAGGACGACGTGGATGCGCTCCTCGCCGGAGCCGCCGAAGGGGAATCCGCAGAGGAAAAGCCCGTCTCGGCGAAGGAGCCGGAACGTAGGACGGTCGCAGCAAATGTGATGCGGTCCGAGTCCGAGGTCCGGGAGATCCTGGCTCAACTATGCCGCAGCGCCTTCGTGCAGAGGGATAAGGGGGTCAGTGTCATCTGGAACGCATCAGGGCTTTTTCCCCTCACGTCAGGGTACAGCATGGAGATACAAGGAAAAAAATACGTGAGCCTGGGCCCCTTTGGTGACGAGCACCTTGTCATCGGAAGCAGGGAGTGACCCGGCGAACTGATCAGTCAGGCCACGAGGTCGGACAGGGCCTTGTCGATGGTGGGATAACAGAACTTGAACCCCGCAGTAGTCAACCTCTCTGGAAAGACCCGCTGCCCCTTTAGGAGCACGTTTCCAAACTCCCCCAGTACCATGCGTATCATAAAGCCCGGTGCAGGAGGCATGAATGCGGGCCTATCCAGGGCACCGGCCAACGCCCGGGTCAACTCGCGGTTGCGTACGGGTCCGGGTGCGGTGCAGTTAAAGGTGCCGTCGATATCCGCCAGATCCAACAGGAACAAGTAGACCGCAACCAGGTCCTTAATGTGTATCCAGGAAAACCACTGTTTCCCGCTGCCAAGCGGTCCCCCCAGGTACCTTTTAAAGAGCGGGATCATCTTGGCAAGGGCCCCCTCTCTCCCGCCAAGAACCACCCCGAACCGTAGAATCGCCACTTCCGCTCCCGCCGGCCGGGCCCGGGAAGCCTCCTGTTCCCAATCTTGTGTGAGGGAGGCAAGAAAATCGTCACCCGGCGGACCTTCCTCATTGAGGACTTCGTCTCCGGTAAAACCGTAATACCCCACGGCCGATGTACTGAGAAGCCGAACCTGACGGCCGTGCCCGAACCGGTCCAGGGCATCCACCAGGTTCCGGGTGGTCCTGAGCCGACTCTCCCTTATGTTTTTCTTTGCCTTTTTGGTCCACCGGGTAAAAATGGAGGCCCCGGCAAGATTGATCAGCACGTCGTGCCTGGGGACCTGCTCCTGCCATGGCCCGGGCTCCACTGGATCGGCCTCGAGGAAAGCGGCGCCCGGGGGAAGGACCCGTTCGGGACGAATGGAACGGGTCAGGACGGTGACAGTGTGGCCTGCCACGGATAGGGCTCCCGTCAATTTAGACCCTACGAACCCGGTCCCTCCGGTCATCAATATCTTCATGGCCTCCTCCTTTCGGATCTTCGGCATGCGGTGAAAAACTCTTCCGGGTCTACGTCCGTCCGGATCCCCAGGCGGGTCAGGCAGAAGTCGTACCGAACCGGATCGTCGGGAGCGATCCCGCGGAACATCTCCGTCACTTCCATGGCCGCTTTTGCATCGGCCTGCTTACGGCGGGTACCCCCCAGGCGAAGGCCGATCCGGTGCATGTGGGTGTCCAGAGGGACAATAAGCATGGAGGCCGGCACGTCCTTCCACCCTCCCGGATCCACATCGTCATGCCGGACCATCCATCGCAAAAACAGGTGCCACCTCTTGCAGGCGCTCCCCTTCTCGGGCCTTGCAAGGAGGAAATCATCCCGTTTTTCGGCGGCGCGAAGGGAGCGGACAAACGCGGTGAGCGCGGGCAGCACGGAGTCCTGTCCGTGCGACATCCCGGAAGAGAAACAGGTCTCAAGGGAACCACAACTCCGAACTATACTTCGGGCCGACCAGAGAAGGTTCGCAACGTCTTCACCGGTGCTGAACCGATGACGAAAACCCGAGAGGGCTTTAATCAAGGTCTCCCTGGTGACATCCATGAGAAAGGCATGGGGTGACGGACCCATTACGTCCAGCACAGCGGACACGCTCTTGAGGATCTGAGCCACCCGTCCATACGCCAGGGATGAAGCCACCAGGGCCGCCAGTTCACGGTCGCGGATCTCGGGGTAGTCATAAAGGAACTGGAGAGGGTCGGGCCGGACAAAGCATCGGCGGTTGAAGCGGAGGTATAGATCCTCCAGGGCATCCCTATCTCCTTTTGTTCTTGACATCATACATGGCCTTATCCGCGCGTTCAAGAAGGGTTTCAGAGGTGTCTCCCGACCTCACCATGGCGATTCCGGGGCTTACGGCGACTGTGATGTCCCCACGAGCGTGGGAGGTGAACCTTAGCCGCTGAAGGTTCTTCATAAAGGCCATGATCTTCTCTCTTGCCAAGTCCCGGCTGAGCTCTTCTATGAGAACGACGAACTCGTCCCCCCCGTAACGGGCGATGAAATCGTGCTTTCTAAAGGTGTCTTTCAGGCACTCTCCCACCTTCTGGAGGACCTTGTCGCCGGCCACGTGACCGAAAGTGTCGTTGATTTCTTTGAACCGGTCGATATCAAACAGAATTAGCGCGAAAGGGCTTCCCCCCTCGTTGAACGTATCCAGGGCCTTGCTCATGCGCCCGTCGAACGCCTTGCGGTTGAGAAGGCCGGTCAACTCATCTTTCATGGCCGCCGCCTCGAATTCCTCCGCTCGCCTCGACATCTCGAGGGCGTCACGTTCCACTTGAACAATTCGGGACTTCAGGTTCTGAACGCTCTTTTGGAAAGACTCAGTGCGGCTCAGTTCCTCCTGCTTGCGCTGGGTGACGAGTTCTTTTATGTTCTCGATTTTCCGCATGACGACCTGCCTGATCTCACTGACGGTGGTGTGAATGTCAAACGATTCCACAATGGATCCCACCTCGCTGCTCACCTTCAGCTCAAAGTACTCGATCTCCTTGATGCGCCCACCCTCGACACCGAACTCCCCGGCGAAGGCGGCCTCCAGCTCCTTGACCTGATCGAGCAAGGTGAACAGAGTGTCACTGATCTCTCGAAAGTCCCCCGCGATGTTTGCCTTGAGCCCGTCCAGGAACGAGAGAAATTTTTCAGACAGGCCATCCAGGTTCAAACCCGACGCCGCCTCGGCGCACTCCAGATTAATTTCCCCGGCCCGGGCTTTCAATTCCTGGGAAAGAGGGTAGAAGTCCTCTATAAGGGTGATTATGACCCTGCGGAGTATTCGGCAGGCGGCAAACAGGCTCTCTGAGAGGGCCTCAGCCTCAGAGGAGCCGTTGGCAGTCCCGGGCCCCTCTTCCATGGAAATGAGCCGGCCCCTGAGACGGTCGAGAGACGCCTGAAGCCGGTCCTGTTTGAGTGCTTCGCCCGGCACGAGCAGCCTCTTCATGGAATTCACGGTTTCTGAAAGCTCCGGATCCGTCGAGGCAGCGGACCCAAGGACGTGAACGATCCGGATCAACAACGCCTTCTCTTCCTGGTATACCCGGTCCAGGTCCAGGTATTCCTTCTTGAGCCTCTTGAGCTCGTCCTCTTTGTCCAAAGCCTCACATCCTCCGGGGGAAGCCCCTCAGGCTGCTTTAAGGACGGCTATGCCCCTTTCAAGGTGAACCGCCGTTTGCAGAACAGGTTATCGGAATGGTGGGGGTCGGGCGGCTTTACTTCCTCTCGGCCATGAAGACGTAGTCCCTTTCCCGCGGGCCCGTGTAGACCTGCCTTGGCCGCTGGAGTTTCCATTCCGGATCGTCCATGCTCTCCTTCCACTGGCTGATCCAGCCCGGAAGCCGCCCGATGGCGAACATGACCGTGAACATATTCGTTGGGATGCCCATTGCACGCATGACAATGCCGCTGTAAAAGTCCACGTTCGGGTACAGATTGTGATCAATGAAGTAAGGATCCTCGAGGGCGACCTCTTCCAGTTTTCTGGCGATGTCCAGCAGGGGATCATGGACCTTCTGTTTCTTGATGACCCGATCGGCCATCTGTTTCATGATTTTAGCCCTGGGGTCATAGGTCTTGTATACACGGTGCCCGAAACCCATGAGACGGAACGGGTCGTCTCGATCCTTGGCCCGTGCAATAAAGGGCCCCGGGTCCCCCCCGTTCTCCTGAATGGCGCTGAGCATTTCCACCACGGCCTGGTTGGCCCCGCCATGGAGTGGGCCCCAGAGGGCACAGATACCGGCCGATATGGCCGCGTAAAGATTCACCCGGGCACTTCCCACGAGGCGCACCGCCGCGGTTGAGCAGTTCTGTTCGTGGTCGGCGTGCAGAATCCAGAAGACATTCAGGGCCCTTGCGATGTCCTCATCCAGCTCGTAGGGACGGACCGGGGAGTCGAACATCATGTTCAGGAAGTTGGCTGCATAGGTGAGGTCCGGCCTGGGGTAAATGACCTCATGTCCCCTGCTGAGTTTGTAGGAGATGGCGGCCATGGTCCGGATCTTGGAGATGAGGCGTGTGAATGTGACGTTGATCTCCTCCTCCTCGGAGCGCGCGGGAAGTTCGGGATAGAACGCGCGAAGCGCGTTCACCATGGAGGAGAGTATTCCCATGGGGTGGGCGCGCCTCGGAAAGTTGTCGAAGAAGAGGAGCATGTCCCTGTGAACCAGGCTGTGGTCGTTCAGAAGTACCGAAAACCGGGTAAGTTCCTCCCGGGTCGGCAGTTCTCCATTAATGAGCAGATACGCCGTCTCTACGAATGTCGAGCGTTCGGCGAGCTGTTCCACAGGGTATCCCCGATACCGGAGAACACCCTTCTCTCCGTCCATGTACGTGATGCTGCTCTTGCAGGCACCGGTGTTGGGATATCCCGTGTCAAGGGTTATAAAGCCCGTTTCCTGTCGAAGCCTTGAAATATCGATGGCCCGTTCACCCTCGGTGCCGCGAACCACAGGCAGCTCGTATGTAATCCCGTCGATTACAAGTTTAGCGCTTTCTTCCATGTTAAAGGTAACTCCTTCCTTTTCTAATGGTGAAACATGAAGGCCGGCGTCGTTGTGCGGAGCTCTCAGCAAATTATCAAAAACAGACCCCGCCCGCCACAGGAAATATCCGTTATCTGAACGACCTCAAGCTGATAGAACGCGTATCATGTTTGTTGAGCCGGGTACCCAGAAAGGATATCCGGCCGTCACAACCAGCAGGTCTCCTTGGGCGATTCGGCCGTTTTCCAGGGCGGTGCGAACGGCGAAATCGACTATGTCCTCGTTACCGGCCGGCGCCTGACTGTAAATCGGTTCGCAGCCCCAATAAAGCATGGCCCTTCTGACCGACGAAATATTGGGAGACACTGCGATGATTCTTTGCCTGGGCCGAAACCGGGATACCTGAGCGGCGGTCTTTCCCGAACTAGTTGGGGCCACAACGGCTGACGCTCCCAGGTGACCGGCCAGCACGCAGGCCGCATGGGCTACTGACTCGTAGACATCCGGTTCCGGCACAAACTCCAGGTGCCGGTCGTAGGGAAAAGCCTCTTCCGCTGAAGCCGCGATACGGTTCATGAACTGCACGGACTGAATGGGATAGCGCCCTACCGCGGTTTCTTCCGAAAGCATCACTGCGTCCGTCCCATCCAGGACCGCATTGGCCACGTCCGCGGCCTCGGCCCGCGTGGGCCGCGGCGCGTCCACCATGGAGCGAAGCATCTGCGTTGCCGTGATGACCGGTTTGCCCGCACGGTTGGCTTGCCGGATCAATGTCTTCTGGAGTCCGGGGACCTGCTCGGGAGGGATCTCCACTCCCAAGTCCCCCCGGGCCACCATGA
>CAZEIA010000101.1:0-3882 GCA_964512335.1 uncultured Desulfobacterales bacterium
GGATGCTTCTAAGACCCGCGCTGCTGATGTAGTCGAGATCCGCCAGGTCGATCACCAAGACGGTTTCACCGTCGTTCATCAGATCTTCCACCGATTTCTCGAAGACCGGTGAAGTCACGGCGTCCATGCGTCCCTTCACCGAAACGACAAGGGCGTTTCCTTCTTTCCTGTTGGTCAATTCCATAAAAACTTTTGTCTCCCGAAGAGGCGCAGAGAGCGCATAGAAAAAAATGAGCGTTAACATTACCAGCGGAAACCTGTTAACACAGGCTAAGGCGTCCTGACAAGGCGAAAACCCAGGGTATGGAAGGCCTGATCCGGACTGTTCCGAACCCGCGCAGCCGACCGGCAGAACCGGGAATAGCTCCACCAGCTTCCTCCCCTGACCGCCCTTCTCTCTCCCCATTCAGGGCCTGTGGGATCAGTGACCGGACCTTCCGGGTAATCGGCGAACCAGTCATGGGTCCATTCCCAGGCGTTGCCGTGCATGTCGTAGAGGCCCCATTGGTTGGGTTGGTATGATCCCACCTTTACCGTGCGGAGCGGTTCTTTTCGACGGCATTCATTGGTCCAGCTGTTTCCGAAGTTGGCCCTGTTGCATTCGGCCTTGTCTCCCCAGTAGAACCGCGCGGCGGAGCCCGCCCGGCAGGCATATTCCCATTCGGCCTCTGTGGGAAGCCGGAAGGTGCCTTCGGCCTTTTGACTCAGCCACCTGGCAAATGCGTCGGCGTCCTTCCATGAAACACACGTCACGGGGTGATCGCCCTGCTGGGAGAAGCCCGGCTTTTCCCAGTGGTAGCCCTTGCGGACATCCCACTCCCCGTCCTTCAGAACCATGCATCCGGTCTCCGTGGCCGTGCTTTTGTAGCCGGAGTCCTCAACGAAGGCGCGCCATTGATCCACTGTAACCTCTGTGACTTGCATGAAGAATCCGCGATACAGTGTCACCCGGTGCTGTGTCTCGGTCTCTTCCCGGCCTTCCTCGTCCTCCGGGCTTCCCATGACAAAATCGCCGGGCTGGATATACACAAAATCCATGCCCGGCATGGGGGTGATACGCTTTGCCTGCTGTCCAGAGGCTGTAGCAGCGGCGATTGTTAGCAGCAGGCAAACAAACGACGTGAAGAGGACTAAAGCAAGTCTTCCTTGCAGCATGGCGGCGGCCTCCGTCATCGAGTTCTGAATCGCGGATAGAGATTACATACAGATAAAGGGTCAGAGATTCAAGAAAAATGAGGTTTTTGCGGATCGCCTCAGGGCTGAACTCGAGGAACACGATCAGGTTCAGGAGCAAGAACTCCTTGCTGAGAATCCTGTCGGGATCGGGGCTTGTCATGAAACACCCCGGGGCAGGATGCCCGCCAGGCTTTCCACAAAGGCCTCCATGGCCTCCATGGGTCCGATGCTCACCCGGATGAAGTTGGGAAAGCGGAAGCCGGTCATGGTGCGAACCATGACGCCTTGTGTCATGAGCTTGCGATAGGCAAGGCTGTCACTCATGTGCAGCCGGACCATCATGAAATTGCCTTCGCCGGAGAGGGTCCAGAGACCCAGGTTGCCCAGCTCGCGCAGGAGAAAGGCCTTGGCCGTACGGACCAGGTCGCGGGTGCGGTCCATGTGTTCCTTGTCTCCCAGTGCCGCCAGGGCCGCATCCTGGGCCAGGGTGTTGACCGAGTAAACCACGCAGGTCTTACGGATGACGTCCACCACCTCCGGATCGCCGGCAAGGTAGCCTATGCGCAGGCCGGCCAGGGCGTACATCTTGGAGAAAGTCCGGAAGACCACCAGGTTGGGGTACTCGCGGATGAGGCTGAGACCGTCGGGGTAGTCTTCCCGCTCCACGAACTCAGCATAGGCCTCGTCCACCACCACGATCCGCCGTCCGGCCACACGGTCCAGGAAGCGCCGCAGCTCCGCCTCGTTCCAGTACGTGCCGGTGGGATTGTTAGGGTTGCACACGAAGAGGACCTTGGTGCGCTCGTCCGCACGCCGCAGCATGGCCTCGCCGTCGAACCCGAACCGGGAAAGGGGAACCAGCCTGGCCTCGAAGCCCGAGAATTCGGCCACCCACTCGTACACGGCAAAGGTCTTGTCCGCGGTTACGATGTTGTCCCCCTCGCGGCAGAAGGCCTTGATCACAAATCCGATCACCTCGTTGGCCCCGTTGCCCACGAGGAACTGGTCGGGGTGCATGTCAAAGGCCTCGGCCAGGGTGCGGCGGAGATGGAAGGCGTCGCCGCTGGGATAGACGGAGGCCCGTGGGGCCGGAAAGCGGTCGATGATCGCGCGTGCGGCCGGGGGCGGGCCAAGGGGGTTTTCATTGTTGTTCAGGCGGAAGAGGTACGGGCAGCCGTACAGCTTCCTGAGTTCGTCATCGGGCTTGCTCGGGATGTAGGCCTCGAACCTCTTTATGTGCTCGGGTACGAGCCTGTCCAGGGAAGACAGGGTCATGCTTCCTCCACCAGTTGAAAGAGGACCAGGTCGCCTGTTCCCGCATACGGGAGCACCATTCGAGGTACAAAGCCGTTCGCCAGAAGGAAGGGCGTGAAGTCCGCCTGCCAGGACAGGGCTGTGTCCATCTCGAAGAAGAGCCCGGTCCCAGGTTCCTTCTTAAACAGGCGCACGTGGTTGAGGAGGTTTTCAGCGGCGTCACGGCCCGTGCGAAGGGCGCGGAGGGTCGCCACACCCCTTGCGCGATCGAAGTCGGCCGACAGGACCGAGTGGGGAGGCTTGTTCTCGCCCAGGTCTGTGACCGGCCGGAGGTCCCTGGGCAGCACAAGCCTCCGGTACTCGCTTCCAAGGAAGGCCTCGAGATCCGGATGGCACCATGCCGTGGCTCCGGGGTCCTCCTGCATCTGGCGGAAGCAGGCCTCCATGTGGAGGTCCGGCTCGCCCTTGCCCTGAGGCACTGTCACGACGCCCAGGGGTTCGAAATAGGCTTTGGGAAGGTGCTCGGTTGGAAGCCGGCTGATGAGACCCACTACGTGAGTGCGGGCGATGGCGCTCAGGCAGGCCTCCAGCAGATCCACGGCCATGGCGCTGTTTAGGGGCTGGTTGAAGAGATAAGGGCCGAAGCACTCCACGGTCTTTCCGCCGATCCAGTGCCAAAGGATGCCGCCTCCTATCTCCCCGCCCGGTCCTGCGGCCAGGACGGAACGATACTCCCCGCCGTCCACCATGTCCGCGACCTTGCCGGGATAGCGGAATGCGCGAGGCATGAAATGGGCCGGATAGTGATGGGATACCAGGCGGACGAAAAGCTTGAGCTCCTCCGGTCCAGGCGGCCTGGCGGAGAAGGATTCAAGGGGCGGGATCTCCGGGACCCCGTCCCCGTCTGCGGCCGGGTAGACCTTTTCCTTGGTCAGTGTGAACTGGACGCCTCCGTGCTCCTCGGTCACCTTGAAGCGGTCCACTGACCGGGCTGCGATAAGGAGCCCCATCTCCATGAGGCTCGCCTCGTCCTCAAAGGAGACCGTGGCCGTCAGGTTGAAGGCCTTCATGTTGAAGTCCTCCACCGGGAAGTCGAAACGGGTGCGCACATAGTAGCCGCCGCTGGTACAAACTATTCCGACCTCCCTGTCCGGAGACGTCAGGGCGCAGAGGTAGCTGAAGAGCTCCTCAGCAGCCAGGGTCAGGCCCAGTGCTTCGCCCTGGCCGAGCCCGAGACCCATTCCGGCTTTCTCGACAAAGCCCGTGACCAGTGGAAGGAAATTTGTGTCCGCCGGCACGGTCAGGGTGATGGTCTTGTTTTTGGGGTGTTGTTGATTCACGGGGTCTCCAAATTAGCTGTTGAGCTGTTGAGCTGTTGAGCTGTTAAGGAAAAACCTAAAAACATGGGGCTTCCGTTTTTTGCGAGCCACGAGCCACGAGCCACGAACCACG
>CAZEIA010000101.1:3982-12855 GCA_964512335.1 uncultured Desulfobacterales bacterium
CCACGGCCCTTCACGCCGTAAAGCCTTTATGCGGGTGAGAGGACCCGGAAGACCTCTACCGCCGTCTTCACGTTTTTCAGCTTGTGAAGGCCCGTGGATTCAACGGCACAACCGTTTCCGATCCTGCGGGCCGTTTCGTCGCCGATAAGGATCTCCCCGTCGCGGGCCAGGGCCCCTATGCGCGCCCGGGATAGACCCCTTCCTTGGTCAGCTCGAAGATCTCCCGGGCGTTGTCATAGCTGCCCCGCGACACCTCTCCGGTCAGGCGAATGAGATCTTTTAAGATCTGCTCCATGTAAAGTCCGCTTATCCCGCCACGGGAAAATTGAAAGAACGTGGCTCGTGGTCCGTGATTCGTGGTTCGTGAAAAGGGCCTGAAGGGCCGTGGCTCGTGGAAAAAGGCCGTGGCTCGTGGTCCGTGATTCGTGGCTCGTGAAAAACGGAAGCTCCATGGTTTTATGTTTTCCCTTAACAGCTTAACAGCTAACCTACTTCTTCATAATCTGCTGAGCCGCAATATGCATGGGGTCCCAGGTGCCGCCGAAGGGCGGGGCGTAAGCGAGGTCGCACTCGTGAAACTGCTCCACGGTCATGCCGGCGTGCAAGGCAACGGCCGGGGCGTCAATGCGATGGGCGACCCCTTCCTTTCCGACCATCTGGACCCCCAGGAGCCGGCCGGACGTCCGGTCCCCGACCATCTGGACCCCGATCCGGGAGGCCCCTGGGTGGGCGTGGGCGCGGCTTCGGGCGAAGATGACCGCTTCCGCCGGATCAAAACCCGCCTTTTGCGCTTCTTTTACTGAAAGGCCGGTCCGGGCCACCTGGAGGTCGAAAACCTTGAACACAGCGGTGCCTGCCACGCCGTCCAGGGAGACTTCACGGCCGGTGACGTGGTCTGCCACGGCCCTGCCGCCCCTGTTGGCACGAAGCGCCAGGGGGATCCATGTACGTTCTCCGGTTACCACGTGAAAGGCGTCGGCGCAGTCGCCCGCGGAGTAGATGTCCGGGTCCGAGGTTCGAAGGGCCCGGTCCACGGCTACGGAGTTGCCGGGCCCCAGGTCCAGGCCGGCCTTTTCCGCCAGCTCGCTGTTGGGACGGACACCTATGGCGAAAAGGACGAGATCGGCAGCAAAACGCCTGTTGGAGCAGACCACTTCAAGGCCTGATTTCCCTTTTTCAACGGCGCGCACCTCTTCACCCGTGTTGATGCGCACGAGATGCCTCTCCAGCTCCTCCAGGATCTTTTCTGAAAGGGCCTCGGGCATCCAGGGCAGGACCTGGGGCCGGGGTTTGACCATGTCCACCCGGACGCCCAGTTCGAAAAAGGCCTCGGCCATTTCCATGCCGATGTAGCCCATGCCGACGATGACCGCGCTCCGGACTTTGTGTTCGGAAACGTATTGCTTGATCCGGCGGCCGTCTTCAAGGGACTTGAGGGCCATTACGCCGGGAAGGCTTGTCCCTTCGATGTCCGGGATGACGGACGAGGCGCCCGTGGCTATCAGGAGCTTGTCATAGCCCACCTCAAAGGGTTGTCCGTCGGAAGTCCGGCCGCGCACCGCCCGCGCCTCACGGTCAACGGCCTCCACCCTGTGGCCCAGCCGCAGGTCGATTCCCTGCTTTTCCCGAAAGACCGCGGCCTCACGGACCACCAGTTCATCCATGTGCCGGTCCGGGTCGGCCAGGTTATAGGGCATGCCGCAGGCGCTGTAGGACACGTCCATGGTCTGCTCGAGGACCACGATCTCCAGGTCCTTTTGGTTTCGCCGGGCGCGGCTTGCCGCGCTCATGCCTGCTGCGTCTCCGCCTATGATCACGAATCTCATTGTAACGGCCTCCGAAAAAAAGGGCATTCAGCGCCTGAAAAAGGCATGCTTTTTCAGGCATGGATTCAAGGGGCCTTCGAAACAAACCGGGAAAGGAAAACCATGCCGGAATGCCTGAGAAAAAAGCATAAACAATTCCGGCCTGTTCGTGCAAGCGGAATCCCGGTTCATCCGGATATGGTTCGTTTCACCGGGAGGGCCGGGAAGAGCACGAAGATTTTTAAAGAATAAATGCAGAGTGCGAATCACACAAAGCATACGGAAAAAAAGG
This sequence comes from uncultured Desulfobacterales bacterium, assembly GCA_964512335.1. Classification (GTDB taxonomy): domain Bacteria; phylum Desulfobacterota; class DSM-4660; order Desulfatiglandales; family HGW-15; genus JAIPEI01. The sequence continues at coordinate 6,080 of CAZEIA010000101.1, forward strand.
GGTTACAGGTGAATGAGCGGCAGGCCTCGGATTACCTGATTTGGAGCGATGGGGGTTTCATGATACATTAGCGACCTGAACATACCTAGACATTATCTCTTCATGCCACTGGAAAGGCGGAAGCGATTATTTCATTATCAAAGGAGGCATTATGGAAACAGGGGTGATCGATTTTGCAGGCAAAACAGCCCTCGTAACCGGAGGCAGCCGAGGTCTGGGCCTGTCCATCGCTGAGGCTCTGGCGGAAAAGGGCGCGCAGATCGCAATCTGCGGCCGAAAGCAGGAAAACCTGGATGCGGCGGTTCGTGAACTGGAGGCCAAGGGTCTGAAGGCTTTTGCGCGGCCGGCCCACATGGGGAAGTCCGAGCAGGTGGATGCACTATTCGATGATATTCGAGAGCACTTCGACCGGCTGGACATCCTTGTCAACAATGTGGGCATGAATCTACCCACCCCTACGGTGGCCGATCTGGACGAGGGCCTTTGGGACAAGATTCTGGAGGGCAATCTCAAGAGCGCCTTTCTGGCCTCACGCAGGGCGGTGCCCCTCATGAAAGGGCAGGGCGGGGGGCGGATCGTGAACATCTCGTCCATTGCGGCGCACAAGGCGTCCCCGGGCATGGGGGTCTACTGTGTGGCCAAGGCCGGGCTGGAGATGTTGACGCGTGTGCTGGCAAAGGAGCTTGCCGCGGACCGGATCAGTGTGAACGCCGTGGCCCCGGGCATGATCCGCACCGGGTTCAGCAAGCCGTTCTGGGGAAACGAGGCCCTGCTCGCGGACCTCACCGCCACAATCCCCATGGGACGCATAGCCGAGACCGAAGACGTGGTGGGGGCCGTGCTGTTTCTTTGTTCATCATGGGCGGGGTACATTACGGGGGAGGTGGTTAATGTTGATGGGGGGGTGGGTTAGCTGGTTAGCTGTTGAGCTGTTGAGCTGAAAGAAAAAAAAGATAGGTGTTGAGGGCATCACCTGGAATGGCGGATTTTTTTCAGGGAAAAACAGTTGACTTGGCAAATTTCAGTATGGTAGATTTCGGTGAATGAATGCTCATTCATTTTGACCGGCATGCAAGGCGGCTTTTTGAATGAACCGGGGAGCAAGGCAAGGATCATTGATCAACGAGAAGGAGGTCTCCTTATGAGCAACAAGATCAAACGGGCCGGGGTCATCGGAGCCGGCGTCATGGGAGCGACCATCGCCGCCCAGCTGGCGAACGTGGGTATCGAGACCCTGCTCCTGGACATCGTCCCTCCTGAACTGACCGACGAGGACCGCAAGAAGGGGCTCACGGAAGAGAGCAAGGAGTTTCGAAACAAACTTGCCCGTCAGGGCCTGGAGACCGCGCTCAAGAGCCGGCCTGCGTCCTTTTACATCCCGGAGTACGCAAAGCGGGTGGAGATCGGGAACCTCGAGGACGATCTGGAGCGCCTTCGTGATGTGGACTGGATTGTCGAGGTGGTGGTCGAGCGGCTCGACATCAAGCAGAAGGTCTTTGAACAGATCGAAGGCGTGTTGACTCCCGGTACCATTGTCACCTCCAACACATCCGGAATATCGGCCAAGGCAATGAGCCAGGGGAGGTCCGAGGGCTTCCGCAAGCACTTCGCCATCACTCATTTTTTCAATCCCCCCAGGTACATGAAGCTCCTGGAGATCGTGGGCTGTGAGGACACGCTCCCGGAGGTGCTCGATATCCTGGCCGATACCTGTGAAAAAGTGGTGGGCAAGGGCGTGGTCTGGGCAAAGGACACCCCAAACTTCATAGCGAACAGGATCGGCGTATTCAGCATGCTTCATGTGATCCGATCCATGCTGGACCTGGGCCTTTCCATAGAGGCCGTGGACAAGCTGACCGGGCCGGTTATCGGTCACCCCAAGAGCGCTTCGTTCAGGACCGCCGATCTGGTGGGCCTGGACACGCTTCTTCATGTGGCGGAAAACGTCTATGAGGGCGCGCCGGACGATGAGAAGCGGGACACTTTCCAGCCCCCTGAGCTGCTGAAAAAGATGCTCGAAAAGAAGCTCCTGGGCGAGAAGACCAAACAGGGCTTCTACAAGAAGGGAAAGGACGAGAAGGGCAAGAAGATCATCCTGTCCCTCGATACCGAGACTCTGGAGTTCACCCCCCAGGAGAAAGTCAAGTTCGCTTCCCTGGAGGCGGCCCAGGCCATGTCCGGCACGTCCGCCAAGATCAAGGCGCTTTTCTATGCGGACGACAAGGCGGGCGAGTTTACCTTCCGCCAGACGGCCGAGACGCTCATTTATTCAGCGAACCGCGTCCCTGAGATCGCCGACGATATCGTGAACGTGGACAATGCCATGAAGTGGGGCTTTGCCTGGAAGTTGGGTCCTTTCGAGGCATGGGACGCCCTGGGCGTTGCCGCGTCCGTCGAGAAGATGGAGAAGGCCGGTTACGAGATACCGGGCTGGGTCCGGGAAATGCTGGATCAGGGTAACGAATCCTTCTACAAAATGGATGCGGGTAAATCCCTGTATTACGATCCGGCCGGCAAGACCTACGAAGAGGTACCGGTTAAACCGGGCTTTATCCTGCTCCCGGCCCTCAAGGACCGGGGCATGACCGTGGCAGGCAACAAGGGAGCCACCCTGTTGGACCTGGGCGACGGGGTTGCGTGCCTGGAGTTCCACACCAAGATGAACGCCATGGGCGACGACATCATCTCCATGGTCTACAAGTCGGCCGATATCGTGGCCAAGGACTTCGACGGGCTTGTCATAGCCAACCACGGGACCAACTTCTCCGCCGGAGCCAACCTTCCCATGGTCCTTTTCACGGCACAGGAGGAGGAGTGGGACGATCTGGACTGGATGATCAAGACCTTTCAAGACGCCTTCATGAAGCTCAAGTACCTTGACAAGCCGGTGGTGGCGGCCCCGGCCGGCATGGCCCTGGGTGGGGGCTGTGAGATCTGCCTTGCCTCGGACCGCGTGCGTTTCGCCGCCGAGACATATATGGGCCTCGTGGAGGTGGGCGTGGGACTGATCCCGGCGGGCGGAGGCACCAAGGAGCTTTACCTGCGCAACACGGAACACCTGTTCGAGGTGCCCCGCGGCGGGCTGTATCCCAAGCAGATCGAACTCATGCCTTACATTGCCAGGGCCTTTGAGACCATTGCCATGGCCAGGGTGGCCACTTCCGGGCCTGAGGCCGTCAAGATCGGGTATCTGCGGCCCACGGACAAGATGACAGTGAACCGGGACTTCCAGATAGAGGATGCCAAAAAGACCGTGATCGCCATGAACATGGAAGGGTACGAGCCCCCCATGTACCGCGATGAGATCAGAGTGGCGGGCACGAACACCTTTGCCATGATCAAGCTGGGCCTGTGGACGATGCACGAGTCGGGCTTTATCACCGATCACGACGTGACCGTTTCCACCAAGGTGGGTTATGTCCTCTGCGGGGGCGAGGTCCTGGCGGACACCGTGGTGAACGAGCAGTATCTGCTGGATCTCGAGAGGGAGGCCTTCCTGAGCCTCTGCGGGGATCCCAAGACCCAGATGCGGATACAGCACATGCTGCAGACCGGAAAGCCGTTAAGGAATTAGATGACGGGTGAGTAAATAACAGGGGCGGCACCCGGCCCCTGATAACTGAATGCAGTAACTGCAAGGAGGAAACGCCATGAGAGAAGCCGTGATCGTCGCCGCCTGCCGAACGGCGGTCGGAAAGGCCCCTCGCGGAATACTCAAGGACACCCGGCCGGAGCACATGGGATGCACCGTGCTGGGCGATCTGGTCAAGAGAGCGGGAGACCTTGACCCCAACCTGATAGACGATGTGATCATAGGATGCACCTTTCCCGAGGCCACCCAGGGCCTTAACCTGGGCCGCGTCCTGGTCATGTCCATGGGTTGGCCGGACCGCGTCCCGGGCATGACCGTGAACCGCTTCTGCTCTTCCGGGCTTCAGTCAATCGCCATCGGCGCCGAGAAGATCATGTGCGGATATTCGGACGTGGTCGTGGCTGGGGGCGTTGAGAGCATGAGCCAGATTCCCATGGGCGGGAGCATGATGTACCCGAACCCCGCCCTGGTTGATGAGCGGCCCGGGGCCTTCACCGGGATGGGGCTCACGGCCGAGAACGTGGCGGAGAAGTACGGCATCACCCGCGACGAGCAGGACGAGTTCGGGGCACGAAGCCAGCAGAAGGCCGAGGCGGCCGTCAAGGCCGGCAAGTTCAAGGAGCAGATCGTGCCCATTACCGTCAAGAAGCAGAAGAAGCTCCAAAACGGCCGGTTCGAGTTCGAGGAGTTCGTTTTTGACACGGACGAGGGCGTCCGCGCTGGCACCACAAAGGAGAGCATCGGCGGGCTGAAGCCCGCATTCAAGCCCACCGGCAGCGTTACCGCCGGCAACTCCTCACAGACCAGCGATGCCGCAGCGGGCGTGGTCCTCATGAGCAAGGAGAAGGCCGAAGAGCTGGGACTCAAGCCCATGGCCACTTTCAGGACTCATGTGGTCGAAGGATGCCCGCCCGAGTATATGGGCGTCGGGCCGGCCGTGGCCATCCCCAAGGTCCTCAAGACAGCCGGCATGGAACTCGAGCAGATGGACCTCATCGAGCTCAACGAGGCCTTTGCAGCCCAGGCCATCTACTGCATACGCGAGCTGGGCATCAACGAGGAGATAACAAACGTGAACGGCGGGGCCATAGCACTGGGACATCCCCTGGGCTGCACCGGTTCCAAGCTGACCACCCAGCTCATCTACGAGATGCACGAGCGCAAGGCCAGGTGGGGGCTTGTGTCGATGTGCATCGGATTCGGCATGGGCGCCGCCGCCATCTTCGAGGTGGAGGATTACTAGGCGGGGGATCAACCGCTTAACAGCTCAACAGCTACAATATAAGGAGGACGACATGGGTGAAATGAAGCTTTTCAAGGGTGGGGAGTTTCTGCTCGTGGACGCATCGCCGGAAGAGGTGTTCACGCCCGAGGATTTCGACAAGGAGCAGACAATGATCGGCAAGAGCGCCGTGGAGTTCGGTGTTGGAGAGCTCGTGCCGCGAAGAGAGGAACTCGCCGAATGCAACCCGGAGCTTCTCCGCGAGCTGCTCAGGAAAGCTGGCGAGCTGGGATTCCTGGGGGCCGACATGCCCGAGGTGTATGAGGGATCCGAGCTGGACAAGGTGAGCGGGACCCTTATCACTGAGCACATCAGCCAGGGCATCAGCGGATTCGCCGTGACCCTGGCGGTCCAGACGGGCATCGGCAGCCTTCCCGTAGTCCTCTTCGGAACGCCGGAGCAGAAGATGAAGTATCTCCCAAAGCTGGCCAGCGCCGAGTGGGTGGGTGCCTATGCCCTCACCGAGCCGGGCCACGGTTCGGACGCCCTGGGTGCTGAGACCACGGCTACTTTGTCGGAGGACGGCAAATACTACATCCTCAACGGACAGAAACAATTTATTACCAACGCCGGGTTCGCCGATCTGTTCCTGACATATGCCCAGGCGGACGGTGACAAGTTTACCAGCTTCATAGTCGAACGTTCCTGGGACGGGGTCTCAGTGGACGAGGAAGAGCAGAAGATGGGCGTGCACGGCAGCTCCACCCGCGCCGTTATATTTCAGGACGTGAAGGTCCCGGTGGAAAACGTGCTGGGCGAAGTGGGGCGCGGGCACGTGGTGGCGCTGAACACGCTGAACGTGGGCCGCTACAAACTGGCCGCCTTCACCGTAGGGTCTGCAAAGGTTATGCTTACCGAGACCATCAAATACGCCAAGGGCAGGGTGCAGTTCGGCAGGCCCATAGCGGATTTCAACCTGATTCGGGCCAAGATTGCAGAGATAGTCACCCGCATCTACGTGACAGAGAGCATGGTTTACAGGACGGCCGGGCTCCTGGATCTCACTCTCGAAGGCATCGACCCCACAAAGGCCGAAGCGGGCAAGGAGACCGGCGAGGCTCTTCGCACGTATGCGCTCGAGTGTTCAATCAACAAGGTGTACGGTTCCGAGATGCTCGACTATGTAGTGGACGAGTGCGTCCAGATCTACGGCGGATACGGATACATCCAGGAATACCCGGCAGAGGGCGCCTACCGGGACTCCCGCATCAACCGCATCTGGGAGGGGACCAACGAGATCAATCGAATGATAATCGTGGACGCCATTATGAAGGCGGCCATGAAGGGCGAACTCCCGCTTCTCCAAGCCGTTCAGAAGGTGATGGGCGATCTGTTGTCCATGCGGCCTTCCATGGGAACGGGCGAGGAAGAGGGCCTGCTGGACGCGGAAGAGAAGATGGTGCAGAACGCCAAGAAGATCGCTCTCCTGGCGGCCGGCGCCGCCGCCCAGAAGTACATGCAGAAGCTGGCAAAGGAGCAGGAGATCATCGCCTACATCGCGGATATGATCATCGAGATCTTTGCCATGGAGAGCGCTTTCCTGCGCGCCCGGAAAAAGGCGGACACGGATGGCGAGGAAAAGGCCGCTCTGCACATTGCGGCCACGCGCATCTACATCAACGACACGCTCCCCAAGGTCGACGTGTGGGCCAAGCAGATTTTTGCGGCCATATCAGAGGGCGAGGAGCTTCGAACCCAGCTCATGGGCATCAAGAAACTTGCCAAGTACACGCCGGTCAATACCGTGGCGCTCAGGCGGCAGATTGCGGAAAACGCCATTCCTGCGGCGAGATATACCTTGACAAAAATGTGAGCCGTACATATATCTCCTGTTCCCTTCCTTCGGGGAGCATCTTGTGCTAGGAAAAGGGGGGTCTTTTGATGGCCCCTCTTTTTGTTTCA
>CAZEIA010000102.1:0-12771 GCA_964512335.1 uncultured Desulfobacterales bacterium
CCGTATGCGATGACTACGAGACGGGCGTCCTCGGTCAGGAAGGTCTCGGCGGACGGAATCTCCCGGGCGATGGTTTCATATTTGCGAAAGAGCTTCCAGTTCAGTTCCTCTTCAACGGCAGTGTCGAGGAGAAGGGAGAGGATCACCTTTCTCGGCCGATTGCGGGCCCCGTCCAGTTTCCAGGGTTTGTCAGGCAGTTCTGCCAGTTCCACGGGATCGGGAAAAATGACCGGTTCCATCATCTGTCCCATCATGCCGTCGCCTAGAATCATGACCGGTGTCCTGTAGAGGTCTGCATAATAAAAGGCGGTCCTGGTCAGGTCCGCCAACTCCTGGCCCGAGGCCGGGGCGAGGACTATATTGCGGTAGTCCCCGTGCCCGCCTCCGCGGGTGGCCTGAAAATAGTCCCCCTGGGAAGGGGCGATGTTGCCCAACCCGGGTCCTCCTCTCATGGTGTTGACGATTACAGCCGGAAGCTCCTGGGCCGCCAGATAGCTTATACCCTCCTGTTTCAGGCTGACGCCCGGGCTGGAGGAGCTTGTCATTACACGGGCTCCAGCCATTGAAGCTCCGATTATCATGTTTACGGCCGCCAATTCGCTCTCAGCCTGGACAAAGGTTCCTCCATCGGTTCGGTTCATGGCCTCGGACATATACTCGGTCAGTTCATTCTGGGGGGTTATGGGATATCCGGCATAGAAACGGCACCCCGCACGAACCGCGGCCTCGCCGATCACGTGGCTTCCTCTCATCAGCTGTTTTTCAGTCACGGTAAACCTCGATCGCGACGTCAGGGCAAATGACGGCGCATTGTGCACAGGCCGTACAACGGTTTTCATCGGTTTGCTCAAAGTGCGCCGGATAATATCCTTTTTGGTTCAATTTATCAGAAACTTGAATATTTTTATTTGGACACACTTCGATGCATAAATAGCATCCTTTACATATTTCGGTATCTATTTTAATACTTCCTTTTGAAGCTTTCTTTTCCATAATGTCATCCGTTTTGTTTGCCGCCAAGAAAAATCCACAGAGAAAGGTTTCATATTACCTGATGTCGCCTTTGTCAACCCCCATCGCGCACCCGTTCACGGCTGATTTGTTCTCATGTCCCTCTGGGCTGTCTTGCCTCACACGAACGCCCAACACGGCGGAGCCGCAGCCAAAATGGACAAAACAAAAAACGTTACCTCATCGCCGAGATGCCAAGATGCAAAGTAACCACCTGAATGTTATTACCTTTGTGAGCTTTTCTACTTTGCAAGAAAATATGCTTTTCGTTTCAAGAAAACAAGAAACCCTATGATAATCATGGGTTTTCGTCCCTCAATACCTTAACACCTCAACGCCTTAACACCTTAACACCTGGATCTTTAGGGCCTCTCCTCTCATACCTCACCATCAACTATCCACCTTCTCCGGTTTTTCATTTTGCAACCATCACCTCTTCTGCTATAATTTTTTCGCTTTTCTCGCATCCTGTTTCATGTAGCGACTGGTCCGACTCATCTCGCATATCGTCTCCAAGCTGAAGATTCTAAAAAGGAGTTCAAACCATGCTGCACGCAAAGAAGCTTGAGGAACTCAACCCCGACCTGACCCCTGACATGATGAGCAGGGTGGACGAAATCATCGATCGATTCAAGGGGGTCGCGGGATGCCTGATCCCGGTACTCGAAGACTGCCAGGAGGCGGTGGGGTACCTGCCCCTCGAACTCCAGGAACACATAGCACGCCGCTTGAACATCCCCGGCAGCACGATTTATGGTGTGGTCACATTTTATTCCTTTTTTTCCATGCTCCCCAAAGGCAGGCATACGATCAAGGTCTGTATGGGAACCGCCTGCTATGTCAGGGGAATCGCCGAGGTCTTAAGCCGGCTCCAGTCGGGGTTCCAGCTGGAGATAGGCGGAACGACCGAAGACAGACGCTTTTCCCTCGAGGCTGTGCGGTGTGTGGGGGCATGCGGCCTGGCCCCGGTAGTCGTTGTGGATGAGGACACGCATGGAGGAGTGACTCCTGACAGGATCCTGAGCATACTCGAACGGTACGAGTAGAAGGGCGGCTGAATAGGTCATGGCTCTTAGACTGTCTGAATTGGTGGATTTGCTGAATGGCGAGATCCTCGCAGGGCACGAAAGAGGAGATCCGTCTTTTGAGTTCTGTACGGCCAGCGATTTGATGAGTGATGTCCTGCGCGGACCCACCTCGGGCTCTGTTCTCATTACCGGTCTGAACAACACCCAGGTTATCCGGGCATCGGTTATAGCCAATGTAGCGGCGATAATCCTTGTCAGGGGAAAAGACCCCAACGAAGATCTTGTCAAGCAGGCCGTAGAACACGAGATACCCCTTCTCCGGACCCCGTTCACAATGTTTACCGCCTGCGGCAGACTGTTTCAAGCGGGTCTCAGGGGAGTCGACGGCCTTGTGCCGCATGAGTAGAGTTGTTTCTTCAAAGAGGGGTCTTTTTACTCCTGCCCGCGCACCGGCTGGAACAAACATTGATGAGAGTTCCTTCCGGGTGTAGTTATCGGGCAGAGGAGCATCACGGTAGCCCATGTCCCTGCTGGAGAGGTGTTTTAATATCAAGGCCAACGACTTCGTCAAGGCGGGCGAGGTATCGATTGAAGTCCAAGGCATCCTGAAAAAGATCGGCTTCGATTCCGCACTCATCCGGCGTGTTTCAATCTGCGCCTATGAGGCGGAAATGAACGTGGTCATGCACGGAGGGGATGGACAGATGTCTCTGCGGATCGACCCCGGGCAGATATCCCTTGAATGCCGTGACCGGGGCGAGGGTATCGAAGACGTGGAGCTTGCCCTTAAACCCGGATACTCCACGGCGAAGCCGGAACACCAGGAGATGGGCTTCGGGGCGGGGATGGGACTCCCGAATATCAAGAAGAACTCCTCAGTCTTTTGCGTGGATTCCGAAAAGGGACAAGGGGCCTGCTTGACTATGAAGTTCGAGGTGGAGACATGAATGACCGCGCGCATGAGGCGGCCTGTCACCACGTCCACTATGTGGATATTGACGAGGACCTCTGCAACGGATGTGTCCTTTGCATGAAGGCTTGCCCTATGAAGGCCATACGAATTAGGGACGGTGTGGCTCGAATCGAGGGTATATGCATTGACTGCATGGAGTGCGCCCGAGTCTGCCCCAGGGGGGCTATTCGAGGAATCTCCTCGGCGGCCGTGGGACCGGGGGATTGCTCCGAAGAGGCCGTGTGTCCCTCCAGTGTCCTGTATTCGCAGTTCGGCGAGGACTTCCTGCCCAATGACGTTCTTCTGGGGCTTCGAAGAATGGGCTTTCAGTACCCATTTGACCAGTCCTATACCGCCGAGATCTACGAGTTCGCAACCGAACTTTACATCCACGACCAGAGGAAAAAGGATGATCCCACCTTCCCTCTCATTTCCGCGGTGTGCCCCGCCGTAGTCCATATAATCGCCTATCGTTTCCCCAGCCTTCTGAAGAACATCCTTCCCCTGGCCGTCCCACGCGAGATCGTGACGAGGGAAGCCAAACAGCGTGTGTCCGCCAAGAAGAGATGTCACCCTGAAGAAATCGGGGTGACTCACGTGGTTCCTTGCCCGGCCTTGATGATTCGTGAGACCACCCACGACAGCTGCAATCGTGCAGTGGGGATCGGTACGATTTACGAGGAGCTGAAAAAATCGATTCAGGAAATAGAGGAGGACCGGGTCTTCCATTATTCAGGGGGCATAGGCCTGGGATGGGGGATCTCTGGGGGGGAAATCGCAGGGCTCGATGCAAAATGTATCGCGGTATCGGGTGTACATGAGACTATTCGATACCTGGAACATGTCGAAATGGGACTCCTCGATCACATCGAATTCCTGGAGTGCCGGATCTGCACTGAGGGGTGTGTCGGAGGGCCGTTCACCGTAGCGGACCGGTACCAGACAAAACAACTCGTCCAGAAGTATATTCGCATGTTCGGTGTGGAGAGGCGGATCAAGCAGAAGTACGTGACAAAGCTCTATCAGGAAGGATGGTTCGTATCGGAAAGGGAGATCCTGCCCATTCGACGCGAGCAGATCGGACTGACCGTTTCCGAACGAATTGAGCAGCAGAGAAAGGTTGAGTTCATTCTAAGAAAGCTTCCGGAAAAGCATTGCGGCATGTGCGGCTCGCCTGATTGTCGCACTTTCGCCGAGGACGTGGTGGCCGGGAGGGCCCGACTGGGGAACTGCAAGCACTTGGGAAAACATGAAACAATCGGAGATGCCCTTGAAGGTTAAAGATGCCGTGGAAAGATTCCATCTTGAGCTGATCGCCGGAAAACAGGGTCTGGACCGGGAAGTGCGTAGCGGATACTGCGGCGATCTTTTGAGCGATGTGATGGCGAATGCCGGCGCGGGCGCACTGTGGCTGACAATCCAGGCACACAAGAACATCGTAGGTGTGGCCGTACTGTCGGAATTGGCGGCCATCATCCTTGTGAACGGGCGCCGACCGGACGAAGACACCAGGGCCAAAGCGGATGAAGAAGGGATTCCCATCCTGGCGACTGAAAGAACCGCCTTTGAGACGGCGGGCCTCCTCCACGGCTCAGGAGTCGGCGGGCCCGGGGAATGAGACGATACCTGGCCGATTTGCATATCCATTCCTGCCTCTCTCCGTGTGCGTCGCTTGATATGACTCCCCGGGCGATTGTGGAGATGAATATCAGGAACGGCGTCGATCTGATAGCCCTTTGCGATCACAACTCGGCCGAGAACGTAGGGGCGGCAATGAGGGCGGGAAGGGTGCGCGGACTTTGCGTGCTGCCCGGCATGGAGATCAACTCGCGTGAAGAGGTGCATACCCTTGCGATCTTCGATACGGAGGAGCAGGCCCTGGCCATGCAGGAGGTCCTGTATGCCGCGCTGAAAGGCTCGAACCGTCCCGATATTTTCGGCGATCAGGTGGTGGTTAACGAGTTCGATGAAGTGGAGGGATTCAACGACCGCCTGCTCATCGGTGCGGTTCAGATGGATCTTTACGAGGTGGTTCGCGAGACCCACAGGCTCGGGGGGCTCTGTATCGCATCACACGTGGACAGGCCCAGCTACAGCATTCTGGGGCAACTAGGGTTTGTTCCGGGGGATCTGGAACTGGACGCCCTGGAATGTTCTCGAAACGAATCTCCCGAATCCTTACAAAAAGCCTTTCCCAGGCTCGAGGGCCGCTCACCGGGATTTTTGACCTCCTCCGATGCCCACGAAATCGACGACATAGGTACTGCGGCATCCTTGTTCGAAATTGATTCTCCCGAGGTGCATGAATTGGCGCTGGCCTTTCGAGGAGAAATGGGGCGCAGGGTTGAAATTCAATCGAGAACCGAGTAAGGAAAAGGACCGGAAACACACCGGCGGGGGAGGGCGGAGCTGAGGGATTTCTCGCTGCACATTCTGGATATAGTCGAGAACGGGCTGGAGGCCGGGGCCGACCTGATTCGAATTTCCGTTGTAGAAGACCGTGAAGCGAACCGGATGGAAATCACCATTTCCGACAACGGTCGCGGAATTCCGGAAGAAAAATTGCAGGAGATTGTGGATCCTTTTTACACTACCCGGACCACGCGCCGTGTGGGACTGGGGCTCGGTCTCTTTCGCGACGCCAGCCGGAGGTGTGAAGGGGACTTTCAAGTCCGATCAGTTGTGGGTGAGGGGACCGAGATATCCGCCACGTTCCGGCTGAACCACATCGACCTTCCTCCGCTGGGAGACATGGCCGGAACCATGGCGACCCTGGTTGCGGGAAACGGAGGCACGGACTTCGTATATGTCCACACGGTGAATGGAAACCGGTTCGAGCTGGATACCCGGGCGATCAAGGATGAGTTGGAAGGTTTGCCGATCCACCACCCGGAAGTGATTCGGTACATAACTCAGACGATCCGGGATTTTTTGTCGGAGCGGTGATACGGAGGCAAAAGCAAGACATGCCGAAACTTACAATCGAAGATCTCAAGAGAATAAGGGAGAAGACCAAGAAGTCCACAGCCCTGAGGGACGGGGAGACCACTGTGAAGATTACGGTCCATATGGGTACATGCGGCATAGCGGCCGGAGCGCGCGAGGTCATGGACACCCTGCTGGAGGAAATGGCCGAGAGTGGCAGGGACGACGTGCGTGTTGTGAACTCCGGATGCATGGGCATGTGCAGCAGCGAACCCAATGTCACCGTCGAGATCATGAACCAGGAGCCGGTGATCTACCAGCACATGGACCGCAATAAGATGCGTCAGGTGTTCAAGCGGCACATCATGCAAGGGGAAGTGCAGTCGGACTTTGCCCTGGGCCGCGTCAATTGAACAACGCATGAACCCTTAAAAGGACCGGGCCGAAGGAAGCCGGACGGCCCTGATCCCACTGCTCTGTATTAAAGACAAGGGGGCCCAGATGAGCACCTACAGAACCGAAATCCTTTTGTGCGGCGGAACCGGTTGCCGTGCCTCAGGAAGTGATGATGTCAAGGAGGCGCTGAAGAAACAACTTGAAAAGCATGGGCTGCAGCAGGAAATCCGCATCATTGAGACCGGGTGCAACGGCTTCTGCGCCCAGGGACCGCTGGCTGTTGTCCAGCCTGAGGGGATTTTTTACCAGAAGCTAGATCCTGAAGGCATACCTCACCTGGTGGAGGAGCATTTTTTAAAAGGGCGCCCTGTAAAGAAGTTTTTCTACACTGAACAGGCGGGTGCGGAGACCATCCCGGTGATGGGGGATATTCCATTTTACTCCCGCCAGGAATTGATTGTTCTCAGGAACCGCGGGGCTATAGACCCTGAACAGATCGATGAGTACATCGCGCGGGACGGATATCTTGGTGCGGGAAAGGCCCTCCTGGAGATGACGCCCGAAGAGATCATCGCCGAGATGAAGGCTTCGGGGTTGCGGGGTCGCGGTGGAGCGGGTTTCCCCACGGGGCTCAAGTGGGAGTTCGCAAGCAAGAGCGAGGGCGAAATCAAGTTCGTGCTCTGCAATGCGGATGAGGGGGACCCCGGGGCGTTCATGGATCGGAGCGTCCTGGAGGCGGATCCCCATGCCGTGTTGGAGGGTATGATCATAGCGGCCAAGGCCGTGGGGGCGCATAAGGGTTACATATATTGCAGGGCCGAGTATCCTCTGGCCCTGCATCGGCTCGATGTAGCCATCAGGCAGGCCCGGGAGTACGGGCTTTTGGGGGACGATATCCTGGGGAGCGGCTTCAGTTTCGAGCTTGAGGTATACAGGGGCGCAGGAGCCTTTGTGTGCGGCGAGGAAACTGCGTTGATGGCTTCCATCGAGGGCAGGCGCGGAATGCCCAGGCCCCGTCCTCCGTATCCGGCCCAGCAGGGGCTGTGGAAGCGTCCCACAGTGCTGAACAACGTGGAGACCTATGCAAACGTTCCTCAGATCATCTACAAGGGAGGCGTCTGGTATGCGGGAATCGGTACGGAGACGAGTAAGGGGACCAAGGTTTTCGCCCTGACAGGAGCCGTAAGGAACATAGGCCTTGTGGAGGTCCCAATGGGGACCTCGCTTAGAGAGATTATCTTCGAAGTGGGCGGAGGCATCCCGAAAAAGCGCAAGTTCAAGGCGGTACAATTGGGCGGGCCTTCAGGCGGCTGCATTCCTGAATCTCATATCGACACCCCGGTGGATTTCGAGTCCATTTCCAAGGTGGGTGCTATCATGGGGTCAGGCGGCATGATCGTCATGGACGACAGGACGTGCATGGTGGACATGGCGCGTTTTTTCATGGATTTCATCCAGGACGAGTCCTGTGGCAAATGTCCCCCATGCAGGGAAGGCACAAGGCGGATGCTCGAAATCCTGGAGAGGATCACCAAGGGCCTTGGTGAGCCGGAAGACATCGATACCCTCGAGGAGCTGAGTTATATGATTCGTGGCTCGGCCTTGTGCGGGCTGGGCCAGACCGGTCCCAATCCCGTTCTTTCCACCCTCAGATATTTTCGGGAGGAATATGAAGCCCACATCAATGAAAAGCGGTGTCCGGCAAAACGTTGCCCCGAGCTTGTCCATTTCATAGTCGATCCTGACCGTTGCAAAAAGTGCGGGGAATGTTTCAAGAGCTGCCCGACCGGTGCCGTGCAGTGGGAAAAGAAGCAGGTGGCCTTCATCGACAAGAGCAAGTGTATCAAGTGTATGAGTTGCATCATGAACTGTCCCTTTGATGCGATAGACTAGAGAACCGGGGTGAGTTTTTCTTACAGCCAAGGCATTCAAGGTTCAAACAGGCAAAACGATCTTGACAACGGGGGAGGTTCATTATAGAAATCCGGTGATTCGATCCGGGGTCCATCCAACCTTCAACTAAACCGGTGTTTTTTCACCGTAAGCGCATGTGGGTACTACCAAGCGTTCGGCCCCTATCGGCTCTCGACCCCAGGCCGAAGCGCCCTTTTTCGTCGCGGGTCCTGTTGATACCCGGGCGGGCAAGGCGCTCAGACATGCAAACGGTCGACGTGAAGGCCGCTTGGAAGCCTAAAAGCGCTCGAGGTTCGATTAAGAGTGGCCATGAAACGATTAAAGGGAATACGGGTTCAAAAGACGGATACCGGAGACCTGGCCCTGGAACCGAAGCGGTTGCCGCCACCGCCCCGGGTGGTTATTCCAGTGGAATACCCGCAGGGCAGCGTCGAGCCGTTGGTCGGCGTAGGGGATTCCGTTCGCGAAGGGCAATGCATTGCTCGGGACGAAAATGGGATTCTTCCGGATGTGAGGGCATCCATCGCCGGGAAGGTTTCCGCAATCAAGCCGTGGCTCGGTCCGTTCGGGCGGGAGTACCCCTCCCTGGTGATCGAAGCAAACGGCTCGGGCGGAGAACCTGAGAGGCTCCTGGAAGACGGCCAAACGCCTCAGGACCTGCAGGCCCAGCTGAGCCTGCTTTCCAAATCGGGCATTCGGGAAGTGGATGCATACCCCTGGCCCCTTTCCGTTAGAATAGCCCAGCCCTCCCTCACGCCCCCTGTGCTCTTTCCGTTTGTTCCCCACCTAAGACGCCCGATCGACTATCTGATCCTTAACGGTTTGGACCGGCAGCCGGGAGTCATGGTGAGGAAGTATGCGCTCAAGAGCTTGGAGGACGACTTTCTGGCCGGAATCCCTCTTCTCAAGGCGTTGACCGGCGCAGGGAGCACTATCCTGGCCCTGTCGTCCAGGGAGGCCATCAGCGACACGCTGGAGAGGGGCCTTCGAATGGCCGGAGTGGATGTTGCTTTTTTGACGGACCGATACCCCATGGGTCTCGAGCCGGTGCTGGTCCAGAATGTCACAGGGAGAGAAATACCTCAGCCCGAAGGGGACGCCCGTTCCGTAGGGGTCGTCGTGGTGGATGTCTGTACAGTGGCCCAGGTTGCGGAAGTCATCCTGAAAGGGCGGTCGCAATGCGAAGCCCTGATTCAGATATCGGCGCCGTCTCAATGGATCAATACTTTTGTGCGGGTCCGCGAAGGCACTCTGCTCGAGGATGCCCTCGAACATCTCAGCCCGGCCCCCAAGGATCCGGCTCGAGTGATATGCCGGGGGCCTTTTCTCGGGCACGCCATGTATGGCCTCCAGGTCCCGCTTACTCAGCAGACCGAGACCGTCTTCTTCCAGGCTGAAGAGGATTTCGCTCCGTATGAAAATGAACCCTGCATCAACTGCGGGCGTTGCGTTCAGTCCTGCCCCATGCGTCTGTTTCCCAACGAATTGAGCAGGGCGTGCGAGTACGAGAGGTTCGATGAGGCAGAGGGTAATGACCTCTTCCGCTGCATTGAGTGCGGGATCTGCTCGTTTGTCTGCCCGGTCAGGAGGCCTATGGTACATCTCATCCGTTTCGGGAAGCATGAACTGTCCGTTTCGAGGGAGGAACGATGAAACGCCCCGACCTTCACGTCTCCATGTCCCCTTTCATGCACTCGGGGGACTCCGTTCGCAAGATGATGGCCGATTACCTCCTGGCGCTTGTGCCGATACTTCTTGCAGGGTGGTTTTTTTTCGGGTGGCCGGCACTGAAAATCTTGATTATCTGTGCTGTGACGGCCGTCCTCACGGAAGCCGCCTGGCAGAAAGTGATGGGTCGTCCGATTCGCGTGTCCGACGGAACCGCCCTGGTCACCGGGCTCCTTTTAGGGCTCATTTTTTCTTCGCTCGTCCCGTGGTGGCTTGCGGCTGCCGGGGCTTTTATCGCCATAGTGGTAGGCAAGCATCTCCTGGGCGGCTTCGGAAACAGCCCCTTCAGTCCGATCGTGGTTGGATGGACCTTTGTTCAGATCTCCTATAGCGCGCGGATGTCGGATTACCCCATCCCGCACCCCTTGTTCGGTATGGAGACAGGAGGGTACCTTGCCGACCCCTTCCTCATGGCCCTGTCCGAGGACATGGAGATGGCTTCCTGGGTCCCCTGGAGCGACCTTTTCATAGGGAACGTTCCCGGGGAGATCGGGACCGGCTGCGTACTCGCAATACTCCTGGGGGGAGTCTATCTCCTGGCACGCAACCGCATTACCTGGCATATTCCGGTGGCATTCATCGTGTCGGCCTGGGTGTTCGCCATGATATTCCACCAGATCGATTCAAGCGCTTATGCACATCCCACTTATCATATTCTTTCGGGTTGGATGATGCTGGCGGCCCTTTTTCTGGCCACGGAAAAAGGAACTGCGCCTCTGGGCGCACCCGGCATGATTCTGTACGGTATCGGCTGCGGTGTCCTTACCATTGTTATTCGCACGTGGGGGGTGTACATGGAAGGTGTCCCATTTGCGATCCTTCTGATGAACGCCCTGACCCCGATCCTTGATCGCGTCAGGCCCAGAGCCGTGGGGAGGAGAGTCGAAATTGCGTGAGCTATTAAGGATGGTCATTGTCTTGACCGTGATCTGCGGTTGTTCGGGGCTGGTCCTCTCTTTCACAAACCAGGCGACCTCCGAGCAGAGGGAGAACCAACTCCTGACATACGTACAGGGACCCTCCATCCAAGCGGCCCTGGCAGGCCGTGAATACGACAATGATCCGATTCAGGATCGTCTGTCCCTTGATCTGGGAAAGGATGACAAAGGGGACCCACTAGAACTTACCGTTTTTCCTGCCAGAAAAGATGGCGAAATGGTGGGCCTGGCCTATGCTTCCTCGGCAATGGGCTACGGGGGGGAGATAGGCGTTATGGTGGCGTTTGACAGGGACGGGAAACTCTCCGGCATAGGTATTATGACGCATTCTGAGACCCCGGGGCTCGGCGCACGCGTTCAGGAGCCCGGGTTCACCGACCAGTTCCGCGGACTTGACACCAAAGACGGGATCAAGTTGTCCCAGGACGGAGGGCGGATCAACGGCATCAGCGGGGCGACCCTTTCCAGCAAAGGAGTGGCATCGGCCGTGGACAAGGCAGCGGCAATGTTCCCCAAGGTTATAGAGGAGGTGAGCTGATCCATGAGTGTAGTCAACGAATTCACCAAAGGCCTATGGAAAGAGATTCCGCCCTTTCGACTGGTGCTGGGGCTCTGTCCCGTGCTCGCCGTGACTACAGCCGCCGAGAACGGGCTGGCCATGGGTCTGGCGACCGCCTTTGTGCTGGTATGTTCCAACGTCCTCATAAGCCTTCTTCGCCGATTGATCCCTAAGAAGGTCAGAATCGCCTCCTTCATCGTGGTGATCGCCTCCTTCGTGGTAATTGTGGAACTGATGATGCAGGCCTACTACTATCCGATGTACCAGATTCTGGGCCTTTTCATTCCACTCATCGTGGTGAACTGTATCATACTGGGCCGGGCTGAGGCCTTCGCCTCCAAGAATCCCATTCTCCCATCACTGGCGGACGGCCTGGGAATGGGACTAGGGTTCACGCTTTCACTCACCTTTCTGGGGTCGGTAAGAGAGATCATCGGAAACGGTACCTGGTTCGGCATGCCTATCATGTGGGGGTCCTATGAACCTTTTTCCGTGATGGTCAAGGCCCCGGGGGCCTTTCTCTGTCTCGGAGTAATCCTGGGCCTCATGAACTGGATCAGTGCTAGGCAGAAACAGCACAGCTGATAAGGCGGCTCCCTGTCGCCACCTTGTTGATAAAACGCGGGGCTCTCAAGGGGACCCCGAGGGGGTAATCAAGCGATGACCGATTTCCTGCTTCTGTTTGTCAGTGCTGCGTTTGTGAACAACGTGGTCCTGGTGCGATACCTGGGTCAATGCCCGTTTCTGGGGGTCAGTAACCGCCTGGACACGGCCATCGGCATGGGCATGGCCGTGGTTTTCGTTATCACCCTGGCAAGTGCCGTGACCTGGAACGTACAGCACTACCTGTTGAACCCTTTCGGTCTGGGCTACCTTCGAACAATTGCATTTATTTTGGTCATCGCCACCCTTGTGCAGCTCGTGGAGATGTTTCTCCAGAAATCAGTTCCCGCCCTTTATCGGGCCCTGGGAATTTTCCTCCCTTTGATCACCACCAACTGTGCTGTCATGGGTGTGGCCGTTCTCAATATCCAGAATGAGTACACGTTCGTTGAGACCCTGGTGTTTGCGCTTGCCTCGAGCATAGGCTATGGGATGGCCCTGGTTCTGATGACCGGCATTCGAGAGCGGCTCAACACCGCCCCGGTGCTCTCCAGCCTGGCTGGGACGCCGGCGGCGCTTATCACGGCCTGCATGCTCGCCCTTGCGTTTATGGGTTTCGCGGGCATGGTTCAGTAGGCGGCCCACCGGGTTAGGGCCCGTGCCATGGAGTAAGATGATGCTCGAAGCGCTTCTGACCATTGGAGGTCTTGGACTTGT
>CAZEIA010000103.1:0-12750 GCA_964512335.1 uncultured Desulfobacterales bacterium
CTAAAGGGTAGCCGGCTAATGCGTCGCATCTATCCCTGCCACTTCACCTCACCGGGCCTGCGGAAACAATACGTTCCCTTTTCTGAGCACCGGATGATCCCGGGTGTTTGCCTGGTGTATAATCAAATCCAGTTGAATCATTCTGAGAGTCTGATAAAATGCAACAATTCGAGCCCGCGAGCCTATACCTTTATGTGGGATGCACATTCAGCACGCAGTAAAGGAGGAAGAAATGAATCAAAACAATGGCGGCTGGAGCCCTTATCTTGCAGGAGCGCTCAGTGGCGTGGTAGGGATTTTGTCTGTTCTGATTGCAGGCAAATATTTTGGCGCGTCAACAACATTTGTCAAAACCGCAGGCCTTATCGAACAGCTCTTCAGTAATGACCGCGTGGCCCAGATGAGTTATTTTATCAAGAATACGCCCCAGATTGACTGGCAGTGGATGTTTGTTGTGGGTGTTTTTCTGGGCGCCATGATTTCAGCCCTGACCTCCGGATCATTCAAATTGCAGGCAGTGCCTGATATGTGGGCTGAAAAATTCGGCGCCCAAAGTGCCGGCAAACGGGCCGTGACTGCCTTTTCCGGCGGGGTCGTGGCCATGTTCGGCGCCCGGCTCGCCGGTGGGTGACCCAGCGGACACGGACTGAGCGGTACGCTCCAGTTAGCTGTCAGCGGTTTCATTGCGTTAATTTTGTTTTTTATAGGCGGCATGATAGTGGCCCGTCTGGTTTATGGAGGAAACGAATAATGAAGATAATGGTTTATGGACTGATTACCGGGTTGTTGTTTGGATTTCTAATGCAAAAAGGTCGTGTGCTGCGTTACGACAGACAGCTTGGTGCCCTGCGGCTTAAAGATATGACCATTGTAAAATTCATGCTTTCCAGCGTTATCGTAGGGATGGTGGGAATATATTTCTTAAACGATCTGGGTTTGGTCAATCTGTCCATTAAGGCAACCATTTTTGGGCCGGTCATTATCGGAGGTTTGATTTTCGGCCTTGGCTGGGGATTGCTTGGCTATTGTCCCGCCACCTCCATGGGCGCTCTGGGCGAAGGACGGTGGGACGCCCTGTGGGGTATCCTGGGCATGCTTGTGGGCGCGGGCCTGTTTGCCGAAGCCTATCCTGCCCTGCAAAAAACCGTTTACACCTGGGCGGATTTCGGCAAGATCACCATACCTGGAATTTTAGGAATCAATCACTGGATTATCATTGTCCTGTTTGTGATAGCTGCATTGCTGCTGTTCAGGTGGTTTGAGAAAAAAGGACTGTAAATGAGCCGAGTTTAAATACTGACCCCCTCCACATGTCGGGCCGGTCCAACAGCGGGTCAGCACCGCAATGGCCCTGGCGTTCAGATTGTGCTCAATATGCGCAAGTCGGTAACGTCTGCAAAGGACCTGAGGCAGGGGTAATTGTACTTGAGCGGTAAGCGCCTGCCTTACGTCCACACCCGGGCCGCCCCGGCCACCAAAATATAGGCTCCTGCGCCGAACTTTGCCACCATCCCGAAGACCCTGCCCCACAACGCACCCCTTGATGCATGGAGGGACTCGGCCAGGCCGCGTCCGGCAAGAATCTCCAGGACCAGGCAACCCAGAAAGGCTCCGGCGACGGCACCGATCAAAACCCCGACCCCCAGAAAGAACGGTGCCATCAAAATGGATCCGGCAACGCCGCCCAGGAAAGCACCCCAGGCTCCGCCCCTGGTCCCGCCATAACGCCGGGCCCCCTCCATCTGGCTCCAAAACTCCACGAGTTCGGCAAGCCCGGCCAAGGCGAGGATGGACAGGAAGAACCACCAGCCGGCAGGCATGTCCGGGTGGCCCCACCTCCACAACCCCAACAGTCCGATGTTTACCCAGTTGCCGGGCAGCCCGACTATGTTAACCAGCAGCCCCACGACCAGCAACAGGATGAACAGGATCTCGAAAAGGGAGGAAAGCATTGTCTAATACTCACAAATAAGTTTGAAGTTCGAAGCGGGAGCGGAGACAAACATGTCAGGCAGGTATTTGACTCTCGCCTGGATCATGTCCTCGGAAAACAGCATCAGATGTCCCCCAGGAGATATAACAGCTTGGCAACCAAGCCGTCAAAGGCGCCGTTCGACATTACAAGGACCACATCTCCCCTGGAAAGCCGTGCAAGGAGGCTTTCTAAGAGCGCGTCGGTGTTTGGGCAGTACTCGGCTTCAATGCCTCTTTGGTTTAGATCCGCCACTAGTGACCTTGAGGAAAATCGCTCGTCGGGCGGGATCTTTTCCATGAGAGGGGGTTCGGCGATGAAGACCAGGTCTGCGGGGTCGAAGGATTCCGCATACAGCCCTTGAAAGATCTTTCGACGGCTGGAGTTGGAACGTGGCTCGAACACAGCTAGGATACGCCTTGTTGTATGCTTTTCCCGGACAGCCCCCAGGGTCTCTCTGACCGCAGTGGGATGGTGTGCGAAGTCGTCGATGACTGTAATCCCCTGCAACTCGCCCCGGACCTCCTGCCTCCTGCGAACCCCCTTGAAACCTCGAGCCGCTTTCAGGAGCATATCAGGGCCTATACCCAGGTGGTCTGCGAGCACGCACACCGCAAGAAAATTACTTATGTTGTGACGACCGTAGAGCGGGGTCTCAATGGAAACCGGAGGGCCTGAAGGACGTTGAAGATTCAACGTGGTCGTGGAGGCTGAAAACAACAGATCGCTTGCCGACCATTCGGCCTTGGAATTCAGACCGTAGGTGGCGACACGGCATGGGGCGTGCCGGGCCTCTGCGGCCGCCGAAAGGTCGTCTGCGTTGACTATGAGAAGTCCGTCCGGAGGTAGAAGGGCGATGAAGGCGCGGAAACTGCACAGGAGATGGTCCAGGTCGCGGTAGATGTCGGCATGGTCAAACTCGATGCCCGTCAGTATGGCTGTCCAGGGGGCGTAGTGGAGGAATTTAGGTCCCTTGTCAAAAAACGCGGAGTCATACTCGTCTCCTTCTATTACGAAGCAGGAACCCGTCCCTTGATTGAAGTTGGCCGCAAAATTGCCTGGAATGCCGCCGATCATGAAACCCGGATTCAGTCCCGCCGTCTCGAGGACCCAGGCGGCCAGGGCCGAGGTGGTGGTTTTGCCGTGGGTCCCGGACACAACTATGCTGTGCTTGTCCTCGATTGCATAGAGCCGGAGGGCCTGGGGCAGGCTGAGATAGGGAAGGCCCGTGCGGGCCAGTTCCAAGGCCTCCGGGTTGTCGCGGGTGATCACGTTTCCTACGATGACCAGATCCGGCGGGCCGGCCAGGTTTTCGGCCCGGTACTCTGTAAACACTGGAATGGAAAGGGCCTTCAGAAAGTCACTCATGGGCGGATAGACGTTTTGATCGGATCCCGTGATGCGGTGACCCCGTTCCTTGAGAAGGCCTGCCAGGGAGGCCATTCCGGTTCCGCATATCCCCATCAGGTGAACATGGCGAATTTGATCAGGGACATGGTTCAGGTCAGGGCGAAGGGCGTTGTCCGGGTTGAACAATGGCGTTGGTTTCGTCATACTGTTAAATGCCTTTTATGATATTATAAGAACTTTATATGGCCGATTTATTTATATATAATATATGTGCCCCTTAGAGTTAATTTTAGCCAATCAGCTGTTGGCTTCCGGATAAAACCGCTGATGACCAAACGCACAGGTGGAACATTTTTCCCCGGCATCTTGACGCCTTGGTGAGAGGCAGGACTTTATCAAAAAAAAGATTGTCATTTAATTGTTATCCGGATATAATCTAAGATTCTGATTTGAACGTTAAGGAGATAGCCATGTCCAAGCTGTGCGAAGTCTGCGGAAAAAGACCCTTGGTCGGCTTCAAAGTGAGCCACGCCAACAACAAGAGCAAAAAGAGATGGTATCCGAACCTTCAGCGTGTCAGGACCATTCAAAACGGCCGGTCCCGGCGAATGACCGTATGTACGTCCTGCATACGCTCGGGAGTCATAACCAAGCCCTGATCCGGCACCTTTTGTTTTTTCGGTCTGAGTGATCGGGGCGTCGGTTCAGGTCGGCCGATACCGGTGTAAAGATCGCGTGCCCGGAACCATGTGCCCCTTCGACCCATAAGCGTCAGTGGGTTTCCCAATCATCGACTGCCTGGACACGCTCCACAACCAAAACGTCCTTCACCTTTTTTACCGCACCAACTATGTCCTGAAGCTGTTTGTAGCCTTCCACCTCAATGGTGAAGTAGGACTCCCCCTTCCTGTCTTCCGTAGTGTGCACCTCGGCGTGAATAATATTTGCGTCCTTGGCCGCCATAATGGCGCTGACCTCCGCAAGTATCCCCTTCTTGTCCATTGAGGTGATCCGCAGCCGTGCCAGGTGGGCTTCTTTCTCCGTGGGCTCCCATTCCACGTCTACCACCCGTTCCTGGTCGGCGTTCAGCACATGCCGGCAGTCCCGTTTGTGGACCGTAACTCCCCGCCCCCTTGTGATGTAGCCCTTAACCTTCTCGCCAGGAAGAGGACTGCAGCAGTTGGCAAAGCGAACGAGCATGTTGTCCAGGCCTTTGACCTTGATGCCGTGGGTGCTTTTCTTCCGTTTGATCCTCGATACGACCTTGTGCATCAGCCCTGCGTGGGCGTCGTCAATGCCGCGGCGCGATTTGATCCGTCCGAGCACCTGTTTGACGGAGACTTTTCCATACCCGATGTTCGCAAGGAGATCATCAACACTATGAAAGGAAAGTTCCTCGGACACCGCGGCCACGTCGTCGTTCCTGGTGATGTTGGGAAGGCTGACATGCTCGTTTTCAGATTCTTTTTCGAGAAGTTCCTTTCCCAGTTGAATGCTCTGGTCCCGCTCCTGCCGTTTGATCCAGTTCCGAATCTTCGTCCTGGCCCGCGGGGTCTTGACGAAGTCCAGCCAGTCCTTCCGGGGTTGTTGCTTGGGAGAGGTCATGATTTCGACGATGTCGCCGTTTTCCAGTTCGTGGCGGAAGGAGACCATCTTGCCGTTTACCCGCGCACCCACACAGTGGTCTCCGATGTCGGAGTGAATGCTGTAGGCGAAGTCCACGGGGGTGGCGCCTCTGGGGAACTCCTTGACATGGCCCTGGGGGGTGAATACATAGACCTCATTGGGAAAGAGGTCCATGCGTACGCTCTCGAGGAACTCCTCAGGATCGTTCAGGTTCTGCTGCCACTCGAGCAACTGCCTGAGCCAGGAAAACTGCTGCTCGTCTGTCTGGTCGGCCGATAGGCCCTCCTTGTACTTCCAGTGTGAGGCGATTCCCTCCTCTGCGAGTTTATCCATTTCCCACGTTCGAATCTGTACCTCCAGGCCCTGTCCGAGGGGGCCGATAACCGTGGTGTGAAGGGACTGGTACATATTGGCCTTGGGCATGGAGATATAGTCTTTGAATCGGCCTGGAACGGGTTTCCACATTGAATGGATATGGCCGAGCACCTCGTAGCATTCCTTGAGGGAGTTGACGATGACACGGCAGGCTACTATGTCATAGACCTGATTTACGCTCAGGTTCTGCTCCTTCATTTTCTTGTAGATACTGAAAAAGTGCTTGTGCCTTCCTTTTAGGGTTGCCTTGATGCCGGCTTCCTCCAGCTTCTGGGAAAGAAGGAATTTTACTTCGCGGATGAACGCCTCTCGAGCGCCGCGGTGTTCAGCTATGCCGGTCCGAATCTGTTCGTGTATTCCAGGCTCCAGGTAAAACAGGCAGAGGTCTTCCAGGCTGCTCTTGAGCCAGTAGATGCCCATGCGGCCGGCCAGTGGAGCGTATATGTCGAGGGTTTCCCTGGCTATGGACTCCTGCTTTTCAGGAGTTTGAAAACCGAGAGTGCGCATGTTGTGGAGCCGGTCGGCAAGCTTTACCATGATGACGCGGATGTCCGTTGCCATGGCCAGGATCATCTTGCGCATGTTTTCGGCTTGCCGTTCCTCCCGGCTCGTAGAGTGAACCTTGCCTATCTTGGTGACGCCGTCCACGATGTTGGCGCTCTCCCGGCCGAACAGTCGCTCGATGTCGGCCAGTTCGGCCTGTGTGTCCTCCAGGGTGTCGTGAAGGAGTCCCGCCACAACGCTTATCACGTCCATTTTCATCTGGGTGAGGATGTAGGAGACCTCCAGTGGATGTGAGAGGTAGGGTTCTCCGGAGAGGCGTACTTGGCCCTTGTGGACCTTGGCTGAGTAAACGTATGCCTTTTCCACCAGACTGGAATCGGCCTTAGGGTGGTAGCTCAGCAGACGGCTTGTGATATCATTTAAGCGAATCATAGAGGGCCTTGACCCACTCCCGGATACGCTTCGGGGCATCGTCAACGGGGATGGACTCTTTTTCCGCCTTCGCCCGCAGCCCGAGCTCCACCTGACCCTTTTCCAGGCTCCTGGACCCGATCGTTATGCGAACGGGGATGCCCAGGAGGTCGGCGTCCTTGAATTTTGCGCCTGCCCGGAGGTCCCGGTCGTCGATAAGAACGTCCGCTCCCTGGTCCAGAAGGATCCGGTAGAGCGTCTCGGCGGCCTTCACCACGGCCGGTTCGTTCATCTGGAGCGGAAGTACAAGGACCTCGAAGGGTGCTATGGGTATGGGGAAAATGATGCCGTTTTCGTCGTGGTTCTGTTCGATGGCGGCGGCCACCGTCCTTCCCACCCCGATGCCGTAACAGCCCATTACAACAGGAATTTCTCTGCCGTTTTCGTCGAGGCAGGTGGCCCCCATGGCCCGGCTGTATTTGGTGCCGAGCTTGAAGATATGTCCCACCTCTATCCCACGGCTGAATCTCAGGCCGCCTCCGCACCTTGGGCAGGGGTCTCCGGGCATGACAACGCGAAGGTCGGCGTACAGGTCCGGTACAAAGTCGCGGCCCGGGTTCAGATTCCTCAAGTGTGTGTCAGCTCGATTTGCGCCTGCCACTGCGTTTCGCATTCCGGACACTGCGTGATCGGCGATGATGCGAAGGTTGAGGCCCATGGGCCCTGCAAATCCCATGGGAGCCCCGGTGATTTTCTCCACCAGTTCAGGGTCGGCCAATTCCACCTGTTCGGCGCCCAGGATGGCCTTCAATTTCACTTCGTTCAATTCATGGTCTCCCCTTACCAGTCCCGCAACGACCTCGTCCCCGGCCTTGAAGATCAGTGTCTTGATAAGGCGTTCGGCGGGGACTGACAGAAAGGAGGTAACCGCCTCAATGGTCCGGGTACCCGGGGTGTCAACCTCTTCAACAGGAGCCGGCTCCCCGGTTTCGAGGGAGGGCGGGGCTTCGGAACGGATCTCCGCTTTTTCAAGGTTGGCTGCGTACTCGCAATCCAGGCAACTTGCGATCTGGTCCTCCCCGGAATCCGCAAGGACCATGAATTCATGGGAAAAACTTCCACCAATAGACCCTGTGTCCGCCTCCACGGCGCGGTAGGTCAGACCGCAGCGACGGAAAATCCTGTTATAGGTCTCTTGCATGATCTCATAGCTTACGGCGGCACCTTCCTCGTCGGCGTCAAAGCTGTACGCGTCCTTCATGATGAATTCGCGGCCGCGCATTATGCCGAAGCGAGGCCGTATCTCATCCCTGAACTTGGTCTGTATCTGGTAGAAGTTAAGCGGCATCTGACGGTACGAGCGGACTTCCCTCCGGACAAGATCCGTGATGACCTCTTCGTGCGTGGGCCCAAGGCATGCTTCGCGGTCATGCCGGTCTTTGAACCTGAGAAGCTCTCGTCCATACATGTCCCAGCGACCGCTTTCCTGCCAGAGTTCCGCAGGCTGCACTGCGGGCATTAAAAGTTCAATTGCGCCCGAGCGATCCATTTCCTCGCGTATTATCCGCTCCACTTTTCGAATGGCGCGAAGCCCGGCGGGGAGGTAAGTGTAAATGCCGGAGGTGATTTTCCGGATCATCCCGGCGCGAAGCATGAGCCGATGACTGATTACTTCAGCATCCGCCGGGATCTCTTTTGTGGTGGGAATAAAGGTCCTCGAATACCGCATGATTCAGTGGTTACTCCTTTCCTGGCTGCCGGTCGGAGGGACCAGCGGGCGTATCGCCGCCTTCCTCTCCGGCCATATCGAGAACTTCGCGGATAAGCACTCCCGCAAGCTCGTTTTCCGGCACTTTTCTAACTACCTGGCCTTTTCTGAAGAGAATACCCTGGCCCCTTCCTCCTGCGATTCCCACATCCGCTTCCCTGGCCTCGCCCGGCCCGTTCACCACACAGCCCATTACCGCCACCCTGGGGGAGCTGCGTACGCCGCGGAGGGCTTCCTCCACGGTTTCCACCAGTGAAAAGAGATCAATCTCGCAGCGCCCGCAGGTGGGGCAGGAGATAATTTCCGGACCTCGACGGCGCAAATCCAGGGAGCGGAGGATTTCCCAGGCCACCCGGACCTCCTCCACGGGATCCCTCGAAAGGGATACGCGGAAAGTATCGCCGATTCCCTTGTGGAGAAGAAGACCTATTCCCAGGGCGCTTTTAACGGTGCCGGAAATCAGGGTACCGGCCTCGGTGACGCCGAGGTGCAGAGGGTATTCCACAAGCTCGCTCAGCAGTTCATACGCGGCTATCGTTTTAAGGACGCTGGAAGACTTCAGGGATATCTTGATCTGATAAAACCCCAGTTCTTCAAACAGCTTCACGTGCTCCATGGCGCTTTCCACCATGGCCTGAGGGGTAGGGTGTCCGTATTTTTTCAGGATCTCCCGCTCGAGAGATCCGGCGTTTACGCCGATACGAATTGGGATGCCTGCTGCCCCGGCTTCCAAAACCACCTTTTCCACAGCGCTAACGCCCCCGATGTTCCCGGGATTTATGCGAAGGCCGTCGGCGCCGGCTCGAACAGACTCGAGGGCCAGGCGGTGGTCGAAGTGGATATCCGCTATGAGCGGGGTGGTGACCAGGCCCTTGAGTCGTTCAAAGGCCCTGACGGCATCCATGTCTGGCACGGCCAGCCTGACGATTTCGCATCCGGCTTCCACAAGGCGTTTTATCTGCGCCAACGTGGCCTGCACGTCCCGGGTGTCCGTATTGGTCATGGACTGCACCGCGATGGGAGCGTCTCCACCCACCGCCACTGACCCTACATTTATCCGCCTGGTTTTTCTTCTTGGAAACCCCTCCACTGGCTTGTAATCGGGATTCCGCGCTTCATTCAAGGTATTCACAATACCCCCTTCAAACGCTGGTTGCGGGCAACCTCAACTTTTATCATCGCCCTATAGAAAATGCAATCCGTACGCCACCGGTTTGTGGTGTTGAGGTGCTGACACATACCACGAACACGAATCATGGCTTTTTCTCACGAATCACGCACCACCAGCCTGCCGTTTTCGTTTCACATCCACCTGCACCTGCACTCCAACAACAACGGTATCAGATTGCTTTACAGCTCTTTGCATGAAAGCTATACTGACAAGCCGCGTGTAAAAGATAGTGACCGCTGGACCGATCGAAATCGTCCTGTGGTGTCATGGGGAAGGAAGGTCGCCATGTATTCCAAGATGCTCAGCCTCAGGTTTCCGGAAAAGATCGTAAACGAACCCATTGCCGTGAACCTTGTTAAAAAGTTCGATCTCTCTTTCAACATACTCAAGGCCACCATCTATCCCAGGAAAGAGGGATTCATGGTGCTGGAGCTTTCCGGTCACAAGACGAATTTCCAGAATGGAGTCCGGTACTTGAAGAGCCTCGGCATCAAGGTCGAGAGCATCGGCAACGACATCCGGCGGGATGAAGACCGTTGCTACCAATGCGGGGCCTGCACTGCAGTGTGCGTCACCGGAGCTCTTCATATAAAGCGGCCTGAGATGGAAGTGCTCTTCGACAAGGACAAGTGCAGCGCCTGCGAACTATGCGTGGCGGCCTGCCCGGCCAGGGCCATGGAAGTTAAGTTCAACCGGACACTGCTGTTTTGACGGGCCGCTATTCCTCCTTGACCATGACACAGCCCAAGCCTTCATCAGTCGTCGTAGCCATGAGCGGCGGCGTGGACAGCTCACTGGCCGCCGCCCTCCTGAAAGAGCAGGGCTGGGAGGTCCACGGAATCCACCTTTCCCTGCCCGCCCGCGGAGATGCCGGGGAACAAAAACTGCGTGCCGTTGAGCGAGTGGCGGATCATCTGGGTATCCCTCTTAGGGTGCTGGATTTTCGTGAGCATTTCATGGAGAGGGTGATCCGGCCGTTCGTGAAGGGATACCTTGCCGGTCAAACCCCGAATCCGTGCGTGGTATGCAACCCTGAGGTCAAGTTCTCATCCTTGCGTGGCTGGGCCGACCGGAACGGGGTGTGGTTCACGGCCACCGGGCATTATGTGAGGGTCGGTCGTCCGGAGGGGCGTCGATGGGCCCTGTTCAGGGGAACGGATTCAAAAAAGGACCAGTCCTATTTTCTCCATCGTCTTGTACAGCGGGATCTGGAGAGGGCCTTGTTCCCCCTGGGTGGATTGAGCAAGGGTGAAACGCGGGCTATGGCCGGCAGCCTTGGGCTTCCCGCCGCATCCTCACCTGAGAGCCAGGAGATCTGCTTTCTGGCGGGAGAGGACTATAGGGATTTTCTCAACAGCTGTGAGGTTGCGGCCGTTCCAGAGGGCGGGGACATTGTTGATTCGTCGGGGGTGAAACTCGGCGAGCACCCTGGAGTCTTCCACTTTACCATAGGCCAGCGTCGAGGTCTTGGGATTGCATCGGACAGGCCTTACTATGTTATCGCCCTTAGACCGGAGAGCGGCGAGGTGGTGGTGGGCCGGCGGGAGGACCTTTTCAGCCGATGTGTTGAAGCAGAGTCCTTCACCTGGCCGTCAGGGATCCCGGCAGGCGGGCCCATGCGGGCCAGGGCGCAGATTCGGCACAGGCACGCGGCTTCACCGGGACGGCTGGAATTGATCGTAGCCGGGCGGGTTCGGTTTGTCTTCGATGAACCGCAGCCGGCCGTGACCCCGGGCCAGGCCCTGGTCTGCTATGACGGCGACCGGGTGCTGGGAGGCGGATGGATTACAGGAACCAGGCTATGTGGGGAACGACGTTTCGCGTCATAACGCTCGGCTGCAAGGTGAACCAGTATGAGTCCGCCTTCCTGGAGGAATCGCTTGTCCGGTCCGGATGGCGAAGAGCAGGGCGCTGTGAAAGGGCGGACCTGGTTCTCATCAACACCTGTATTGTGACCGGCCGGGCGTCCTACCAGTCCAGGCAGGCGATTCGCAGGCAAATCCGCGAAAACACCGGGGCTGTAATTGCGGTGACCGGGTGCTATGCGCAGGTTTTTCCCGAGGAGCTTGCCGAGATCTCCGGCGTCCATATGATTGCGGGAAACACACTCAAACACAAACTTCCCGGACTCCTTTGCGGAATGCGTCCAACCGGAGGTGTGAAAGTACTGAAAGAGCCGTTTTCGGAAAGGACCCCCTTCGAGATCCTGCCGGTCTCCGGGCATCCAGGACGGACCAGGGCGTTTCTCAAAATTCAGGACGGATGCAACGCCCACTGTACTTATTGCATTGTCCCCCGCGCGAGGGGACGGCCACGGAGCATGGACGTCAAGAGCATTGTGAAGGCCCTGAAAGGGTTTTCCCGGGAAGGGTTTCTTGAGGCGGTCCTTACCGGTATCCATTTGGGCAAGTACGGATCCGATCAGGGTCCGGGCATGGATCTGAAGGCACTCCTGAAGCTTCTCATACTCCGGGAGCTTCCCCTCAGAATCAGGCTCAGTTCTCTGGAGCCTGATGAAATCGACCTGGAGCTGGTGGACCTGGTGGCCTCCAACCCATGTCTTTGCAGGCACTTTCATGTGGCAGTGCAGAGCGGTGATGACTATGTCCTGAATAGGATGAACCGCCCCTATAAAACCGACATGCTCATCGAAGTACTGGAGACCATTCGGAAGCGAATCCCTGAAGCCGCTGTCGGCGCTGATTTGATCGTGGGATTTCCAGGCGAGTCCGACCGGATGTTTGAGAATACCAGGGCCCTGGTCGAGTCCCTTCCCATTTCATATGTCCACGTATTCCGGTTTTCTCCGCGCCCCGGTACGCCGGCGTCCGGGTTTAGGGATGTAGTATCCAATGCACGGACAAAAGAGCGGGCGGCGGTGCTGAGAGCGCTCGGGAAGAAAAAGAAGGAAGGGTTTTTCCGGGCATGCCTGGGAAAGGCTCACCCGGTCATTGTGGAGGGAACGGAGCATGGGGGGGAGCCTGTGGTACGAGGGCTTTCGGATAATTACCTCCCGCTGGAGTTTCCGCTGAATGGAGCTGACAGGCGGCGGATCGTAACCGTCCATGCAGAACGGCTGGACGGGGATCGGGTGATCGGTCGGGTCGAAACCGAAGCAGCAGCAGCAACCCCTGTTTCATTACGGAACAGGACTATCTCCCGGTGATGGAGAAATTTTTGGAAGGCGGGTGAAACCTCAAGGCAGTGCAAGGCTAAATCAGGATGCAGACCCGTTCAGGACCACCCTCGCGTCCACGGCTGTCGCACCCTTGCCGAGCTCATCGACCAGGACGGGATTCACATCCATCTCCTGAATGGCGGGAAACTCCGCCATTAGCCTAGAGATCCTGACAATCAGCTCCTCCACGGCTGCTGCATCGCGGGGAGGCTTTCCTCGAAAACCCTCGAGGAGCCGTCGTCCCCGGATTCGTCCCATCATCCGGGAGGCCCGGCCGAGATCCAGAGGGGCGACCCCCCACACTGCATCGCCGAGTACCTCCACCAGAACGCCGCCGATACCGAACATGACCACCGGTCCGAACACGGCGTCCCGCTTACCGCCTATAATGACCT
>CAZEIA010000104.1:0-12643 GCA_964512335.1 uncultured Desulfobacterales bacterium
ATCGATCCCGATAGCGATTTCGATCCCTAAGAAACCAAACTGGACGCTCATTCTTGGCGCCAGTGCTCATTGGCGCTGGGTTGCGGGCAAGGACCCACCGTTTCCTCTCTTCTTGGTGCCATCAGACCTGATGCTTCCCCTGGTGTAGGAGAAATAGATGCCGATCAGGCAGAACACGCAAAAGGTCAAAAATCCGAGCCGGGTTGACAGGAGGAACGGGTCATGGTTTTGGGCGGTAATCCGCTCATCGCCGATTAGAATCGCCAGGAACATGGTGGCAACGGCCATGCTAAGCATCTGTCCGATGAGCCGCATAGTGGCCACAGTGCCCGAGGCCAGGCCGTAATGCATCGGTTGCACGCTGCTCATGATTGCATTCATGTTAGGGGAGGAAAAAAGCGCAAATCCCAATCCCAGGAGCAGCAGGGTCGAGACAATAAAGGAGATAGTGGTGGCATGCGTCAGCCAGGCCAGCAGAAACAGACCGACCGCGCACAGGGCCATTCCAAGAGAGGCTATGGCCGCAGGTTCAAACCGGTCTGAAAGCCGTCCCGCAACCGGAGAGAAAAAGGCCATCATCAGGGGCTGGGCAATCAGCACAAGACCGGTGGCCTGGGGCGTCATGCCCTTGATGTACTGAAGATACAGGCTCAGGTAAAAGGCGATGGCAAAGGTGGCGGCGTAGTTGATCAGCGCGGCCAGGCTTGAATACGAGAATCCCCGGTTTTCTCGGAAGAGCTTGATTTCCACCACAGGATAGGTTGCGCGGGTTTCCTGCCGGATGAAAGCGGCAAATCCCGCCAGGCCGGCTAGGATGAGGAATATGCCTGAGAGGCCGGGCATTCTTGAAAGCCCCAGCATGAAGAAGACCAGCGCTAGTCCATACAAAATGACGCCTGGCATGTCCAGGGGCTGGCCCATGGCCGGACGCCACTCATCCTTGATTATTGCTGCGGCCAGAAAAAAGGCCAGGACGCCCAGAGGGAAAGAGACCGCAAAAACACTTCTCCATCCCCAGAGTGCTGAAAGATATCCTGCTGCAAAGGGCCCGGAAGAAAGTCCGATGTAGACCGCTGCAACCGTCATTCCTATGGCCCGGCCCCGTTCAGAAGGGGGGAAGACAGAGGAGACGATGGCGATGCCTGTGGTTGATATCATGGCCGCACCGACACCCTGAAATATCCTCAGCCCGATGACCGTCCAGATGGTCTGCGCCGGAACGATGGCAATGGTTGAAAGGGTGAACAGGCCGATGCCCAGGACGAATATTTTCTTGCGGCCCTTTATATCCGCGATTTTGGCGGCCGGCACCAGCATGACAGCTGTAGACAGGAGATACGCGTTGGCCACCCAGCTCAACAGCACCGCGCCTGCGGCAAAATCCCTGCCTATGGCCGGAAGAATGATGTTGACCCCGGAAATCATAAATGGGCCCATAAAAGTAGTTGCAGTAACAACTATAAGCAAACCTAATTTAGAAGTTTTTACATGGTCCATGGTAGTATTAAGTATTATATTTAAGTTATAAAACCATATTGTTACTAGATAAAGCTTTTAAATAAGCCTATTTAATGGATTTATAATACAATAAAAATAGTATAGATACACATTTGGAGGATTGCCTGGCAGCGAGCAAGAAAAGTATTATGATTTGCCGGATTGTGTCAATTGCAAATCCTTTCATCCAACCGGATGCCCTCTTGACTCATCCGCCGACGCACCACGGCAAATATGATCAAGGGCTACGAACGACGGATCGCCAAGGGCCTTTACATCAAGTTCGCAGCCGATGGCGGAGCCTTCAAAATCATGCAGGACCGTGTTTCAGTATTAATAGGGGAAGGGTTAGCTGATACATCTCACGAGTGGTTTTCTTGATTACATTCGCGGGTCTTGACAAAGTGAATGCCCGGCCAGTCTTTTGCCAGGTATTTGAGGTGCCATTCACTGTGGGCCAGATATGTCAGGCTCCCCTCGGCGTCCAGTGCCAGGTTGGCCTGACAGGCCTTTTCAAAAGCTGCAAGCCTGTTCCTGTCGTCACAGCTTACCCAGCGGGCGGTGGCGTATTCAACCGGCTCATAGACGGCATCAACGCCATACTCGCTTTTCAGCCGTGCCATGGTCACGTCGAACTGAAGTACGCCCACCGCCCCCAGAATCAATGTGTTTTCCGTCAGAGGGCGGAATAACTGCACCGCACCTTCCTCGACAAGCTGGGTTACCCCTTTCTGGAGCTGTTTCGCCTTTAGGGGTGATTTCAACCGTACTCGTCTGAAATGCTCCGGGGCGAAATTGGGGACGCCGGTGAAAGTTAAAGGCTCCTTCTCAGAGAAAGTATCACCGATCCTGATTGTGCCGTGGTTGTGGAGTCCAATTATATCGCCGGGCCATGCCTCCTCCGCACGAGTCCGGTCCCTGGCCATGAACATGATGGGATTGGCAAGTTGAATTTCTTTGTCCAGGCGGTGGTGGCGTACCCGCATCCCTTGACGGAAACGGCCCGAGCAGATGCGCAAAAAGGCGATCCGGTCGCGGTGGGCCGGGTCCATGTTTGCCTGAACTTTAAATACAAAACCGGAAAAAGCTTCTTCATCGGGGTGAACCAATCGGGAAGTCGTTGCGCGCGGCAAAGGGGCCGGGGCGATTTCCACGAAGGCATCGAGCATTTCGCGCACTCCGAAGTTGTTGATCGCACTGCCGAAGAAAACCGGGGTCTGGCTCCCTGCGAGGAATTCCCGGATGTCGAAAGGGTTCGCCGCTCCCTCGATCAGTGCTATGTCTTCTCGCAGCTCATCGGCCTGACTGCCCAGGGTCTTGTCGAGCAAAGGGTCATCCAGATCCCGTATCGTCAGCGCATCGCCGGGCAGCGTCTCCTGACCGGGCGTGAAAAGGATCAGCTCTTTACGGTGGAGATTGTAGGTGCCTTTGAAACGCTTGCCCATGCCGATAGGCCAGGATAGAGGAGCGCACTCGATCTGCAGGGTCTCCTCTATATCCCCCAGAATGTCCAGAGGTGGCAGGCCCTCGCGGTCGAGTTTGTTGATAAAGGTCACGATCGGGGTGTTGCGCATCCGGCAGACCTCCATCAGCTTGCGGGTCTGGGTTTCAACCCCCTTGACGCTGTCGATCACCATGACCGCACTGTCTACGGCGGTCAATACCCGGTAGGTATCCTCGGAGAAATCCTGATGGCCGGGTGTGTCCAGCAGGTTGATTGCGTAATCGCGGTAGTTGAACTGCATTACCGAGCTGCTGACGGAGATGCCCCGCTCCTGCTCAATGGCCATCCAGTCGCTTGTGGCATGCCTGTTGGCCTTGCGGGCCTTGACCGAGCCGGCCAGGTGGATAGCGCCGCCGAAAAGCAGCAGTTTCTCGGTGAGCGTTGTTTTACCTGCGTCTGGATGGCTGATAATGCCGAAGGTTCGGCGTCGGTTGGTTTCCCGGTGTCTTTGAGGCTTGCTTAACTGTACTTCCATAGGTTGCGTCCGTATCTGGTTGTTTGTCGCTCCTGCACAAGGGGGATTCAGACGCCTTGTGTGATGGCGAAACGATTATGCCTTGAAGGCGAGTGAAGTATGATTTTTGGAAGGGCTACTGTATCCTGTCTGTATAGTTGGAAAAAATCGTATCAGGGGGGCGTGGGCGAGGGAGACGCCTTAAAGGGGGTCCTTTTGATAGGATGCGGAAACCAACACGATATGGCCATTGGCCGGAATAGTTGTGAAAGTGCGTCTGGTATTCTCATGGAGGTATGAATATACACGTACCGAGCGTTTGTCAATAGCAAGCACAATATGAGGCCGGAAATACAAAATTATTCCCTATAAGTCAAAGGTCAAACACGCATGGCTGTACGATATTCGGCCGCCCTCATGCATTTTTCGGACTGTAATGACCTGCCTCCCGCTAGCGTACATGCCCTACAGAAAACCCCGGCCTCCTCTGCCACGAGAGCCTGTACCTGTATAAGTCGAACGGTCGGAGTGTTTTAACGGTAAAAAGGCCCCGGGCGGGTCGGCCTGTCTGGAGTTTAACCCCGTGGGTGGTATTCCTCGAGTGTCTGCAGCGCAGCATGCCCCGGTGACGTTCCCTCAAGAGGCCGCAGCAACAGAATCGGACAGGAGCACTGCGCAATGAAGCTTGTGTTGAATATCCACGGAGGTTGTGTCAGTGTCGTTGTGAGTATCGGCACATAAGTGCATCCGCGTGGGATATTTTTTTCAGTAAACCTTACTTGTTGAGAACGAAAATCCAATGTGGCGGGAAACACGAAAAGAGGAACTGGTCAGCATTGCAGGGGAGTGCGGGCCTGTTCTGGTGTACGACGGTGAAACCCTCAACGATATTGTGTTCGACCTGCTTTGCCTGGATTGCGTGGACAGGCTGCTCTTTGACTTGGGCCTGAGCTACTGCCCGGAGCTTCTGGAGGCGCTGGGTAGATTGGGCGCGGGTTTCCAGTGCCGGTCCCTTGAAGAGGCCGCCCTCGTTTATAGAATTTCCGGGGGCGTTGAGGGTTTGATTGTGTTCCTCCTCCGAGATGGTGCACCGGCAGGCGGAAGCAAGACAAATCTCCATGGCTTGATACCGGCCATCCCTCTCTCCGGTATGACCAGGAGTGATTCAGAAGGCCTGCGGGGCAGGGATGTGCTTGTGGTCCTTGACCGGCCTGTGTCTCCTCGAACAGACGCGGGCTTAAGTTGGTGCCTTCGGGAGCTGGATCGCGTGCATGCCCGGGTGCGGGGCCTATACCTGCCCTGGGGGCGGGGAACTGAATTCGAGGAGACAAAATACATACTATCGGACTGGCAATCAATAGCAGGGCGCGACGGAGTACTGGTCCCGGCCCGGGGCATGGGACTTGTCCTCGAAAGAGAGACCGGCTTTTTGGATTTGGATTCCACGGCGGGAAACTTTGAGGAATTGAAGTCGATTTTTCCGGATGGGGCGGTCTGGGTGGAGCCGGGGGCTGAGTTCTTCTCCGTTGCCACGGCACTGGTGGAGCCTGCAGACGGTCAAGTACATATCTTGGCGCGGGGCAACTTGCGGCTTGGGGGCTTAAATAAGGCCCTTCTTCCGGAGGAGCGGTATCTGAGAGCCCGGAGGATCTGCCAGGTCCCTCTTTGAAAGTACGAGGAATACATGAACGAATTACATGCACAACGCATTGCAAATGAGCTCGCCTTGACTCCACGGCAGGTGGAGGCGGTGCTCCGGCTGCTGCAGGAAGGGGCCACGGTGCCCTTTATAGCCCGGTACCGGAAGGAGGCCACGGGCACCCTGGACGAGATCCAGGTGACCGCTGTTCGGGACCGTGCGGCCCAGTTGGAGGAGTTGGGCAAACGCAAGGAGGCCGTTCTTAAGAGTCTTACCGAGCGCGAGCTCCTTACAGATGAGCTTAAGGCGGGTATTCATGCGGCCGAGACCCTGGCGGAACTGGAAGACCTTTACCTCCCGTTTCGCCCCAAGCGCCGGACCCGCGGGACCGCGGCCAGGGAGCGAGGCCTGGAAGCCCTGGCCACCCTCCTTTTCGAGCAGGATCCCTCAACGGATCCGGAAGTCGCGGCAAGGGCCTTCGTGGATCAGGAAAAAGGAGTGGAGTCCGAGGAGGATACCCTGGCCGGGGCCCGTGACATAGTGGCCGAGTGGGTGAACGAGAACTCGACGGCCCGCGAACGGATGCGGAAGCTCTTTGCGGCGGAGGGCGTGTTTCAGGTGAAGGTTGTCCCGGGCATGGAGGAAAAGGGCGCCAAATACCGTGACTACTTCGATCTCGAAGAACCTGTGGCCAATGCCCCGTCCCACCGGGTCCTGGCCATGCGCAGAGGCGCACGGGAGGGAATCCTGGACCTCCGGGTGACCCCGCCGGAAGACAAGGCCCTGGAGCTCCTTGAGGCGCTGTTTGTCAAGGGGGAGTGCCCTGCTTCGAAGCAGGTCAGGGAAGCCGTGCATGACAGCTACCGGCGGCTCCTCAGCCACGCCATGGAAACGGAGATCCGCGTGGAGACAAAGAAGTCGGCGGACGAGCACGCGATCCGGGTATTCGCCGGTAACCTCAGGGAGCTTCTCCTGTCGCCTCCCCTGGGGCGAAAGCGGGTCCTGGCCGTAGACCCGGGCATCCGAACCGGATGCAAGGCGGTGTGCCTGGACCGCCAGGGAGAGCTGCTGGCCACGGAGACGGTGTTCCTTGTGGGATCAGGTGCTGGAAAGGCCCGGGCCGCTGAGGCCGTTCTCAGGCTTTACCGCGAGCACCGGGTGGAGGCGGTCGCCGTGGGAAACGGAACCGGGGGACGCGAAACCGAGGCCTTTATTCGAGGGCTGGACCTGCCCGGAAATATCCCTGTGATCCTGGTGAACGAGAGCGGGGCGTCCATCTACTCTGCCTCGGACGTTGCCCGCAAGGAGTTTCCCGACCTGGACCTGACTTACAGGGGGGCGGTGTCCATCGGCAGGCGGCTCATGGATCCATTGGCCGAGCTTGTCAAGATCGACCCCAAATCCATCGGGGTGGGGCAGTATCAGCACGACGTGAATCAGACAGCGCTCAAGCGAAGCCTGGACGATGTAGTGGTGAGCTGTGTAAACGCCGTGGGCGTGGAGGTGAACACTGCCAGCGAGCAGCTCCTGAGCTACGTGTCGGGGCTGGGTCCACAGCTCGCCTCAAACATCCTGTCTTACCGCGGAGAGAAAGGACCGTTCCGCTCGCGTAGTCAACTCAAGGAGGTGAGCCGTCTGGGTCCCAAGGCGTTCGAGCAGGCGGCCGGGTTCCTGCGCATCCGAGAGGCGCAGAACCCCCTGGACGGAAGCGCGGTCCACCCGGAGTCTTACGGCGTTGTGGAGGCCATGGCCCGGGACCTTGACTGCTCGGTCCGGGACCTCATGGAACGGGAAGACCTTCGAAGAAAGATCAGACTCACCGACTACGTAACAGAGGCCGTCGGGCTTCCCACACTGAACGACATTATGGAGGAACTTGCCAAGCCGGGCCGGGATCCCCGGGAGCGGTTGGAATCCATATCCTTTGCAGAGGGGATACAGGAGATCGGGGACCTGACGACGGGGATGACTCTTCCCGGCGTGGTGACCAACGTGACAGCCTTCGGCGCATTCGTGGACGTGGGTGTCCATCAGGACGGGCTCGTGCACGTTAGCCAACTGGCGGACCGGTTTGTCAAGGACCCCGCAGAGGTGGTCAGCTTGAACCAGCGGGTCACGGTAAGGGTCCTGGATGTTGATCTGGCCCGGAACCGGATTTCACTCTCCATGCGTTCCCAGGGGGAAAGGCGGAAGCCCGGGGAATCGTCCGAGGCGGGAAAGAAGGGGACCGCTTCTCTCAAGAAGGGGCGTGGCCGGCAAAAGACAGGTGAGAAAAGACCCGGGGCCTTTAACAACCCTTTTGCAGATTTATTGGGCAAGGACGGCGAAGGTGGCTGTTAGGCCTTTGAGCCGGCGGATCCCTTCGCCTCCACCGACACAGCACACCGTCACAGTCACATCTCACAGTCACAGTCCCCCCGGATAGGGCCCTTGGTCATGGTTTTTCCCGGCCGGGTGCGGCCTGCCCGTGAGTCAAGGAGGCTCGAACCGTATTCAGTGCCGAGCCTGCAAACAGCCACCCGATCTGATCGCGGGTCAGGGTGTGCCGGAGTGTAAGGGAAAAGGTGGTGCCGTTTGATCGCCGGATCTCGGCAATGACGGGTTCTCCGGGTTCCAGCTCGGATAACGGCGGAAAACTGAGCCGATCCTGTTCTTCGATCATTTCGTAATCAGCCGGATCCTGGAATGTGAGAGGCAGGATCCCCTGCTTTTTCAGGTTGGCCTCGTGAATCCGGGCGAATGAGCGGGCCGCCACCACCAGTACTCCCAGGAATCTCGCGCTCATGGCCGCATGCTCTCTGCTCGATCCCTCCCCGTAGTTCTCATCGCCCACAATGACCGAGCCGCCGGCCCGGTCCCGATAACTCGCGGCCAGTTCCGGGAAGGGCACGCCGGTCTCACCTGTCAGCACGTTAGTGCCCCGGCCGGTCTCTCCGGTAAATGCGTTCAAGGCCCCTTGGAGGAGGTTTTTTGAGATGTTCGTCAGGTGGCCTCGGTATCTGAGCCAGGCCCCACCGGGTGAGATATGGTCCGTGGTGGTCTTGCCGCTTGTCTTGACGAGCACCGGAAGGCCGTCATAAGGGTGCCCGTCCCAGGCCGGAAAGGGCTTCAGAAATTCAAGCCGCTCTGAGCCATGGGGAATCCGGATCTCCATGCGGCTTCCGTTTTCCGGAGGAGGGACATAAGCCTTTCTGTCCAGGACCAGGCCGTTCGGAGGGAGGGCCGGCGGATTGGGCGGGCGAAGTCTGAATAATTCACCGCCCGCGCCCTTCAATTCATCCGTCTCGGGGTCGAAGCCGGGATCTCCGCTGAGGGCCAGTGCCGCGGCCAGGGCCGGGGATGTCAAAAAGGCCCGTGTCTCCGGGTTTTCGTCGTTTCGTCCCCGGAAGTTACGGTTGAAAGTGGTGAACAGGCAGTTGGGCACACCCTTGGGCACATCCTGCCGGTCCCACTGGCCTATGCATGGCCCGCATGAGGCCGTGAGTATTGTGGCGCCCGCATCCAGAAGCATCTGAAGGATGCCGTCGCGGCGAATGGTTTCCTGCACCTGGCGTGAGCCCGGAGAGAGCAGGAACGGCGCTACGGATCCAAGGCCGTGGGCTGCTCCCTGCTCCAGTACCTGGGCTGCGGCGCAAAGATCTTCATAGGAGCTGTTCGTGCAGGAGCCGAGGAGCACGGCCGAGACCACAGCGGGCCAGCCCTCGGACTTGACGGTTTCCCGAAAATCCCGTGTGCTCGTCACCCGGTCCGGGCTGAACGGTCCGGCATGGGCCGGGTGCACATCCGAGAGATTCAGTTCTATTACCTCGTCGAACACGGTTTGAGGGGTATCATTGCAGACAGGATCCTGTGTGAGCAGATCAGCCAGGGCCCCTACCCGGTCGGCGTCTTCGGCCCTGCCGGCGTTGCGCATGTAGGCGTCCATGGTCTCGTCATAGACAAAGACCGATGACGTTGCGCCCAGTTCGGCTCCCATGTTGGTGATGGTCGCCTTCTGGGTGGCGGAGAGACTACGCGCCCCATCCCCGAAATACTCGAAGACCTTGCCGGTGCCCCCCTTTACCGTTAGGCGGCGGAGCATCTCGAGGATAACGTCCTTGGCCGAGGCCCAACCGGTGAGTCGTCCGGTGAGCCGGACACCGACAATGAGCGGCATGGTGGTCTCCCACGGCAGCCCGGCCATTACCTCGGCTGCATCCGCTCCGCCTACACCCACGGCCAGCATGCCCAGCCCGCCTGCGTTGGGGGTGTGGGAATCCGTGCCGATCATCAGGCCGCCCGGCAGGGCATAGTTTTCGAGCAGGACCTGATGAATGATGCCGGAGCCCGGCCCCCAGAACCCGATACCGAACCGTGCCGCTGCGCTGGACAGGAACTCGTACACCTCATGGTTTGCAGCAAGGGCGGCCTTGAGATCCTCTTCTTCACCTCTTGCAGCGCGGAGGAGGTGGTCGCAGTGTATGGTGGCCGGCACGCAGGTCCTGTCTCGATCGGCTGAAATGAACTGTAGCGCTGCCATCTGAGCTGTGGCATCCTGCATGGCCACACGATCGGGATATAGTCGAATCGGGTGGTGCCCCCGCATAGGGGTTCCGGTGTGTTCGGAATCGGCCTGGTGAATAAAAAGGATCTTTTCCGCATAGGACAGGCCCCGGCTGAGCTGTTTCCGTTTTTGGTCCAGGACGAGTTCCGCGTGCTCTCGAGTGAATGGGGTAGTCATGTATACGGTTCTCCGGTGCTCCGGATTCTAATGTTTATGCAATCAGTCTTTTCAAGGAACCGGCGACGGCGACCCGGGTCAAAACGGGAAGAGATCGTAGATCCTCTGTGCAAGCATAAGGTCGCCTTTAACCTTGAGCTTTCCCGTCATGAAGGCCTGAACCGCATTGAGCCTGCGGTTGACCAAGGCCAGCCAGTTCTCCGCGGACATGGTGATGGTCACTCTGGGGCTGTCATGGGTCCCTTGTTCAACGGAACAGGAGCCGTCCTGTACCGCGACATTCCAGTCCCCGCCGTTTTCGCCTTTAATGTGGAACTGGAAGACCGCGTCCAGTCCTTTTGCCGAATTGGGGTTGAACACCTCAGGCATTCTGGAAAATACATCATGGGTGCTGGAAAAAGCCATGGCGCTTTGATCTCCTTTCACAGTTGCGTTGGGCCCGCTACGGGCCCATAGGCTATGGGTTTCTGTCTACTCCAGGTTTGACGGTGGAATCAATGAAAAAGGTTTGTGCTTGAATGAGATCACCACCCCTGTTAAGAAGGAGACAATCATGTCTGATCGTGAAAATCAACAGCGTGGTGTGGGTTCGAGCACGGGTCGCTCCTCACGCCCTGAATCAGCAGAGGGCTGTCCACGTTCACGTAAATCCCGTTTCATTGATGCCGTTTAATCGGACGAGGCCTTTTGCGACCCGGCGGCCGTTGATGACACAGCCCTCCCGGAACCGGGCAAGGCTTGCTTTAAGAAGCAGCTTTATGCCCATTCCTCAGGGTGATTTTTTGCCCGCATTCGGCCTTTCCCCGGAAGCAGGACCGGACGAACAGGCGGGTGACATTTATTGAAAGGAGCATTTTATGCCTTTTACAAAGACAATCGGTATGTTGACCGCCTCGGCGGCCCTGTGTTTCTGCCTACTGCCCGGCTCGGCCCCGGCCGACGAGGCTGCGATTGATCCGCCTTCGGGCGATGATGCCGTGGTTGTGGTGAATGGGGACCCCGTTACCAAGGGGCAGGTGGATCGTGAGTTGAGCGGCCACCAGCAGAAGATGATACGCGCCGGCCAATCCCTTACTCCGGAAATGCTTGTCGGGCTGAGGGGGCAGGTCATCGAGGGCCTCATAGACCGGACCCTCCTCCACCAGGCGAGCGTGAAAGAGGGCATCAGCGTCAGTGACGAGGAGGTCGACGAGAAGTTCAGCGAGATCACGCAGCAATTCACGTCAGAGGACGCACTTGATTCGGCCCTCAAACAAATGAACATGACCGAAGAGCTCCTTCGGGAGGAGCTGCGCAGCGGCATAGCGGTGCATAAGTTTGTCAGCGAGCGCTTCGGGAAAACAGCTGAAATCTCCGAGGAGGAGGCCCGGGCCTTTTATGAAAGTCACCCCGACGCTTTTGTCAGCCCTGAGCAGGTTCGAGCGAGACACATTTTGATCCAGACGGATTCCGAGGCCGGGGAGGAGTCCGGTCAGGAGGCGATAAAATCGCTTCAGGAAATCCGAAAGGAGGCCGAGGCAGGGAAAGATTTCGGAGAGCTGGCAAAGGAACACTCACAGTGCCCGAGTAAGGACCAGGGCGGGGACCTCGGCTACTTCACCCGAGGAAAAATGGCAAAACCCTTTGAGGACGCGGCCTTCGCCCTGGAGCCTGGCGAGGTGAGCGAGGTGGTCCAGACACAATTCGGGCATCATCTCATCAAGCTCGAGGACCGCAAGGCGGAAGGAACGGTACCCTTCGAAGAGGTGCAGGAGAAGCTCCGCGTATACCTGGGAAGGGAAGCGATCAAAGAGGCGGTCCAGAGTTACGTCAAACAGCTTCGAGGAGATGCCGTGATTCAGCGGACCGGCGATGAAGGATAGCCCGGGCCGCCTGGGTCAAGGCGGTCCCCGGTAGCCAGGTAGTTGCGGACGTAATCGCTTACAGAGTCCTCCAGCGTCATGCACTGGTGCGCGCACCCGGCTGCCCTGAGCCTCTCCGTGTCTGCGCAGGTGTAGTACTGGTATTTGTCCCTCAGGTTTTCGGGCATGGGGATGTATTCGATTCGAGGCTCCTTTTCAAGGGCTCTGAACATTGCCTGGGCCAATTCGTTCCATGAACGCGCCCGGCCTGTTCCGATATTGAACAGGCCGTTGGCGCGCCGGTTTTCCAGAAAAAAGAGAGTCATTTCCACTGCGTCTTTCACGTAGATGAAGTCTCTCAACTGGTCACCGTCGCCGTAATCCGGCCGATACGACTCAAAGAGCCGGATCCTTCCATGGCCCCGGGCGTCAGGATACGCCTTGTTGATAAGGCTTCGCATGTCGCCCTTGTGGTCCTCGTTCGGACCGAATACGTTGAAATACTTTAGCCCGGCGATTCGATCGAGCCATCCGCGGCGAAGGGCGTAAAGGTCGAAGAGCTGCTTGGAGTAGCCATAGGCATTGAGGGGACGTAGGGTGTGTACAGTGGCCTGGTCGTCCCTGTATCCTTGGGCACCGTCACCGTAAGTGGCCGCGCTCGAAGCATAAATGAAGCGGCAGTTCGGGTGCTGCTCCTGCCAGGCTGCAAGG
Source organism: uncultured Desulfobacterales bacterium (assembly GCA_964512335.1). Classification (GTDB taxonomy): domain Bacteria; phylum Desulfobacterota; class DSM-4660; order Desulfatiglandales; family HGW-15; genus JAIPEI01. The sequence goes on from CAZEIA010000104.1 coordinate 12,367, forward strand.
CGCAGGGTGTAGCGGTAATTGTTCTCCATGAGGTATCCGGCGTCCGCCTCGGTGGTGGAAGAGCAGGCCCCGAGATGAACAATGGCCCGTATGCGGCTTCCGAAGTCGCCTTTCTCGATTCGTTCTATGAATGCATTCCGGTCCAGATAGTCGGAAAAACGCAGAGGGACAAGGTTTTTCCACTTTTCAGTCTCATCCAGGTGATCCACTATCAGGATGTCCTTTTCGCCCCTCTGGTTGAGACGCCAGACAACGGCGCTACCGATGAATCCGGCCC
>CAZEIA010000105.1:0-10091 GCA_964512335.1 uncultured Desulfobacterales bacterium
TTCAAGAATACGGTCCTTGTCCGCCCGTTCTTGGTGTCCAGTAAGGTCAAGGTGCCGTTCTGAAGGTCAACACAAGACCATGTAAGGGAAAAGATTTCGCCCGCCCTCATGCCTGTAAACAAGCTCAGGGCCGCCATATCGTGAAGGTCTTGGCTTCGGGAAAGAAGCTCTTCCAGTAAAAGGGCCGCTTCTTCTTCGGTCAAGTATCGAACTCGCATATTGTCGAACTTGGGCCAGTCAACTTTGGTTGTCGGGATTTCACCATGAAAAAGGCCGTTCTTGCAGGCATACCGGAAAACTTGCCTTATCAACTGAAAGGCATAAGTAATGCTTCGGGCACTCCGCCCGGCCTTCTTCATTTTGTTCCGTATCTTTTCCAGGTCGAAGGGCGCCACGTCGGCCAGGGCCTTCTTGCCTATCACGGGGGCAATCCAAAGCCTGTGAAGGGCCTCTTCCCTTTGCCAAGACCGTTCGTTCCGTTTTTGGGTCTTGCTATTGGGGAAGAAATGGTTTTCGAATGCTTCCCCAAAGGTAAGGGCCGCCTTTTCGGCTTCGGCCTTTTCCTGCTCCTGGGCGCGCCGCTCGGCCTCTTCCATTTCCCGCTTTTCTCGAAGAGTAAAGGGCCTTTCACTGCGCCGTTGATTCTCCTGCAACTCAGCGAGCAAACCGGCCGCTTTTTTCTCGGTCCAGCCCTTAGAGCTCCATCCAAGGCCTTCTTCAATCGTTTTGCCGTTCAGCTTGTAAAAAATGGTCCAGTACTTATCGAAGTCAACTCCATACTTTCGGGTGTCGTGCCGTCTGTATCGAATGCCGGGCCGTACCTTGATTCTCTTCGCCATGGTTTCAGCCTCCCAAAAGTTATCCAACTTCTATCCAACTTTTTAAACCGGAAACGGGGGGTTTTGTCGGGCACTCATGGGAAAGAGATTAAATGATTTATTCAGTACTGTCAAGGTGTTTTCGTAATTCAGGGGAAAAAACGGGAAGGGCCGGGAAAGGCCAAAAAACGGACTACGAATCCGTAGGTCGCAGGTTCGAATCCTGCTGGGCGCGCCACGCATGACTAGGCTTTCGAAGCCGTGCAGCTTTAAGAAGCCCAAAATAAAAGGCTCTTGGTTCTTGAAACGACCAAGAGCCTTTCTAATTGAGGGTTTTCGCAGTATGGTTACTTCGGTTTTTCCTCATTTGTGACCATATTGTGATCAGCATTTTTTCCTTGACAGAGGCGTTGTCCAAAAATAGTCTGTTGTCCAATTGGGCAACAGAATTAAATGAGGCAACATTGATTTCCGAAAAGCAAATCCTAGGGCAACTGAAAGGGCGGATGCCTGAAATCCTTCCCGTAAAGGGCCTGTCAGCCCAAGTTGAGAAGGCGGAGAAGCATGTCGCGAAAAGGTGGAATCCGGACTTTTTCTTGTTCATTGATTATGGGGGGAAGTCTTTCGTTCTCGTTGGGGAAGTCGCAGTCAATTTGAGTTTCCCGTTACTCAGGGATAGGATCTCTCAATTGAAGGCATACGTAGGTGGTGAGGAAGCGTGGTTGCCGCTTCTGGTCAGCCCCTTTCTGAGTCCGCGAAAACGAAAGGAGTGCAGGCAGGCGGGGGTGCTCTATATAGATCTCTCTGGAAACGTCTATATCAAATGCGATGGACTATATGTCGAGCGCGATGGTTTCGAGAACCTCTTTCAGGAAAAAAGGCAGGGGAGAAATCCCTTCTCTGACAAGGCGTCGTTGATCCCCCGGGCGATGATCAAAGATCGATGGAAGTGGTGGGGCGTACGCGAACTGGCCAACTTCGTGAGGCTTGATCCGGGCTTTGTCTCACGAATGATCCGTGAGATGGAGCAATTGGGTTACCTGAAGCGCCAGGGGAAAAAGGTCTGCCTGCAGGATCCCAAAGGCCTACTCGATGACTGGGTGGGTCAATACCACTTCAAGAAGAATGAATCGAGGAGATACTTCTGCCTCGCAAAAGGGCCGAGCGAAATCCTAGAAAAATTACGGTGGGTGCAGATCCCCAGGGAGGCCATGTACAGCATCAGTTTCCAAGCGGGTGCCAATCTTATCGCCCCGCACTCCGTTTACAATGAAGTTCATGTTTATCTGAAGGACTATGCCCATCTCGATCATTTCGTTGAGGCCATGAATCTCGATGAGGTGGAACAGGGGGCCAACCTGGTCTTCCTGGATCCGTACTACAAGCATTCGGTCTTTTATGATTGCCAGGAAGTTGAAGACCTGTGGGTGGTCTCGGACCTCCAGCTCTATCTCGACCTCTTCCACTACCCGCTCAGGGGAAGAGAACAGGCAGAGCATCTTTATGATAGGCGGTTAAAAGCGTGCATCGAATTCAAGTAGAAAAATACGCCAGGCCAAGCTGAAAAAAGAGGTTGAACCAAGATTGCCATCGGATGGCCCCGTTGCGGCGGTCCTGTGTTGGACTCATTGTGGCGACTCCGGAATGGCTGTGTATGGGGCGGTCAGTGACACATATCTGCAGTTCCTGGAAACAACTCTCGTAGGGCTGAAATGAAATCACTGATCTGAAAATGAAGTCGATAGTAGGGGCTTTCTTTCAATCGAAGGATGCCCAGGCTTTCCAGACTCGAGAAATAGTCGGCTACCAGAGATCCGGCCTCCATGACATAGGGATCGGTCCCATAGCGATCTCGCATTTTGAGGCCTTCTCGCCACTCGCTTTCAGATGTCGTTGCGAGAATGGAGTAAAGATCCAGGGCATGGTAACGGCCGAATTCCTTGTTGGAATCTTCGAACCGATCCTTGAAGGCAAAGAGCTTCATCATGAGGAACGTGTAGGGATGCGGGATGAAAACCTCATATTCCCGAGCTGCGCCTGAACGGAGTCTCCCCGTTATGCTCAGGGATAAAAGGCCTTCCTCGAGTGTGATGGCTTCATCAACCGGATGGGCATGGATACCAACGGACGGCTTGGGGCGTGCGCGACGTGTGTCTACCTTGACTGGAGTATTTCGGAAACGGGCCTGTGGCCCGGTGAGAAGGTCCACTTTGACATTCCCGGCGGTGTTACCTCTTGGGCCGGCTTTGGTGAATTGATAGTTCTCCGCACCTGGAACAGCATGATAGCCGAGCCTCGTAAGGGCATCAGCGAGAGCTTTCGACCTCTCCGGTTCAATGAGGATTTCCGCCAGTAAAAACAGGTCAAGATCATTCGTTGAGCGCGGTTCAGGCCATTCCTCCAACAATGTGCGCATTCCCGATCGCCGCACGTGCTCCATCTTGAGATAGAGACCGAATCCCCCACCGATAATAAGTCGGATGCCGGATCCGTCGATCGCATGGAGCAAATCCAGAAGGGATGTTTTTAGGTCGACGGTGGTCATCATGGCAGCACCTTTTCAAGACGGTCCAAGATGAAGGTCTTCACCTGCTCAGCGGTTTCCTGGTCCCGTTTATCTCCAGCCATCAACTCCAGGTACACCTGCACGGGCGATGCCCACCAGAATTCTCCATCGTACCGGCGGTCAAAATAGATCGTTTCGTCCCCGGTTTCCAATAGCTCGAGGTTTGGGAAACGATCCGTTGCACTGCCTTTTACTTTTTCCAACAGAGTGTCCAGGCGAGGGCAATAAACAGATAAAAGGTCGCCTCGTTGCATAACGGCATAGCGTTCCACAGAAGATGTCCCGGTGCACATTAGAGGAAGGCCTAAGTTTTCTGAAGCTTTCTTCAGTAACTCTGTCAAGGTTTCATTTTTCTCGGATACCTTGAGTCGAACCTTTGTTTTGATATTCGGAGGAACACGGTTTTCGGTCAATTTTTGGAGAAGCTTTTCCGGTTGCAACAGGCGAATCGTGTTTTCACGATCAATGATTAAGTCTTCTTCAAGTGTTTTCAATGCCTTTGAAACGGTGGCAAAGCTCATGGGTTTCTTTTTCCAATCTTTTACCATTGGATTCCGTTGGTTGATTTCTCCAAGGACATCCCGAACGGTTGGGTAGCTGGGTCTGGCAAGGAAGACCCTCCCTACCATGGAACTGTTTTTTCGGTAGACATTTTTGATCGGAGCTGAGGAGGTAAAACGGTTTTTTCCACCGCTGCGGAACACCAAGAATGAACCCTTCGCGATAACGATGCCATTACCGCACAGATCCATTCCGCTGATGCCTTCCTTTTCAAGCTCCATCAGTTGCTGTTCGCTCAAGAAAGGTACAAACAGCAATGGACTGTAGCCTTTCGGCAGGGAGGAAGCCTTCAGGCGGTTGAGCCCGTCCCGAAACGCTTTTGGCGTGGACAGGGATCGGCATTCGACTATGAATCCGGCCTTGTTCCTGTCCCAACGTATCTCCACCAAGGCGTCAGGGCGGCTGTTGTTGCCAGCCTCCAGGTTATACTTCATGGGACGGATAAGGAGTGGAGGTAGCGAAACCTTCCCCTCCCGCAATTGTTCCAGCATCTCGTTTTCCGTTGGCATTTTCCTGTTTCCCCTCATTTTCTTGGTTAAGAAAATAGACAAAAACAGGAAAATACGCAACCCCTATTTCACTGAAAAACCGTTTTTTCGTCTCTATGTTTCGACGCCTTTCGGGACGCCATGCAAAAGATCCAGATGAAAGGGAAAAATCGCCCCTGCATAAGGGCATCAGGAAGCCGGTGACATCGGAGAGGCAAGAATGGCCTTGAATAGAAGGTCATGCAGGCTGGCACTCGCTCAAGGAAATTGTGACTAAATTGTGACCAAGAATTGTCACAACTCCCTGCAAAGCGAAAAGACTCGGTGCAACCGAGAAGAAAAACTTCTCCAATGATACGATTTGGTTGGAGTCATTTTTTTTCGTCCGGCTTTGCTCTTTCTTTTCCCTGTTTGACGCAAAAAGTAGACTACGAATCCGTAGGTCGCAGGTTCGAATCCTCCTGGGTGCGCCATTTTGGACAGGAAATACAGGGGTATAAGCCAATCGGTACGGATGCACTGGAGTGTTTCAGGCAGGACCCCCATCGCTTTGACCTGGTGGTTGCGGACATGACCATGCCCGGCATGAGGGGGGACAGGCTGGCGGAGAAAATCCTGAGGATGCGCCCGGACATCCCGGTGATCCTGTGCACGGGTTACAGCGAGCGGATTTAAAAGGAAAAGGCCGGGGAGATAGGCATTCGTGCATTTGTTATGAAGGCCCTGACCCAACCTGAGGTGGCGAACACGGTGCGAAAAATCCTGGATGAAAAACTCCGAAAGTAGCCTCGGTTTTTGTCGGCGATCAGGTATTGCTTTGGAATAAGCCAAGACTCAGACCTTGCTGAAAGTCCATGATACGAATCGGTTACCAGTGCTGGATTCTATCCCTTTGAAAGGACAATGATCAGGGCCACGAGAATCCCCGCCCCCAGGGCGATCAGGCTGTATCTCCGGTTTTCGGTTTCCGCCTGGGGCAGGAGATGGGTGGCTCCTACATACACCAGGGCGCCCGCGGAAAACGCCAGAAGCGCACCCAGGAGTGGCGGATCGATTTGCCGGATGTACGGGTACGATGCGAGCATGCCCGCGGGCGTGGTGATGGCGGCTGCGAGGAACGCCAGGAGGAAGGAGGTTTTCTCGCTGAATCCCGCACGAATGAGCAGGAGGTAGGTGATGATCCCTTCGGGGAACTCGTGAAGGACCATGCCGGTGGCGGCCAGAAGACCGGTGAAGACACTCACCGTGAATGTGATGGAATAGATGAACCCGTCGATGAAGGAATGGAATCCAATGCCCAGCATGGGGATGAGGCCGATGGCGTAGTCCTCGTCCGAACTCTTGTCGCAGACAAAGGCATTGATGAAACGGTTGAACAGGTGGAGGCTGAGATAGCCGGCGAATAGATAATACGGCCCGTGGACGTTCATGGAAAAGGCCTTTGGAATGATGTGGAGAAAAGAGACGGAAATCAGCACCCCGGCCGCAAAGCAGATGAAGTAGATGCTGTTGTTTCGGCCCCATTGCTCAAAACGGCGGATGACATAGATGCCGATCGAGGTCACCAGGGCCGCCAGAAGGCTGGCGCCGAAAGCGGTCCAGAATGTGTTTGCCATGCTGCCCTCCAATGACACCCGTCCTCTTTCCCTGTACCTGAGGGATGAGGACTACGGGTTCCGTCCGGGGAAATCCCCTGCATTCCTTTTCTAGAGCGGTGAGCGGCCTGCACTCCCGTGCAACACGCTCAACAGCTCAGCATGAATCTGGCGGTTGCCGGCCAGGCAGTCCGGCCGTTCCACCCGATACGGCTCACCTTGAATCGTGGTGCATTGCCCGCCAGCCTCCTGAACGAGAAGCATGCCGGCGGCCGCATCCCAGGGCTTCAAACCCATGTGAACATAGGCGTCCAGCCAGCCGGCCGCCACATAGGCCAGGGCCAGGGCCGCTGAACCCGATGCACGAACCGTCCCGCACCGTGGGAGGATCCGGTTCAGATGATCCATCATCTTTCGGCGCACGGCATTGTCGTGGCCCCAGTCGACTCCGATCAGGGCCGCCCCGAGTTCCTTAGTCCCACTGACATGAATGGGTGCGTCGTTGAGCCGCGCCCCGGCCCCGCGTTGGGCCGCGAACGTCTGATTCCTCAACGGGTCGTGCACGACCCCGATGAGCGGGCGGCCTTCCTCGAGCACGCCGATGGAGACGGCGAACACCGGATGGCGGTGGGCATAATTGGTGGTCCCGTCCAGGGGGTCCACCACCCAGGTAAATCCCCGGCCGATGGGGTCGCCTCCCGCCTCCTCTGACAGGATGGCGTGATCGGGAAACCCGGCCTGAATCCGCTCGACGATCAGCGATTCCGCCGCGGTGTCGGCATCGGTCACCAGATCGCGGAAGCCCTTGATGGTGATGTCCCGTTCACCGGGATATCGTTCGGCGATGATCCGGCCGGCCTCGATGGCCGCCTCGATGGCTGTCTTCAGCATGTTTCCTCTCAGAATGGCCGTTCACGGGAATGACTCGGCCCATCGGGATTGCACGTAGGCCATGATCCTCTCAGCGGATTCCCGGGGAGTGAGGATGTCCGACCGCACCCGGACTTCCGGGTGATCGGGCGCCTCGTAGGGCGCTGAGACACCGGGCAACCCGCCGGCCAATGCCCCTTTCATGGCGCGTTGATACAGGTCTTTCTCCACCGGCTGACCGCGGCGCGAGGCCTCCCGCTCCTGGCATGTCTTCAGGGGGCATTCGATGTATATCTCGGCAAAATCCGTGATCAACTCCCGGGCCAGGTCCCGGAACTCCCGGCGGTTTCCCGTGGCGTCGATGATCACGTGCCTTCCGCCCTCTTGAATCAGGAGATACGCCGTCATGACCAGTGCCCGATAGACCATGCGGCGCTCTTCATCGGTGTACTTCGGCTCGGGTGTGATGATCTTTCGTATGTGGTCGAGGCTGAGGACAACAGGTATAATCCCCGATGCGGACAATACCCCCAGGAGCTCTTTCAGGATCGTGCTCTTGCCGGAACCCGGGAGTCCGGTCAGCCAGAGACAAAAGTTCATGCCCTCTCCAGATAGTCTGCGATTTTTCCCGGTTCGAACCGGGCGGTTTCCAGGACCGAAAACCCGAAATCCATGAGCCTTCGTCTGGTCCCGGCCGTGTCGCCCGGGTAGAACTTCGGGTTGGCGATGACCAGGACCCGGAAGGCGAAAAACGGCTGCGCCACCTCGAAGAACCCCGTATCGCCGGTCTTTTCGAGGTAGGCGTCCAGAAAGATCCGGAACAGTTCGGCAAAGGGACCGGCAAAGGTCCCCCGGTCCTTCACTGCATAGTGGATGTAGTTCATGCCGAGACAGGACAGGTCGTCGGCCGGTTCGCCCCAGGTCCCTCTGGAGCGGTCCAGCAGGACAAAATCGTCTCCCTGCAGTCGAATGTTGCCCGGATGATAATCGCCGTGGACGCTGCACAGCCGTTCTCCCCGGTCCCGAATCCTCCCCCACCAGTCCAAGGCCTTCCCGGCGTAGGCCACCAGTTCCCTGTCGGTGGTGAAATCCACGGGTTCATAGGCGTCGATGATCCCCATGATGCACTCGCCGTGCCCGATCAGATCTCGGATCCGCCTTCTGTACAGGGTCCTGGCATCCTGCCCCGAATACCTGAGCCCATGGACGTCCGCGATGAAGCGGGCCAGCATTCGGGCCCGCTCCCTGTCCTGGCCGGTCAGGCTTCCACGCTTCAGAATGGCGTCCAGGTCCTCGAAGTAGGAGACCCCTTGGACCTCTTCCATGAATATAAAGAATTCCCGCGCGTCTTTCACGGAGATGAGCCGGTCGGGCGCCTCCCCCACCACATCCGTGGCCCTCACGTGTTTGGGCATCTCGTTGTAGTTGGCCTGGGCCAGGAGCAGGACCTGGGCCCGGTCGGAATAGTGATCATGACCGAATCGCGAATGAAAGAGGGTCTTCATGATCAACCGGTCTTCGCCCTTGGGGTGCCGGAACGCCACCCGGTAGGCCGTGCCGTGCACCCCCTCGCCGAGCTGTTCCATGGAGATCAGACGGGTCCGGGGTCCGAAGCGCTCTTTGACATAGTTTTCAACCTTGACGGCGATATCCATTCGCGCTTCTCCATCCTTCTCGCAAAGGCCTGTTTTTGACGGGTAATGGTTTCAAAAAACGGTTGATCTCGCACAGAGGCGCAGAGGTCCCGAGACAATAATATATAATATTTTCAATGTGTTATGTCTAGGGCCTCGGCGTCCTGCTGGGATCCGGTTTACTTCGGGCGTCTATGTTTCTTTTTCTAATGGCTCCTTTTCCTTGCACTCTTCACATAAGGACCCATACCCGGGCAGGGTGTGGCTGATGATGACGTCTTTTTCGGTCGGATAATTGGAGCAGTCTTTGCTCCAATGCCACCTGTCGCTGTTTTGCCTTCTGCGAAATTCCGCCATGGCCGTCCTCCTTTCATAAGCTCCGACTCCCTTGTCCTTCCAGGCCTGGTCCTGTTCCAACGATGAGGGCCTTGGACAAAGCCCGGAATCATCCCGCAGGGGCCCACCGTTTCCATGGATCGTATCCTTATGAGAAGTGGTCGCACCGATGTTTGCGAGACCGTTATGACACGGGATCGCGTTGATCGATCATCACGGTGCTGTCCATGAGGTCGACACTTTTGATCGTTCCTTGAATGAATGTCCGCTGTCCAAAGAGGTCGATCGCCCAGCATCCCGCATCCTCGATCTCTATTCGGGCCACATCTTTCATAACCTCGTGTGGTTCATTTCCTTGAACCGTATATACGGTGCTCAGACACATGGTCCCTCCAATGGAATGATGATGCTCCTGCGCGGGATAAACGGTTTGAACGAATCCATCACCGTCTACGTCATGAGTCGATCGAATATCGCTTCTGCTGGATGCAGGGCCGCTCCCTTCTCCAGAATGCGTCCTACCAGATGGGTCAGCAAGGTGGCCACCGTACTTTTACCGCTCCCTCCCTTTCCACAGACCGATATTTTCATTCATTCATAACCTCCACGGCTTCTTTCACACTCTTCCCCTCCACTGTGATCGCGTAAACCGCATGACACATCCGGACGGCCTCTTTCAGGGACTTCTGATGGATGTTTCTGCCGGTGGCATTTCCCGACGCCCCGCTGACGAATATCTGATCGTGAAGGCGCTGCAGGAATTCGTGTACGTCCACGCTCGACCCGCCCGCGCAAACGACCTTGGTGCGGCCTGCCGCCAGGACCGCTTCCTTGAACCGTTCACTCGATTCACGGCCTTCCTTTTTCGGGTAGTTGACCTTGACGAAGTCGCTCCCCAGGCAAGCCGCCACGCCCGTGGCACCGGCAATCAGGGGGGGATCCTTCTCGTCCGCCACCGCCTTGCCGCGGGGATAGATCCAGAGCACCGTGATCATCCCGTAGTGGTGCGCGTCGACCACGATCCGGGCGGCCTGTTGAAGCATGTCCGCTTCGTACTCGCTTCCCAGATAGATCGTATAGCCCACCGCCGGGATATGCAATCCGCTGTTATCGCGGAACGCAATCACGTCGTGAACATCGAACCACTGGTTGCTGAACGGGTCGGCCTGGGATGACTTCACGAGATGGGTCTTGGAGTTCAATTTCACCAGATAGGGGACATG
>CAZEIA010000105.1:10191-12568 GCA_964512335.1 uncultured Desulfobacterales bacterium
TGCTGCGGCCCGGCCCCGGTGCGAAACGCCACGCGGATGTCACTCCCGGCCCGGAGGCGTTCATGGCCGGCAGGAACTCTCCGGTGATGACGGCGGCATACTCGTGCCTTCGACCTGCAAACGGATCCCGGATCTGCATCCGGTTGATTCGGACCAGTCTTCCCCATGGGGCGTGGCTTCATCCCTGAATCAGTCTTTGTCCTGCATCTCATGGAGTTCATCAAAGGAGTCCAGATAGCGCGAACCGGACAGCTTTTTTTCAAAGATCAGACGGCAGCCCTCCTTGGTGAGGGATTCATCGCATATGTCAGGGATGACTTCAGAAAAGAACTCCTTCTTTTCACTGTCGCTCAGCGCCTCAACCGCTTTTTTGATCTCTTCGAGCTTCATCAGGTGCCTCCCTCTTTGCCCTCCCGGGATTATACCTCCAGGGTATTCGACCAGAGACCATGGATGTTGCAATAGGCCAGGGCATGGAACGCCTTGAAGTCCCCGATCTGGTTGATCTGAAAACGGACATTGGGATTGGAGTAAACCGGGGCCCAGGCGGCGCGACCCAGATGAATGACCTGGTCGTTGTCTTTCTTGACCCCGTATACCTCAATCCAGGCGATGTGATGCTCGACCGTGTTGGGATGCTCCACCTCATGGCCCACCACCACGCGCACGATATCCATCCCCTCTTGGTGTCCCTTGTCCAACGTGATCCTCGGTACATGCTTCTCCTTGCCTTCAGATTCTCCTGTCTTGACAATCCCTGAAAATTCCATGATGACCCTCCTTATTAAATCGTATTATTTTATCAGCCTACTGGCCTTGCACCTGAAGCCCGGCGCCTAGAGCCTCACGCCTATAGCCTCGTATCCATATGCCCCGGCCCTCCGCAGTCCGGCGTATAACAGGTGACATTGACGAAATCGCACTTTTCGCCGCACTCCGGGCAGACATCCGGCGGCGTGGCCGCAGTGATGGTATACCCGCACTTGCTGCATTTCCAGTAAGTCAGGCCGCACTGAGGGCATATATCCCCTACGAATCTCCCGTCCGCCGCATAGCCGCAGTGGGCGCACACATACTTTTCCGGTTTGTTTTCCATTGTGTTCCCTCCTTACCCATCAACGGGAAACATTTTTGCCCATTACTTCACCCATATTCCATCAGGAGTTCCCATTTTGAGATTGAATAAACCCCATTCCTCATTTGTAGTGTCGCCGTAAAACGATTTTTCAGGGCCTCAGGCCCCACTGTAAACAACTTACCTCGAAAGGCAGAGTGAGATTTGCACCTGTTGCATGGTCCCATAAATACGCTCAAGCAGCGCCCGGGGAGGGCCTTGAGTGTTCATTTGACCTTGATCTCTATGGCCTTCTTCCTGGCTTTTTCCGCCTTGGGCAACGTGACCTTGAGTACCCCGTTCTCAAAGGATGCCTCCACCTTGTCTGCATGAATGTCGACGGGAAGCCGAAAAGAACGCTGGAACGTCCCTTCGTATCTCTCCAGGTAATGATGGTGCTCGTCCTTTTCTTCCTTTTCCTTTTTCTTCTCGCCTTTGATCGTCAGAAGGTCTCCCGAGAGGCTGACGTCCACATCCTTGGCCTCCAGCCCCGGCAGTTCCGCCTTGACAAAGAGTTTGTCCTCGGTCTCAGAGATGTCCACGGACGGGGACCATGTCCCTGAAAGATCCTTGTCCAAGGGTCTCTCGCCGAAAAACCTGTCCCAGAGCTTATCCATCTCTCCACGAAATGAACCGATCTCTCCAAATGGCCTCCAAGGTACCAACTCCATGAAAACCACCTCCTTTTCACCCATTCGTCCTCCCCGGGCAAGACCACAGGGCCGTGGTCTACCGATACATCCCATCAATAACTGTGCCATGGGGATGGTCGGCCCCTTTACCTGCCGGGACATGGAGTTTGGGGATGATAACCGGTTCAATTGATTATAAAAGAGTCTGGAATTCAGCGGTTTGTGAGAGGGGTGAACATGCGGAGGGAACTTGGAGAATAACGTTATTTCCAGGGGCGGTAACGTCAGTGTAGCGTTCAGGTAACGCTGTGAAAAAGGGAACCTGTCGGCTGGGTTGCCAATGTGGAAAAGGCACATGACATGATATGATAGTAACTTGCTTTTTAGGTAGCAGGATAGCGGAAAACGTATTTGGTATCAACGAGAAACACATGACAATATGTAGTGGCCAGTAAAAAGCCCGTTAAAGTCAGGTTTATGGATACGGGCATGTAGAAGCGTTACGCCGACCAAAGATCAATTACGATGTTTGCCGACGCCACAACTTCCCCTTTCCAGGTCAAGCGCAATGCGGTATTGTTCTGGAACACTGGCAAATTCAGACCTCATTGGATGTCCATGATACGATAAG
>CAZEIA010000106.1:0-12528 GCA_964512335.1 uncultured Desulfobacterales bacterium
TGCCAAACCACACAGGATCATAACCTAAATTTAAGACTATAGGATAAAATATAGGTATTGTAAGCATAATGAGGGCCATGGAGTCTATAAAAAATCCACCGAGAAGATAAATCAGACATATCAATGCCATTATTGCCCAAGGAGGCCACTGAAGCACAGCTACTGATCCGGCCAAATCCATTGGAATTCGGGTAAGAGCTAAGAAATGGCCAAATATGGTGGCACCTGCGATTAACATAATGACCATACAGGATATCTTTAAAGTTCCATAAACGGCGTTCAAGAAGTTTTCCCATGACAGCTTTTTTTGAGCTACGACTATGATAAGGATCAGCATGGCGCCGACGGCACCGGATTTTGTGGGCGTAAAAAGACCGGTGACCAGGCCTCCCATAACGAAGGTGAAGACTGCAACCGTCTCCCACAGCTCCCTCAGGGAGAAAAGCATTTCCTTTATTGTGAACTTTTCTCCTTTAGGTCCCTGCTCTGGTTTCCAGGTACAATACAACGCGATGGCCAGTGCAAAAAGAAGAGTGATGAATACCCCGGGTATGATACCAGCAATGAACAGGGTCCCGATGGATTGTTCGGTGAGGATGCCGTAGATGATGAGTACCACGCTGGGAGGGATCAGGGAACCCAGGCCTCCACCCGAGGCCACACACCCTGTGGCAAGCTGAGCACCGTAGTCATACCGTTTCATCTCGGGAAGGCCTATGGTTCCCATGGTGGCTGAAGTGGCGGTGGCTGATCCGCATACGGCACCGAAGGCCGCGCACGCCACTACTGTGGCCATGGCCAGCCCTCCCCTGACCCTGCCGATGAATTTATATGCTACATCATACAAAAAGCGGCTCACACCGGCATAAAAGGCAATATATCCCATGAAGACGAAAAGAGGGATCAATGTGAGGCCATAAGAAGAAAAAACGCTGAAGATATCAATGGCCAGAAGCTTCATTCCCGCTTTAAGGTTGGTGAGATAGCTGTAACCCAGGAAGCCCACAATGGCCATCACATAAGCAACTGCCATACGCGTAAAAAATAAGATGATGAGCAATAAAATACCTATTATGCCAACGATAGTAAATTCACTCATCCAAATCGCTCCCCTTTAAAAGCGCAATAAATTCAATAAACATGATCAATGCAAGATTAAGGCAGGCGAAGGACACACCATAGATAAGATAAAAGGTCGGGAATTTTAGCGTAGTTGAAACTTCCCCAGCCCGCCCCATTTCATTGGCGTACAAATAGCACTGCCATGCTATGAGGCAGAAAAATGAAGTGGTTACAATCAGAACCAAACCATCGTTTATGTTTCTGACACGCTTGGGAAATCTCATATATAAAAGGTCCACACCTATATGACCTTTTTCAATTTCGGTATATGGCAGCGCAAACGAGATCAGCAAAAAGGCCATCATTCCAACTAGTTCTTCTGAGCCCAGCAAGGGATACCCAAAGAAACTGCCCACCACGTCCGCGCAGGTGAGAACCATCATCCCCAAGAGGCAAATACCCCCTAACTTCATCAAGAAGTTCGAAAGCATTTTTGCGATCTTCATTTAGAGCACTCCTGACTCAGGGGACCGAAAAGACGTCTTCGGCCCCCTGAGTCGATTCTCAATATTAGCTTGAAAGCTTTTTCTAGCATTATCTAGTTAATTTGACTCCATAAATTTGCTTTTAAAAGTCTCATTTTTTGCATCATCAAGTCTTTTATTGACAAATTTAAGCACTTCATCACCGGGTAAATCTTTGCTTTTAGTATCATTAATATACTCATCAAGCACAGGTTTAACAGCTTTCCGCCACCTGTCGGACTCCTTGGGTCCTATACCGATCATCGTATTTCCATATTCCAGCAGAAAATTTATCCCTTCAAAAGCACCCGCTTCCCAAGCCTTTCCATGCCTGAAGACCCACTCACCATTTATTTCCTCGATTATGGTCTTTATATCATCGGGAAGGGAGTTCCATTTGTCTTTGTTCATGGCCACGAAAAACCCCAGAGAGTATGCGGTGGGATAGCAAGCTATTACGTAATCCGTAACCTCGGCCATTTTCCAACCCTTGTTGGATTCCAGGGGATACAATCCGCCGTCAACCACTCCTTTCTGAAGGGACTGATACAGTTCGTTCATTGGAAACGCAGCCGGTGTCCCGCCAAGGCTCTTGATCATGCTGGCCGTGGGCCCGTGGGAGCGGATTTTCAAACCCTTCAGGTCTTCCATTTTGTGGACTGGCTTTCCCTTGGTGTGAATGAACCCGGGTCCGTGAGCATGAAGATAAAGGAGTTTGACGTCGTCCAATTCGCTTGGCTGAAATTTCTCATAAACCTCGTTGATGATGGCTGTTGCAACCTGCCCGCTGGGAAACCCCAAGGGCAGGTTGATGAAGTCCATGAGGGGAAACCGACCCCTGGTATACTGAAGCACGGAGCAACCGATATCCGCAAGGCCGTCTCTTACACTCTGATAGCACTGGGTTGCATTGGTAAGAGTCTGGCCTGGGTAATGAGCTATTTTAACCCGCCCTCCTGTCCTTTCTTCAACCTCTTTACACCACGCCGCCTCTACCTTGCTCTGGGAGTGGGTGGGCGGCATGAATCCGCTGTAAGTGAGATTAATGACATCCTTTGCCTCCGTGTTTGCCGGCAGCAAAAAACCAGTCAGAAGCATGACGACAAATAACATGCACACACCAGATCCCCGGAAAAAACCAAGTCCGACACACGATCTTTTCATCTCCACGCCCTCCCTTTCTTTTTAAATATTGGTGAGACTTGAAAAACCCTACGGACGAAGAACACCTTAGAAGCATTATTAGTTTTCACGGATGACCCTTTTGGCTTTCAACTCAAATCTGGGTAGTTCTCCTACGCCGACCACTTCCAGTTCTGGGGTAAACGTTATCTTGTACTTGAAATTCTCAATGAATTCCTCGACAGCCGTTTGTATTTCTTTTTCGGGTGTATCGCCGGAGGCCGGTTCCACGCGAATTCGAATACGTTTTCCGCTCCCCATCCTGGGGACGACAATCTGGTACTCATTTGAGAACAAATCCACCTCCCTTATAAGGTTTTCGATTGCAGATGGAAAAACATTCACCCCCCCAAATTGGAACATATCGTCGGACCGGCCCAGAATTCCTCCGTCAAGTCTCAGAAAAGTCCTTCCACACTCGCACTCATCCAGGTTGAATTTCACAAGGTCCTTTATTCGATACCTGAGCAGGGGCATGGTCTCAGTGCACAGATTCGAAAGCACAAGTTCACCTATTTCACCATTCCGGACCGGCTGGAGGGTTTCCGGATCAAGACACTCGGCGTAGAACATGGCCTCGTTGACGTGCGTTCCGTTTTGACAAATGCATTCAAAACCGAAATTGGAAATCTCACTGGAGCCTATGTCGTCATAGCACCGTGCTCCCCAGGCCTCCTCTATGGCGAGCTTGGTGGACTTGACATTTGCACCGGGTTCACCGGCGGCAACCACAATGGAAACCTTGGAATCCCTAAGGGACACCCCCATCTGTCTTGCGGTCTCCCCAAGGTGAAGCAGGTAGGTGGGTGTGCCGCAGACTACCGTGGCCTCCCAGTTGAAGATGTTCTTGACCCTGTCCTTTGAGGATTGGGCTCCACCGGGAACTATCATCACCCCGGCCTGCTCCAGGCTGGATTGGAACCCCCACCAGGCTATATAGAGGCCGTAGCCAAAAGGGACGAAAAGGATATCAGTGATCTTGATACCATAAGCGTGCATAAAATACATGAATTGTTCGTAGAAGTGTACCGCCCAATCCTTCTTGTTGAGCATGACCTTCACCGGCGTCCCTGTTGTTCCGGTGGTTTGGAAAACCCTGACACCATCCTCGGGCGGCACACACATAAAATCCCCCCAGGGAGGCTTTTTCTCCTGACTCTCGCGCAGCTCTTCCTTTACTGTGAAGGGGACCCTGGAAATGTCTTCCACGCATTGTATATCGGCCGGTTTGATACCGGCCTGGTCGAATTTCCTCCTGTACATGGGGCTTCTCTCGTACACATAGGCCATCCGTTCCTGAAAGAGTTTCAGCTGACGGTCCCTGAGTTGATCGCGCGGCAGAGTTTCCAGTGTCTTTTTCCAATACATCACCTGCTCCATTAAGAACCTCCCTGATTCATGTGTCAGCATAAGCTTCTACTCCGGCCCCGCCGCCTTTCAGTGTGGATTTCCATCCATCGGTTCGTGCTTCCGGCGCAAAGCTGAGTAGGATCCTACGGTCTATTGCCAAGACCTTTCAGGATCTTTTCAGGAGTAAATGGTGTTGAGAAAAGCCTCACCCCCACGGCGTCATAAATGGCGTTGGATATGGCCGCCAATATGGCCGATACATATCCTTCTCCGACCTCCTTGGTTCGATATGGCTGCCCGACCCTGTATTCCTCGGTGATCACGTCGATGTGTTCGGACACGGCCAGATTTCGAATGCACGGCATGCGATAATCAAGCCAGTTCGGATTCAGGGTTCTTCCGTTTTCCATAAGTATTTCTTCCATGAAAGCATGCCCGAGGGCCATGGATATCTGGCCGTCTATCTGCCCTTCAACCAGGAGCGGATTGATCGGGAATCCGCAATCATGGGCCGTGACAGCCCTCAAGAGTTTTATCTTTCCAGTCTGTGTATCCACCTCCACTTCCGCGGTCTGTGCGTCGAAGGCGTAGTTTTCAGTCCATCTTCCCCTCGTTGTTGCAAGGCTCGGGTGAGTTGGTTCGTCCCGCATGGTACGCCAATGACCTTCTCCGATGATTGGGTCGCCTCGACGTGTACGAATGCTCAGTGCAACCAGTTCCTCGTAAGTGAGGCTTCTGTCCGGAGACCCTGCCACATACGCTCTCTTGTCTTTCAAAATCAGTTCATCAATGCCTGCGCCCAACTCCTTTGATGCCAGTTCAACAAGCTGTTTTCTCACCTTTCCGGCTGCCTCCCGAGTGGCGTTACCGCAGACATAGGCGTTTCCACTGATCCAGGAACCAATGTCAACAGGGGTGGTCTCGGTGTCCGCGGCGATCACCTGGATCTCTTCCATGGGAATCTTCAACTCTTCAGCCACAATCTGGCAGTGTATGGTCTCGGCACCCTGTCCTATGTCCAAGGCACCGGTGAGTAATGTAACACTCCCGTCATCATTCATCTTTACAACCACCGCGGAGCTGTTGGGATATATGAGTGAACCCCCGAAATATGAGCTGACCCCTATTCCAATACCCCGCTTGAATCTCTGATTCGAGGCCCGGTTGGAAAGGCCGCGGTTTTTGTGAAAATCCGTATGCCTTGCTATCTCACTGATGCAGTCCTTCAAACCGCAGTTATGTACATTATCCCCGTTGGGCAAGGCCTCCCCTGATTCCCTGGCATTCTTCATTCGGATTTCTATGGGATCGATCCCCAGCTCTTCGGCTATCATGTCCAACTGCGATTCCACGGCGAACCTGAGTTGAGGTGCTCCATGGCCTCTTTGCGGAGTCCTTACCGGATTGTTGGTAAACACCGAGTAGGCCTCGTATTCGAAATGGGGTACCCGGTAGGGGGCCATGGCAAAGCCCCAGGCAAGAAAAATGACGACCACACCGCTGCCTCGATAAGCACCGGCGTTGTTGATTACACTGAATTTCTGGGCAACAAGGGTGCCGTCCTTTTTGACGCCCGTTTTCACTTTCACGATAAGGGGTTGACCGTGCCTGAATGCCGTAAAGACCTCCTCCCTGGTGGCCACTATTCTTACCGGCCTGGCGGTCTTCATGGACAGGAGCGCGGCGCAAAACTCATGGGAGAAAAGGTCGATTTTGCCACCGAACGCGCCGCCCACATAAGCCTTCAAGACCCGCACGGAAGAGAAAGGCAACCCAAGAGTCTTGGCCAGCTTGGCCCGCTTGAGAAAAGGACCCTGTGAAGAGGTCCACACGTTGAGTCGGCCGCTTGATTCAAAGCTGGCCACCGTGGCCTGAGGTTCCAGATAACCATGGGTGCGGAGATGACTCTCAAACCGGTCCTCCCTCACATAGTCCGCTTCCTGAAAACCGGCTTCAACGTCACCCCACCCCGAGGTGGTATTCCCTCCTATGTTCATAAAGGGTTCCCTTACCTTGGGGTGTGTGGGGTGAATCTCAGGCGCTTCCGGCTTCATAGCTTCCTCTGGATCAAAAACCGCTGTCAGAGGTTCATATTCCACATCAATGAGGCTCAGGGCTTCATCGGCCGCGTAAAGATCCGTGGCGGCCACGGCCGCTACTTCCTCTCCGATGAATCTCACCCTGTCCATAGCCAGCGGATATTGGTCAGGGGGATACCTTGGTGTTTCCACGAAACCGTGTTTTATGCCCAGCGTATCCTTTCCCGTTATGATAGCCTTCACCCCCGGAACCTGCAGAGCACGGGATATATCTATATTCAAAATGCGGGCATGGGCATGAGGACTCCTTAAGATCCTGCCCACAAGCATGTTCTTCAACTGGAGATCCACGGTGTAAACGGCTTCCCCTGTCACTTTTTCAGGACCGTCTTTTCTCAGGACCCTTTTGCCTACATATTCCAACTCGCCCATATCCATCGCTCCTTGGCTCTATTCAGCCTTTGCGGCCCGTCAAAGAAGCCGCATGTATGACAGCTTCCATTATCTTGTTGTACCCGGTGCAGCGGCATAGATGGCCTTCCAGCGCTCCCTTTATCTCTTCCTGATTCGGTTCGGAATTGCTCCTGAGCAGCGCCGTGGAGGCCATCACCATACCCGGGGTGCAGAAACCGCACTGAACAGCACCTTTTTCCAGAAAAGCTTGCTGGACAGGTGTCAGCACCCCCTCATCAGCCTGTCCTTCTATGGTCTCTATTTGCTTGTTTTCGCATTCCACCGCCAGCAACAGGCAGCCAAGCAAAGGCTCTCCTTCAACCAGGACGGTGCAGGAACCGCATTCTCCTGTACCGCAACCCTCCTTGGTGCCCGTCAAACCGATGCGTTTGTGCAAAACCTCCAGCAGTGTTTCCTGGGGTTCCACAGCAATCTCATAGGTTTCACCGTTTATTGTAAGCGTCAATAATTTCTTAGGTCGTTTATCAGCCATTATGGTGCTCTCCTTTTTCCTGATTACGGCAATTGAGCCTTTCCACCGCTTGATTCAGCACCTTTTCGGTTTCGACCTTAAGGGCTTCGGTCAAATACCACTTGGTATAGCCGTGATGCGGAATAACCTTCACCTCTTCAACCACCTGCGCAACCACCCCGGGAGGCAGCGGCTTAAACAGGCTCCTCCCCTCGAGCAGGGCCTCAGCCTTCCTTGCCCGCATGGGTCCTGAGGAGACAGACCCAACGGCAATGCGTGCCCGCCTGCAGGTCTCGCAGTCATCTTCGGTCTCGAGGAGGGCGGCCACGGTAACCGCTCCGAACTCTATCCCGTCCCTGATTGTCAGTTTGGAGAAGGCGCAGCCGGTCGAACGTTGGGATATTGGTACGAGGACGCCGGAAACAATCTCATGGGGCTTTATGGAATGGGGCCTTATGGAGTCTCCACTGTAAAACTTTTCCATATCCATTAAGGTTCCGGACCCGCCGTCCATGATCTCTAACTTCGCATCCAGGCAAATGAGGGCCGGGGCCGTGTCAGACATTGAAACCGCCCAGCACTTTGCGCCTTTGGGTATGAAATAACAAATGTCACCTCCCCGCTTGAGGCAAGGTTCCACGAATTGGAAGGTGTGACTCTGGTTGAAGTAGAGACAGCGTGTATCCTGACAGAGGTTTCCCCCCAAGGTAGCGGTATTCCTGATTTCCCTGGTAGCCACGTTGCCTGCAGCAATTGTCAGAAGTGGTGCCTTTTCCGCTATCACCTGAGAAGCCGTAACAGCGGCCAGCGTCATCTTTGGGTCGAGAAAAAGGTGTCCGTCAGGAAGGAGTCTCGGGGCGGAGGTGGCAAGTCCCTTGAGGCTTATTAACCTGTCCGCATTTACCAACCCGTACTTCATCCGGGGAAGCAGATCGGTCCCTCCAGCCAAAATTATACTTTTAGTACTGTTTTCATTCAAATAATGTATCACATCATCTATAGATTCAGGTCTTTCGAAGCTGAATTTAGGAAGATACATATCCATATCTCCATTTCAATAAGGGTATAAACTGCCCATAAACGGTTTCTTGGAAAGCATGTAAGGCTCGGCCCGAATTAACGCAAAGGATGTGCCAATCCGCTATGACCGGCTATTACACTGCAAATACATGGGAATTGTGTTAGGGCTGGGAAAAGGTGGGGCGGGGACCGCCTCCATTGAGGAGGCGGCTGTGTCTCCCAAAAGGAAACGTTATATGGCGAACATTGATGCCTCGGCCTCTGACCCCCTTTGTCCCTGAAGACGGTGAGTTCAAGGAATCATTTACTCCTGAAGGACTTCCCCGATATGCCGGATTTTTTCATCAGCCGTTGCAGAGACGTTCGACGCATGTTCATGGCCTCAGCCGTTTTTGTGATGTTTCCATCATATCGAGCAAGGCTGTTGGCCAGGAAGCGCCGGGTGAAGTCATCCATAACTTTTCGGCGCATCTCCTGAAAAGTCAAAGCATCGTCCGCATCAATCCGTGGAAGCGATACGTCCGTGGGCTTGGATGGGAGTATATGCTCTATCGAGATGTTTCCGTTCTCAGCCATCACAGCCGCTCTTTGAACGGCGTTTTCAAGCTCCCTGACGTTTCCGGGCCAGTCATAAGCGCACATGATGCTCATAATCTCATCTGGAATAAACAAGTTTGAATCGATATTTAATTTTGCACAGTATCTCTTCAGGAAATACCCGGCCAGAACGGGGATGTCTTCACAGCGTTCCCTCAATGGAGGCATTGTCAGAGCGACCACATTGAGGCGAAAAAAGAGATCCTGACGAAAGGCTTTCTCCCTTACCCTCTCTTCAAGGTCCCTGTTGGTGGCTGAAATTATTCGGACGTCCACCTTAATGGGCTTCACTGAACCCACCCTCACGATGGTCTGCTCCTGGACGGCTCGCAACAGCTTTCCCTGCAGATCAATCGGGAGTTCACTGACTTCGTCCAGAAAAAGAGTGCCCTTGTGTGCCTTTTCGAAAAAACCCTTGCGGTCTGCATGCGCACCGCTGAAGGCCCCTTTTACATGTCCGAAAAGCTCGCTTTCGAGGAGGTTTGCGGATAAGGCGGCACAGTCGGCAACAACAAACGGCTTTTCCCTGCGCCCACTGTGCCCATGAATGGCCTTTGCAGCCAGCTCCTTTCCGGTCCCGCTCTCGCCGTGAATCAAAAGATTGCAGTCAACAGGGGCTATCTTTTCGATTGCATTAATGATACGATTCATTGCCATGGAGGTTCCTAATACGAAAGACTTCTCCTCTCTTTCCTCCAGCTGGCTTCGCAGTACCTTTATCTCATCCTTTAAACTCTTCTTCTCAAAAATCCGGTCAACCGAATGGAGCAGTTCATCCGCGTCAAATGGTTTTGAAAGATAGTCATAAGCTCCGTACTTCATTGCCTTTACTGCGGATTCAACGGTTGCGTAGCCTGTCATGATAATGACTTCCAGGGCGGAGTTGCCGGCCTTGACCTTTTCCATGAGAGTAATGCCGTCCATGCCGGGCATTCTTATGTCCACCAGAAGAAGATCGAACAAATTACCCTTCTTTTCGATAAGGTCCAGGGCGGCCGTGCTGTTTGTGGCCCCCATGACCTGATATCCTTTTCTGGAGAGGAGTCTTACACAACGCTTGCGAATGGAGGCTTCGTCGTCCACCACCAGAATCCGAAACAGCTTCTTCAAACCGCTCCTCCGTGTCCGCCTGGTTCCGAGGCGGGCAAAAGAATACAGAACACGGAACCCTTGTCATTTTTTCTGTTTTCCACCATCATACGCCCGCCATGCTCTTCCACTATCCGCTTGCTTACTGCAAGACCAAGGCCGGTTCCCTTTGCGCACTCCTTGGTGGTGACAAATGGCTCGAAGACACGGTCAAGAAGGTCCGCAGGTATTCCGGGGCCGTTATCAGTGATGGAGACGCGCACCCATTGTGTTTTCCCTCTTGTCAAGAGATACGGTTCCGCTGAAATGGTAATGCTCCCTCCCTCGGACATGGCATCCCGTGCGTTTTTCACGACATTCATGATGACCTGCTGCAAGCTGTTTGAATTACCTTTTATTCGGGGAAGACCCTCCTGGTAGTGTTTCACAAAAGAGATGTTTTCAATTTCTGCCTGGCGCTGCACGAGCATCAGGCTTTCGTCGATTACCTTTGTAATGCTGACCGGTTTTCGCTCCTCGGGGATCAGCCTGGAGAAATCCAGCAGTTTTTGAGTAATTTTCTTACATCTTGACGCATCGTTTTCCATTTCTTTCAGCTCTTCTAGTGCCATTACAAGATCAAGTTCCCCGTTCCGGATATCCTCCAGAAGCATTTGAACCGATATAAGCAGCCCCCCCAGCGGGTTGTTGATCTCATGAGCCACCTCGCTGGCCAAGGTGCCGATGAGGGACATCTTTTCAGACTGAAAGAGTTCTTCTTTGAGCTTCTGGATCTCGGAAATATCCGTGACAGCATTGACGATGCCGGAAACTGTTTCTCCTTCGAGCAAGTGGGAACTGGAGACAAAAAAGGGCACCTTCTTCCCGCTCCTGGTGATAAACCTGGCCTCAAAGGAAGATGCCTCCAGTTTTCCGCCACCGGAGCCCAACAGCTTCTTGAAAAAGGAATGGTCCTCACTGTTGACTACTTTTGTGCAGTCCCGGCCTATAAGGTCCTCCGGCTCATATTCGAGCAGATCAGCAAGCCTCCTGTTGACGAAGGTTATTTTTCCTGTAAGATCAATAATCTGAATACCGTCATTAAGAGATGCTATCAAGTTCTCATTAAAGGCCTTCAAACGGGAGATTTCCTGGTCAATTCTTTGCTTCTCTTTGTCTTCGGTGAGATCCCGGGCAACACCCACCATGGCTATGGGCTGGTCCTGCTCGTCCCTTAAAGGTACGCACGTCACGTGGGCGAAAAATCGTCTCCCGATCTTGGTGCAGAGCATTATTTCACCGTTATAGGTCTCATTTCTTCTAATGTGCCCCAGCACGTCCGGCTCCCTGGCCCCCAGAACGACAATGTGCCTGTTCAATACCTCGGAGGCCTTGAACCCGAACATCTGTTCCGAGTATTTGTTGAAAAAGACCAGATAGCCGTCTAAGTTAGTAATAATGATGGATTCTATGATATTTTCAAGTACATTTTCTATAAACTCCTTAGTTGTTTTCTTCATTCCAAGGATCAAACGGTCCCAGTTTATCGGCTCCTGTTCGGGCGACGCCCACGTAGAATCCGCCGGTAAGGATGAAACCGCTTTGGATCCGTGCGCCACCGGACCTTGCTCATGGGATTCCTTTTTTTTCATCGAGAAAACGCCCGTCGAAATGGCCTTGGAATCGACCTGGTGTGTGGCTGCGTCAGCCCTCCGCCTTGAATCCCTCAAGGCCTCTCCAATTACTGTGCTGCGTTTTCCAGCCGCCAGATTTCGCCCGCGTCGACGGCGACATAAAGCGCGCCGTCAGGCCCCAGGACGAGCGAGCGCATGCGCTGTTTCGGCAGGTCACCTACAATGGCTGTTTTGATGGTCATACCGTCTGTGTCCATCTTTAATAGTTCGATACGCCCGCCACGCAGAAATCCAACCGCCAGCCATCCGTCCCAAACCCTCCAGTGCGGCCCACTCAGAAAGACACACGGACTCATCCCTTCGGAAAGGCCGCGGTTGCTCCAAGATGGTCTGAGCGCGTCCGGGAATCTAGCCAGGTCCGTCATTGGGGTCGGCGTGCCATCGGGCTTGTTGGACGTGTAACCGCAGTAGTTGCTCATGCAGGACACCCCTTCTGTGGGTGCGGGGTCCCAGCCGCCATTGCCGCCCGCTGCAAGCGGCGTCACTTCATCGTCATGGCCGGGGCCGTGTTCACAGGCAATGGGCCGGCCGGTGCCCGGGTGAAACGCAATGCCCTGAACATTGCGATGTCCATAGGTAAAGATGCGCGGATCGCCTCCTGGCGGGGTATTGTTGCCGGTCGCGGCATTGCCGTCGCGGTCGATCCGCAATACCTTTCCGCCAAGGCGGGAAAGGTCCTGAGGCAGCGGCCCGTCGTGGTTGTCGCCGGTGGTGACGTAAAGGTAACTGTCAAACGGGCTGAACCGGATGCGGCCGCCGCTGTGTGCGCCCGCCCCGCCCCAACGATTGAATGATTGCTTGAATGGGATGTCGGCGACAATGTCCTTGCGGTCGGAAACAGCTGTGTAGCCTTTGTCGACCGTGAGGCGCACGACGCGGTTGGTCTCGGCCTTGCCCATATTTGAGGCCATGTAGACGTATACACGGCGGTTATCGTCGAACGCCGGATCAAGCGCAACGCCCAGCATGCCGCTCTGCCCCCGGCAGAAAAAGTCGTCCGCCTCCAGGGCCGCGCCGGTGGTGCCGAACAAGAGCCTGACCGTCCCATCCGAGGTGCGAACGGACAG
>CAZEIA010000107.1:0-12389 GCA_964512335.1 uncultured Desulfobacterales bacterium
TGATGTGCGGAGTCGCCTCGGGCGTTTCCGCGGAAGAAGGAGTCACGGACACTGAAATCCACATCGGGCAGTGGGGACCTCAGACCGGCCCTGCCGCGCCCTGGGGAGCCGTAGCTCGTGGGACCGACGCCTATTTCAAGATGATCAACGCCGAAGGAGGCATCCATGGCCGCAAGCTCGTTCATCACATGTTCGACGACGCGTACAATCCCGCCAAAACCGCGGCGGGGGTCAAGGAACTCCAGGAGGGCACCGGCATGTTCGCCTGGGTGTCGGGCGTGGGTACCGCTCCGGGCCTCGCGGTTAAGGACTATCTGATGAAGCGTAAGATACCCTGGGTCGGCCCATCAGCCGGATCCATCCACTGGATCGATCCCCCGGAAAAGTATCTCTTTGCGGTCTATTCCCTCTACTACATCGAGGCCAAAGCCCTGTGCCGGTATGCTGTCGAAGAGATGGGCCTGAAAAAGGTAGCCATTGCTTACCAGAACGATGATTACGGAAAGAACGGCGTCAAGGGAGCCGCCTACGAACTGGAGAAACACGGCCTGGAGCTCGTCGCCCAGATCCCTGTGGAGATCACGGACACGGACATGAAGCCCCACGTCATGGCCCTCAAGAAGGCCGATCCAGACGCAGTTCTACTGTGGGTAACCCCGCCCCACGCGGCCCGTATAGTCGGGACCAGCAAGGCTATGCAGCTCGAGCCTCAGTGGCTGAGCACCAGCACATGCTCCGACTTCCCCTTGATGATGCACATCACCAAGGGATTGTGGGAAGGGGTCATCGCAGCCACCTTCGGAGAGATGCCCGATTCCGATTCTCCCCTTATGAAAAAATACAGGGAAGAGGCCTACGGAAAGTTCGCAGCAAAGGACGAGCGGTGGGGAATTTTTTATTATGCGGGCATTCTGTTCGCCGAGCCCCTGGTGGAGGCCATCAGACGATGCGGCCGGGACCTTACCCGGGAACGGCTGGTTGAAAAGCTCGAGAGCATGAGGGGTTTTCGAGGCATCTCCGGTGAAGTGAACTACAAGCCACTCGATCTCAATGATCCTTACGGCTGCCGTCAGGGCGTCAAGGAGACCTATCTTGTGCAGTGCCTGGAAGGCGGTAACTACAAGAAGTTGACAGACTGGACTTACATCGAGTATCCGTAGGACGCCTTGAGGCGGCTGTAACCGGCCATCCCGGTTACAGCCGCCTTGCATTTGCTTTCAACCAATCCCCTCTCGACCGGAGCTTCTGCTGTTGACCCTGCTCAAGATTAAAAACCTTTTTATCTCGTTCGGCGGCCTGGAGGCCCTCCGGGACATCAGTCTGGAGGTCGAAAAGGGAACCATCTTCGCTATCATAGGTCCAAACGGCGCAGGTAAGAC
This sequence comes from uncultured Desulfobacterales bacterium, assembly GCA_964512335.1. Lineage (GTDB taxonomy): Bacteria > Desulfobacterota > DSM-4660 > Desulfatiglandales > HGW-15 > JAIPEI01. The sequence continues at coordinate 1,380 of CAZEIA010000107.1, forward strand.
CACGCTCTTCAACTGTATTAACGGCATTTACAAGCCCGACCGGGGAAGCATTATTTACCGAGGAAACGAAATCCAGGGCCGGCGACCCGACCAGGTCGCACGCATGGGCATCGCCCGAACCTTTCAGAACATAGAGCTTTTCAAGAACATGAACACCATGGAAAACCTGATGCTCGGCCGTCACAACCACATCCGCACAGGGCTTTTTCATGGGGCATTGATGTGGGGGAAGAGATCGTTCGCCGGGCGGGAGGAGGTCTCGCATCGGGCCAAAGTGGAGGAGATCATGGACCTCCTGGACCTCCAGGCCGTGCGCAACAAATTCGTGGGAGGACTGCCTTACGGCACGCAGAAGCAGGTTGAACTCGGCCGGGCCCTGGCCCTGGAACCCGAACTGCTGCTGCTGGACGAGCCCTGCGCCGGCATGAACTCCGAAGAGAAGCAGGATATGATTTTCTGGATAAAGGATATCCAGGATGAACTGGGTGTCACCATCATGCTCATCGAACACGACATGAAGATGGTCATGGACATCTCAGACCGCATCCTGGTCCTCAACTTCGGAAGTCCCATTACAGAGGGCGTTCCGGAAGAAGTACAGAAGCACCCCGAAGTCCTCAAAGCCTATCTCGGAGAAGATTAGGTGACCGAGGGCGAGGTGAGGGAAAAGACCCGGTTTTGACACTATCGCGCCCGGGCCATGGATTCGGGCGCCAGGCACAAGGCGGAGCCGCATGCTCCTCGAGATCAAGAACATCGAGACCTACTACGACCTGATCTATGCCCTTCGTGGAGTCTCACTGTCGGTCGAGGAAGGCACCATAACCACTATCCTGGGAAGCAACGGGGCCGGAAAGTCCACGGTCCTTAAGACAGTCATGGGACTCATTGAAGACCAGCCCGACAAAGGCGCCATTGAATTCCAGGACAAACGCATCGACGGCAAAGACACCGAGGACATAGTTCGTCTGGGAATTTCCTACGTGCCTGAAGGACGGGAGGTTTTTGAGGAGCTCACCACCAGGGAAAATCTCCTCATGGGGGCGTACACCCGGAAGGACTGGATTCAGGTCAAGGTGGACTTCGAACGAATCTATGACCACTTTCCGATACTTAAGGGCAGGGAGGACCAGTGGGCAGGCACCCTTTCCGGCGGCGAACAGCAGATGCTGGCCATCGGCCGCGCCCTCATGAGCAGCCCTAAACTGCTCCTCCTGGACGAGCCCAGCCTCGGGCTGAGCCCTTTGCTCGTCAAGGAGATCTTCCGCATCATTCAGACCATCAACGAGGAAGGCGTCACCATTCTCCTCGTTGAGCAGAACGCCCGCATGGCCCTGGCTGTCTCCCGTTTCGGATTGATCCTTGAAAACGGTCGATTCGTTATGAAGGGACTGTCCCGGGATCTCATGAAGGACAAGGACGTTCAGGAATTTTATATGGGCATTCGAAGCGAGGAGTCGGCCAAGGGATACCAGCGCTGGAAGCGCAAAAAAAGGTGGCGATAGAAAAAAGGCCGTGTTCGTAATTCGTGGCTTGTGCACGGCAGATCGTTTTTTCGTAGGCGTCTTTGTGAGAGTGAGAGATGACAGACAGACCCAAGGAGAGCAAGGATACAGTCCCCGCCCTGTTCGGAAAGACGGTCCAAAGGCTGGGTGACCGTGTGGCCATGCGCCGAAAGGAACATGGTCTATGGCACGACATCTCCTGGAACGAGTATTACAACAGGGCCCGCTGCGTGGGATCGGCCCTCCTATCCATGGGCCTCGGAAAAGGTGACTGCGTATCCATTATAGGCGACAACTGTCCTGAGTGGGTAATTATCGACATTGGGGTCCAGTGCGTGGGCGGCGTGGCAGTGGGGGTCTATTCCACCAATGCGTGGCCACAGGTGGAATATGTCGTCGAACACTCTCAGTCCAGGTTCTTCTTTGTGGAAAACGAGGAACAACTGGACAAGTGGCTCCATTTCAGGGACAACGTGCCGAACCTGAAGAAAGTAATCGTCTGGGACCTGGAAGGCCTGCGGAACTTCAGCGATCCCATGGTTCTGACCCTTGAGGAACTCCTGGACATGGGCGCGGAGGCGGCGGAAGTATCACCCGGCATCTTCGAGGAGAGAATGGCCGCCCTGACCCCTGAGGACCTGTCGGTCCTGATATACACCTCAGGAACCACCGGCCCTCCCAAAGGGGCCATGCTGACCCATGCCAACGTGACCTGGATGGGACGTGCCATCACCACTGACAACCCCATGTACGACAATGACGAAGTGCTGTCATTTCTCCCTCTTTGCCACATCTTCGAACGTATCTTCTCGGTGTTCGCCCATATCACCTACGGATACGTAGTCAATTTCATTGAGAGCCCGGACACTGTGACCGACAACATGATGGAGGTCAGCCCCACTGTGGGCTATGCAGTACCGCGGATCTGGGAGAAATACCTGTCGGCCGTCATGATCCGAATGTCCGACGCCACCTGGTTCAAGCGAATTGTCTTCGGGATGGCCCTGAAGATCGGTAAAAGGCGGGCTTCGTTGCGAATGGGTTTCAAGGATGTTCCGCCCCTTTTGGAGGCCGGCTATCGCCTGGCCTCCTTTGCCGTGTTTCGAAAGCTGAAAGAGCGGCTCGGATTCGACCGCATGCGAATCGCATACAGCGGCGCCGCCCCGATCTCTCCGGACGTACTTCACTTTTTCCAATCCATTGGGGTCAACCTGATCGAAGGCTACGGCCAGACCGAGGGAACCGGCGTGACATGTGTTTCCCGGGTGGACCGGGTGAAGTTCGGCACCGTGGGCCCGCCCCTCACCGGCACGAAGATCAAAATTGCCGAAGACGGCGAGATCCTCGTGTGCTCGCCGAGCGTGTTCAAGGGCTATTACCGTGATGAGGAAGCCACGCGGGCTGCACTTAAGGACGGGTGGCTGTATTCAGGGGATGTGGGTGAAATCGACGAAAACGGATACCTTCGAATTACGGATCGAAAAAAAGACATCATTGTCACGGCGGGAGGGAAAAACATCACCCCTCAGTACATCGAAAACAAGCTCAAAGCCAGCCCTTACATAAACGACGCCGTTATCATCGGGGACCGGCGAAAGTTCATCACGGCCCTGGTCATGATCGACGAGGATAACGTGGTCAAGTACGCTCAGGACCACAAGGTCCAGTTCTCCACTTACAAGGACCTCACCATGGACCCCGAAATCGTCCGCCTGATTCAGGGGGAGATGGACAAAGTGAACGAGACCCTGGCCCGTGTGGAACAGGTAAAGAAATTCACCATCCTGCCCAAGAAGCTTTACGAGGAAGACGGTGAAGTCACTCCCACCATGAAGGTCAAGCGAAAGTATGTCAACGAAGCCTTCAGCAACCTCATCGAGGCCATGTACCGCCGCTGACAGGCTGTTCCAGCCCGCACCCTTACCGGGACTGAAACCATGAGCACTTATCGAGACTGGTTCCTGGCCATGCGGCCGTGGTCCTTCGCCATGTCCGCCATCTCCGTGAGCGTAGGGGCGGCCCTTGCCGCCACCCACGGGTCGTTTTCCTGGCCCCTTTATCTCGCAACCGCACTGGCCATGATCGCCGTTCACGGCGGCGTTAATCTGATGAACGACTTTTTTGATTTTCGAAGCGGCGTGGACGCGGCGGAGGTGGCTACGGCCCAGTACAGGCCCCATCCGCTGGTTGAAGGCAAAATCTATCCCATGCCGGTCCTGTGGGTGTCCGTCCTGCTGTTCGCCATGGGCGTCTTTCTGGGCTTGCTGCTCGCCTATCTTCGCGGCTCGGAAATACTGTGGATAGGCATTATAGGATTGGCTGCAGGGGTCTGCTACACCGCGCCTCCCCTCGCATACAAATACAAGGCATTGGGCGAGATCTCCGTGTTCCTCATGTGGGGGCCTCTTTCGGTTGAGGCCGCCTACTTCGTCCAGCTCCAGCGGTTCAGCTGGGACGCACTCTTTGTCTCCGTCCCCTTCGGGGTGCTCGTGGCCCTGGTCCTGTTCGCCAACAACCTCAGGGACGTGGAGACCGATGACCGGGCCGGAGTCGCCAATCTGGCCATCGTGTTCGGTCGGGACAACGGCCCACGGGTCTATGCCTCCATGGTTGCGGCGGCAATCGCAGCCGTAGTGATCATGTCCCTGGTGGGTCCCCTCAGCCTATGGGCCCTTCTGGTCCTTCTATCCCTGCCCACGGCCATAAAGCTTATCAGGGTGATGATCCGCGAGGTTCCCAAGGATGCAGACGCACGCACGGCCCAATTGAACACCGTTTTCGGCGTACTGCTGATCATCTCCCTGATCCTGGAGGCTGTCCTGTGAGATCAGGAGCGGGGACAAGGTCCCTGGCAGGCCTCACAGCACTTGCCTTTGTGCTGTGGGCCCTGGCCTTTGCCGTCCCATGGGGCAACTTCTGGGTAAAGATCTCCCTCTCCGCAGCGACCCTGGCTTCCCTCTCCCTCGTTCTTCGAAAGGAAATTCGGACAGAGATACGTTTTGACCTGAGGGCGATACTGCTGGGAATTGCGGCGGCTGCTGCGCTTTACGGAATATTCGTTCTCGGACGCGTCTTGTCGTTCCATCTCTTTGGATTCGCAGGCGCTCAGATAAGCGAGATCTACCACAAGGGCGCCGGGACCCCGGCCTGGATCATCTCCATGCTGCTCTTTTTCGTTACAGGGCCCAGCGAGGAGATCTTCTGGAGGGGCTTTCTTCAGCGGGAGCTACAGGAACGTTTCGGAGGATGGCCGGGCTGCGTCCTTGCAACGGCTCTTTACGCGTGCGTGCACGTCTCTTCCATGAACTTCATGCTCATCGGCGCCGCCGCCGTAGCCGGGGCGTTCTGGGGCTTGTTCTACCAGCGCACCAACAACCTGGCCGCCGCAATTTTGTCCCACTCGATATGGAGCAGCTTCATCTTCGCCGTAATGCCCCTTAACTGATTACCGGACAGGGTCTATTTCAGGAGCAAGGAGGCGTAGCAAGCGTCCCGATCAGGCTGTCCAGTCGGGCTATTCCCTTGTTCCGGCAGAATTCGACCAACTCGTTCAGGATCGTGGGGGCTGCAAGGGGGTTTACGAAGCCGGCCGTGCCCACCTGCACGGCCCGGGCACCTGTTATGAGAAACTCCAGGGCGTCCCTTCCGGTCATGATTCCGCCCACGCCTATCACCGGGATGCCGACGGACTCAACCACTTCGTGCACCATGCGCACGGCAACGGGCCGTATAGCCGGGCCGGAGAGCCCTCCCTTGACGTTGGCCAGAACGGGCCTGCGGCTCTCCACGTCCACAACCATGCCGGTGATGGTGTTGATCAGGGAGAGGGCGTGGGCCCCGGCATTTTCCACGGCGAGGGCCGGCTTGCGGATATCGGTAACGTTGGGCGAGAGTTTGACAATTACCGGCTTGTCCGATGCTGAAAGCACTTTTTCCGTGACACGCGCCGATGCGCTCGGGTCCGTGCCGAAGGCCATGCCGCCCTGCTCCACATTAGGGCAGGAAATATTCACCTCGAGGGCGTCTATCCCGTCCACGCCCCGAAGCGCTCCTGCCAATTCACCGTACTCTTCAATACTGTGCCCGTATATGTTCACCACCACCAGCGTGTCCAGGTCCTGAAGCCACGGAAGCTTCTCCTTAAGAAACCGATCTACGCCGATGTTGGCAAGCCCGACGGCGTTCAGCATGCCGCAAGGGGTCTCAACGATCCGGGGGGGAGGGTTTCCAGCCATAGGCTCGAGAGACAGGCCTTTTAGGATAATGCCTCCAAGGAGGGCCGGGGCAAACAGGGGTTCAAACTCCCGGCCGTATCCGAAGGTCCCGGATGCAGCCATTACCGGGTTCTTCAGCCGCAGAGGGCCCACACTCACACTGAGATCGGGATTAGCTTCATTCATGATCAAGCCGTCCGGTGCCCTGGAGGTCCGGAATCCACCGTGTCAGACTCAGTGCCCCCCGCCCTGGTCCAGCCCACGGCCTTGGCCGGAAAGACCGGGCCCTCAGTACAGACTCGGAAAAAGGGGACGGACTCCTCCGGAGCAGCGTGAACAGCACAGCCAAGGCAAGCCCCCAGACCGCAGGCCATTGAGGCCTCCAGGGAGACCTGGCATGAGACGCCGGCCGCGTCGGTCAGCACGGCCACCTTCCCGAGCATGGCCGTCGGGCCGCAGGCGTATACACCGCCGGCCGCTTTGTTTCCAGGGTCCGCTTCCAGCGCGGCCTGCAGAAGGTCCGTCACAGGGCCCGCGTGACCCATGGTGCCGTCGTCGGTTGCGACTTCCCCGTCTACTTCCAGGCTCAGGATCTCTCTTGCCGAAATGACCTGTTCTCTTACGGAAAACCCCGTAAAGAGGCGAAAGGGCGGATTCCCGGTCCTGGAAAGGTCCTGTGCCAGGAAAAAGAGCGGTGCCACCCCCATACCACCCCCCACGAGAAACACGGGGAGTGAGGCACCCCCGAAGGTGAAACCATTCCCCAAAGGGCCCAGGACATGTGTCCGATCCCCATGGCGCATTTTTGAGAGAACGGTCGTACCCTGCCCCACCACCTTGTATAAAATGCCTATGGCACCGTCCCCGTAAAGACCGCAGATGGAAAAGGGCCTCCTGAGCAGTGGGTCAAGTCCGGAGCCCGCCCGTATCATAACGAATTGGCCGGGCCGTGCGCTCCCTGCAATGGAAGGCGCGTCAAGGGTCATCAGGAAAGTCCCGGGAACAACCTCGCGGTGACCGGTAATTCCCGCTTCGCACTCAAACATGACCGACACGCTCCCTTCTCTGAACAGCCCTTTGGCCGGGATCAAGACCGCCCGTGTACCTCAAGGGAATGATAAACTCCCGGGAAGAGATTCACAAGATCAAATAGGGAAGCTAGAAGATCCGATCCAGCAGAAGGTGGGAGAAATATCCGATCACCGCGAAAAAGTAGAAAGGCAGGAGCCGATCCAGGGGCTGGGCGTAGAAAACTACGGGAAGCAGGAGTATGGGAAAAGGCACGAGCAGCATAGCCCACCAGGTGTGGGTCCATCCTCGGTGCCGTCCGAGGGCAGGCAGCATTGCACAGAACCCGAGAACGGCGGCCCAGCGGTACATGCCCTTTATCATGAACGTAAGGTCCAGAATGACCAGGATCAGGTAAAACAGGTTCTGTCCCTTGGAGTCGGTGTCCGTGTCAGGAAAAAGGGCTCCCATGAGGGCCGCAACACCCAGGACCACGGCCGTCTCCGGGTGCGGGGGGACGAGATCAAGCTGGACCGCGCCGGCGAAACACCCCGCCCACAAGATGGCACCACCCGCCACATGACCCCGGTAGCCGGACATTACACGTTCCCCCGGCCTGGACGAACACTATTCCGTGTTCGCTGGACCCTCTCCGCATTTGATCCCGATCGGCTGGATTTCATTTTTATATCAGATTTCCAGTCCTAGTGTCGAAAATGCATGTCCAGGTAATCCGACAACCGTTCGAGGCCTTTGGAGAGGTCATCGCGGCCGAACCCGAAACGAACATGGTGGTCTCCATAGTGAAACGCACATGACGGAGCCAGCATGATCCCGGTCTCTTTCACAAGGTTTTCGCAAAAAACAAATGTATCTTCGACCGTCTTCATTCGAGGGAAGCAGATGGAGCCGCTCTGAGGGCGGTTCCACTGAAAGCAATAGCTGTAATCTTCAAAAAAGCGGTCCAGCATCAGGATGTTCCTCTCAATGCGGGAACGCTGGGCGGCGATGATCTGAACCCGCCCGTGCAGGGCCATAAGGCCCAGTATTTCACTGGGCGCACTGTTGCAGATCGTGGTGTAATCCTTGAGCTGGCTCATTAGATCGAGAATCCGGCGATTCCGGGATGCAACCCAGCCGATCCGAAGTCCGGGCAGGCCGAAGGACTTGGAGAGGCCGCAGAGCGATACTGCACCGGCGTATTGTTCACAGGCCGCGGGAAGCATGGCACCAGGGTCCAGTTCCAGGAAGCGGTACATCTCATCAGAAAACAGGCAGGCCCCCTGCTCCATCACTATTTCAAGAATTGAATCGTAATCCTCCCGTGACGGAAGGGAGCCTGTGGGATTGTGAGGAAAGTTTACGACCACCAGCTTGGTGTCGTCCCTTATCAAGGCCTTCAACCTCTGGACGGAAAACCGCCAGCCCTGCTCTTCGCCGGGCGTCCAAAAGGACACCTCGCAGCCTATGGCGCGGGCCACTTCGTAGAGGGACTGGTAACCCGGAAACGTGCAGACCACGTGGTCCCCCGGATCCAGGAGCGCCTGCATCAGGAGAAAAATACCTTCCTCCGGGGCGAGCACCAGGATGTCATCCCGCTCCAAGCCCTTGTAAAGTCCGGCTATGGCATCGCGAAGGGCCGGATGCCCGTTCGTCTCGGTGTACCCCAGCCTGAGGTCCTGCCAGAGGCCCCTTGTTCGGGAATCGGCAAGGCCAAGCAGGTCCGACATGGACAGGGCCTGGCAGTCCGAACTCGAAAGGAGAATCTCGGCGGAAAACTCGTGCTTTGAAAAGAATCTTTCCAGGGCAAAGGTCTTGATCTTCATGGCGCGTCCTGAAAACCTCATCAGGATATTTTGTGCTGACAGGCAGGTTTGGAATTACTGGATTTCACCAATACCGAATTTCTTTATTTTACGCCAGAGGGTGGTCCTGGGTATGCCCATGATCTGGGCGGCCCGTGCCTTGTTGTAGTTTGTGGCTTCAAGGACTCTGATAATATGGGCCTTCTCCTGTTCCGCCAACGTGCTCAAATCGTCCCGCAATACAGTGTCTACATCCAACAGCCGAAGGTCCTCAGGAAGGTCATCGGCCTGGAGCCGGCGTCTTTCACCAAGGGCCACGGCACTGCAGACCATGTGCTCCAACTCCCGCACATTGCCTGGAAAGGAATAGCGCATGAGGATGTCCATGGCGTGATCGGTGAACCCCTCGACTCTCTTGTTGTACAGCGCATTGTAATAATCGGTGAAATGCTCTACTAGCAATGGGATGTCTTCTTTTCGTTCACGCAACGGCGGGACCCGTATCACCACCACCTTCACCCGAAAAAACAGGTCTTCCCGAAAACGGCCGGACTTGACCTCGTGCTCCAGGTCCTTATTGGTGGCTGATATCAACCTCACGTCCAGGTCGATGGCCTTGGACCCGCCGACCCGGAACAGCTTCCTCTCCTGGATCAGCCTGAGCAGCTTCACTTGCGTGGAGAGCGCCATCTCCGCGATCTCGTCCAGGAATACCGATCCCCCCTGGGCCGCCTCGAACAGCCCCTGCTTGACGCTGTCGGCTCCGGTAAAGGCGCCCCTTTCATGCCCGAAAAGCTCGTTGGCTGCCAGTTCCTCCGTGAAACCGCCGCAGTTGAACGCCACAAACGGCTTATTTTTTCTCAAGCTGCCGCGATGGATGGCCCTTGCCGCCAGTTCCTTTCCTGTGCCGCTCTCACCCTGAATCAGCACATTGCAGTCTATCTTGGCCACCTTGTTGATGACCTTTATCAGCTCCCTGATCTGGGGGCTGACGCCCAGGATCCCCAGCGAGTGGTCCTTTTTGTGAAGCTCATCCTTCAGGTTCCTGTTTTCAGCCATCAGGGAAAGCTTGTCAGCGGCCCGCGTCAGGACCGACAACACCTTGTCCGGCGTCAGGGGTTTTTCAACATAATAGAAGGCGCCCTGCTTGATGGCCTTGACCGCGTCGTCCACCGAGCCGTACCCGGTGAACAGGATGACCTGGGTCTCGGGAAACCGCGATTTGACACGCTCCAGAAGCTCCAAGCCGCTCATTTGCGGCATGCATATGTCGGTCATGACTATATGAAAGGGGGACTGCGCCATTCGCAGGAGGGCCTGCTCGGGGTTGGTAAAGGTCTCCACCTCGTGACCGTACCTTCCCAGAATGCGGCTGATGTGTTTGACGGCAAGGGGTTCATCATCCACAACAGCAACTCTGAGGGCATTCGCTTGTTTGATCCGGTTCAATCGGGATCATCCCCGGGCATTATGAGTCTTCCCTGCTGACGATGGCGGAGGCATCGCAGGGCAAGGTGATCGTGAAAACGGTCTTCCGGCCGGGGACGCTGTCCACCTCGATCCGGCCGCCGTGTTTGGTGATAATCCCGTGGGACACGGAAAGCCCCAGACCGGTCCCTTTGCCCACGGGCTTTGTGGTAAAAAACGGGTCGAAAATATGTGGAAGCAAATCAGCCGGAATGCCGGCCCCGTCATCCTCAACCTGCACCATGAGATAACCCGGTTTGATTGTTTTGGCCCTCACCTCGATGCGGCCTCCACTGCTGACCGCATCCAGGGAGTTCAGGATCAGGTTAAGGACGACCTGCTTCAACTGCTGCTTGTCTCCTTGAATTCTGGGCAGGTCCGGTTCAACCTCGACATTTATGGCCGCCCCCCGGACCCTTGCCTGGTTCAGGGCCAGTTTCGCCGTTTCCTGAACCAGCTTGCCCAGGTCCAGCAACTCCAGGACTGATACATTCTCCCTTGTGAAGTCAAGAAGATTGTGAACGATGCTCCGGGAGCGTTCCGTTTCACCGATAATGTCCTGGATCATGTCCATGTGCTCGTTATGGTCCAGGGTACCATACTCTTCGAGCAGGGAGTAGGCGGTCAGCATGATGTTGTTCAGGGGATTATTCAGCTCATGGGCCACGCCTGCCGTGAGGATTCCCACGGCACGCAGCTTGTGGGATTCAATCAGGGAGTTCTGACGGCGCTCCAGTTCTCTCAGCATCCGGTTGATCGCCACTTCCACTGTTGTGAATTCGTCCCTGTACTTGCGCACGGGCTTGACAGGCTTAAAATCTCCCTTTGCGATGCGGCGGGTCTGGTCGACGAGATATTTCAGGGGCTTCATGAATCTTCGCGACAGGAACCAGATCATGTACATCATCAGGAAAAAGAGAAAGACCAGGAAGTAGGCCGGGACTTTCTGAAGCAATTGGAGCCATCTGGTCACCAGATCGAATTCACTGGCGGCCAGCTCCGCGGCCTGGT
>CAZEIA010000108.1:0-12304 GCA_964512335.1 uncultured Desulfobacterales bacterium
ATGTGCTCTTCCCTCTCATTGATCTGGCGCATGATCGGGCGCAACATAAGGCGGTTCAGGATATAGACCATCAGGAGAAAATGAATCACCTGAACGACAAGAGTCGCATTGATGCTAATCATGATACGGCACCGTCAAATAGGATTTAAACAACAAATAGGAGCAAGAGAGCAATAACCAGAGAATATATGCCTGTGGACTCGGATACGGCCTGCCCTACCAGCATGGTTCTCGTCAAGAGACCGGCCTCATTCGGCTTCTTCCCGATCGCCTCACAGGCCTTTCCTCCGACGAACCCCTCGCCGATGCCCGGGCCGATTGCTCCGAGACCCATGGCAATTCCTGCTCCCAAGTATGCCGCTGCTTCTACCAATCCTTCCATTTTCTTTCCTCCCTATATTCTAAAGAATTACCTTAACTGCTATCCAGGTTAGACTACGAATACGAGCACCAGACTCACTACCATGGCATAAATGGCGGTGGACTGAGAAATGGCCTGGCCGACGAGCATGGTCCTTGTCAAGATACCCGAGGCCTCTACATTTCTTCCAATCCAAAGGACCGCCGACTCTGCGGTATAACCGTTTCCTATTCCGGAGCCGATCCCTCCGAATCCCATACAGATTCCCGCTGAAAGAGGGGCCATTGCTGCAGCAATGCCTGCTGTTTCAGGAAATGCCTTGAACATGAGAATGAAGCTGACGAGCAGTCCGAAAATGGACGGCGTCTGGGTAACAGCCTGCCCCACCAGCATGCTTGTTGTTACCGGCCCGAGGCTGTCCGGGTTCCTTGCAATCCCTGCGCAACCCGATCCGGCTGCCATGCCGCCGCCGTAGCCGGACCCGATTGCTGCGAGGCCTGTACTCGCACCGGCCCCTATAAGAGCGGCCCAGGCAATCCCCAGGGGAAGGTGTTCGAAACGCAGGAACAGCAACATGAGAGCCACTACCATGGAAAAGATGGCGGGGGTCTGGCACACTGCGGACCCTATAAGCATGTTGGTGGTCAGTTTTCCCGCCATTTCCGGCTGATTGGCGATTCCCAGGCAGGCCTGGCCCCCTGGAAAACCGGCACCGACACCGGATCCTATGGCGCCCAATCCCATGCAGATTCCGGCTCCCAAAAGGGATGCGGCTCCCAGCAAGGTCTCTCCGGGGAACTTCATGAAGACAAGCATTATGGCGATTACCAACGCGAAAATAGCTGCCGATTCGGCTATGGCCTGCCCCACCAGCATGTTTTTCACAATTTCGCGCGACTTGGATTCTTTCTGGGAGATCGCCACATTGGCAAGTCCTGCCGTGTATCCTTCGCCAATGGCCGCACCGATGGCTCCAAGGCCGATGCACAATCCTGCCCCAACGTAGGAGGCCAGTTCAATGATTTCAGCAACGCTCATAGCTATTTTACCTGCACGGAAATATACACCAGAGTAAGCATTGTGAATACGAAAGCCTGTATTGTTCCGATAAACAAACTAAAAAATGCTATCAAAAAAGGAGGAAGTATCAAGCTGTAAATTAAATGAGATACTACAAGAACAATGATAGCTCCTCCCATAATGTTACCATACAGACGAAACGATATGGAAACTACCTTTGCGATTTCACCTATTACATTCAAGGGCGCCATAAAGAAGATGGGCTCGAAATACTCTTTCAAATAGGCTTTTATTCCCTTGGCGCGAATCCCGGCATAATGGGCAATACCAAACCCCATGAGCCCCAGCCCAAGCGGTGTATTCAGGTCCTTGGTGGGCTCCGCAAGGTGAGGAATCGCCCCCAGCCAGTTACACAAAAGCAGGAACATGAACATGGTGCAGACAAGAGGAAAGTACTTTCGGGCCATATCGTCATCCAAGGCGCCCTTGGTTATTCCCCAAAAGGCATTGACGATCAGCTCCCCTAAGACCTGAAAGGGATTGGGAAGAAGAGAGATGTTTCTCGTCGCCAGAAACCCGATCAAAAGCAGAATAGCCATTACTATCCACGTCATGAAAACGGTATGCGTATTAATGACGAGGTCGAGCCCGAGCAGGTTGATCGTAATCTGTGGGAGATGAGTCAAGTCTTCCATGGCATGAAACCTGTCCTAAGATTTTTGAACGGAAGATGTGCGTGTACGCACGATATGATTAAACAATATGGTCAGTTGGACCATGAAGATCCCTATGACAACCCCGATGATGTGAATGGAATCAAGCCGGATGGAGATGATAAGGGGAACGGCCATAAGCGCGAAGCGAAAAAAGATGGAGCCGAAAGCGGCGGCGCTCGCCCTGGTCCTTGAGCTGGACATGGTGTGGTGAAAAAATTGTCCCATGAGTACGAAGTTCAAGGCACTGAAGAGCGTCCCCAGGACAAGCCCCTTTCCAACGGCCTTTTCACCGAACAGGATCAGAATGAGGGCCCCGGCAATCGCGGCCAGCATGGCCTGAGAGCAGAGCTTTTTCTGCATCGATCTAACTGCTTCCATTCTCGTGTTCCGCTTCGTGCCGGCTTTTTTCCTTGGGGTCCAGCACATTCATGATCTGGCGATATACAGTGACTCCGCCCCCTATGATACCGAGGATGATAAAAACAATCGTAAAAAAACCCTTTGTGCCGAGCCACTTGTCGAGCGCATATCCCATGGCCAGGCAAAAAAGGATGGAACCGGCCATGGTCAGTCCGAGTTGGCTGACTATGGCAATATCGTCGAACCAGTGGCCGTCTTTCTTAATATTTAGGACGATGGCGCATTAACTCCTTCGTCACAAGGCCCGACGGTTGGGGCTCCAAACTCAGCCGCCAGCCCTATTGAAAAAGCACGTATAACGCAATTACTTTCCTCTGTAAAGAGAGAAATCACAGTTCGAGAAAAATTTCATCAATCTGGTCCAGAGCGATCAGGGCGGCTCCGAGCGCCCCTACGATCTGGGGCTCCGAAGGCACGAGGACGGGTTTGCCCAGTTTTTCCTCCAGCAAAGACACCACTCCGGGGTTTTTTGCCACCCCGCCGCTCATAGTGAGTTCCCCCCTTATGCCCAGCGAGCGGACCATGGCCCAGATCCGGCCGACAATGGCACGATGTATGCCGCGGATGATCTCCTCGGGCGGATGGTCCTGCGCAACCAGCGACACGACCTCGCTTTCGGCAAACACCGTGCAGACACTGCTGATGGCGACCTCTCCCCGGGACTGTGTGGAGAGCCTCCCCATTTCCTCCAGCCCGACCTGGAGCTTTTCCGCCATGACCTCGATGAACCGGCCGGTACCTGCGGCGCATTTGTCGTTCATGGTGAAATCCAGGACCTTGCCTCCTTTTCCGACGTGAACCACCTTTGAATCCTGCCCGCCGATGTCGACCACCGTCCCTGTGTCCGGAAACAGAAAACAGGCCCCCCTGGCATGACAGGTGATCTCCGTGACGGCCCGATCGGCAAAAGGAGCTTTCCTGCGGCCGTACCCGGTGCTCACGATGAAACCCAGGGCATCCCGGGTGATGCCCGCGGATGTCAGGGCTCGGTGCAGAGCTTTTTCCGCCGCACCGGTGCTGCTGGCGCCTGTCCGAACAATGCTGTAGCCGGCGATACGCCTCTTTATAGCGTCAAGGATCACCGCATCCGTGCTGAGAGACCCCACGTCGATCCCGGCGACGTATTTCAAGGCCGTCTTGCCTGTCTCCTTCCCGCGTCCGGTTTTCATGATCTTGAAAAGCCCCTACAGTAGATTCGGTTACCGCAAAAACAACCAACATCCCGGTTCAGTTTTCCATCGCCTCAAAAAAGGCCTCGAGGCGGGTACGGGTCTGCTGCTCAGAGTAGGCCCTTTCGTCGGCGATATCAGCCTCGATAACCACAGACGGAACGGCCAGCCGCTCCATCAGGAGCCGCTTGAGATCATACTGGCCCACGGAGTAAGGCTTGCAACTCCGCGCCGAGTGAATAACAAGCCCTTCCACCCGGTACTCCTTAATAAGCTGTTCCATCAGCCCGAGCCGGTGCGCCAGGCTGTTGTTCAGGATAACCCGGCTGTAGGTGCGGGCAATGGACTCCAAAGGCCTATGGGCATCCATGTCCGGGGCCGTCTCCGCCCAGGCGTTGGTGTAAGTGGCCGTAACAAAACCCATGCCCCGCTCTGCAAAGAGGGTGGAAAAGTCGCGGACCTTGTACCATACGGCGATGTTGTCCCACATGAGTCGCTTCCGTTCTTCACGGAGGGCGCCCTGCCCTCTCTCGACCCGCTGGTTAAGTTCCTCGAGAAGGACGCGATAATATTCCAGGGCTACAGGCAGACCTCGAAGGGAGACCACAGGCGCAAGATGAACAAACGCCTCGAATATGGTTATGGGAGCGGGAACGGTTTTCATGGTGCCCAGGACCGCCCCCCAGGTCTCGGCCGTCTCCCTTGACAGGTCCAGGACCTCTTCCAGCGCCTTCATGCGGAAGTTGAACCCGCTCACACGCTCCAGGACGGGGATCATCTCCTCGAGTTGGGACGTCATGTATGCGATGTCCGTCTCGGAAGGCTCCCCTGAGTGATTGAAGGGCGTGTCGAAGAGCAGGAACGGTACGCCCCAGTATTCCGCAAGGACAGTGTACCAGTAGGCCACGGTCTGGCAGATATTGTTGGAAGCAAAAAGGAGGTCGGGCCGGGGGAGTTTTCCCGCAGGGGTTTTTCCCGACAGGGCCACCCCCAGGTCGATACGCGCATAAGAGCAGAGATCCTGTGAGTATCCGTTTTGCTCGGCCACGCTGCAGAGTTCGCCCCCCATGCCTTTGGCGCCGCAGAGCGCTCCATGGTTCTCCGGGTAAACGGTGTAGAAACCGAAGGCGCGCAGGAGTTCCACGGGTGCACCGCTCGTTACCCATGCTACAGGCACGCTCCCCTTTGCGTAGCGGGAGAGGAAGTAGTGGCGAGTCATGATTTCCCGCAACCGCCTGCTGCATGCGAGGGGCGGCGCCGTGTCCGTTTGGGCGGGGCGGCTTTTTTTTCCGCGTGCCCGTCTTAAAGCCCTTGAGCCCCCCATGAGTGCGGGAGCTCCGATGTCCTTCATGAATTTGAATCTTGCCCGTGCTGCAAGGGACATGATCATTGTCTCCCACGTCGAATCATCTCAGCGAACGCCTCGATCCGGGTCTCTGTCTGACCCGAGATGTCCCGGTTGACGTCGTTTTCCAGGAGCAGCATGTCAACGCCCTGTTTTCGAAGGGACTCCTTGAGGCTGGGATGGTAAAAGAGCTCCGGCTCGCAGAACTTCACTATATTGAAGAGGACGCCTGCTGCACCGCAGCGCAGGGTTTTCCGAATGAGCTGCTCAATGCGCTCCTGGAGCGGGCTGTTAATCGTTGAACAGGCCGGCATTCCCAAAAAGCCCTCAACCAGGGAGTCCAAGGCGTCCAGTTTTGCCGCGGTTTCGCCTGAAATCCGTCTGCCGCAGGATAGAAGCTCATCTTCTCCGACGCGCACGCCCATCCGGTCCAGGAGAAAGAGAAGCCCCTCTGGATTGGGAAGCACCCCGCTCAGGACCACGCACGGTGAATTCAAGGGCTGGTTCGTCTTCCGCTGATCCAGGAATTCCTTCATTATGGGGAGCGCGTCGTCGGGATGCATGTACTCGACCAGGCGCACGACCCGATAGAACTCACGGTTTGATGCGTCCAGCCGTCCCTCGGCCCTGGCCACATATATGGCGGTAAGGGTCTTTCGGAGCTCCCGCCCCAGAAGAACGGCATTTTGGAGCGCATCCCGATCCGGCCGCTCGTAAATACAATCGAGTTCTTTTTCAATCCTCTCGATTTCCTTGCGCAAGAAAACCCTTGATGGACGACTGTGCGGCGCCTTGGGAGGGTAGAAAAACAGGCAAGGCTTTTGAACGTCGAGATAGTCCCGCACCATGGAGCCCAGGTTTTGAACCGAATCACAGGTGTGGGGAAAGAGGAACCCGTCCAGATCGTCACACTTTCCCTGAGTAATAAGCTCGAGGCCTCCTTTTACAATGGAGCAGACAGCAGGCTGTAGGTGGACGCCTGAACCCGAGATGTCCAGGATTGGGTCCCAGATTTCCACGGGCAGCACGCCCCGGGCCCAAAAGAGTTCCCTGGGGTACCGCCCGGGAAATACACCAAAGAGACGCCTGCCCCCTTCCTTTTGCAGGGGAAGGTATTCCTTTCGACGGGACGGTTCAAACTCGTTCATGCTCATCCCACGGGTCTCTTACGAGGCGGAGTCTCGGGCAATTTGCAGTTGTCAGATGTGGAGTGTTTCCTGAAGTGCCTGCCGCAGGAGTTCAATTTCACTTCGACTTCATTTTTCGAACAACATGAATATCGGTGATCCGGGTATCCGGGTATTGCCCGGCCACGTCTTTTTCCAGGTATTTCACCATATCCCAGATTGTGTTTAAAGCGGCACCCACACCTACCAGGGCTTCCATCTCCACGCCGGTCCGTGCCTGCGCCCTGACCAGGCAGGAGGCTGTTACACCCTCGTCGCTGAGAGAGAACCCGACATCAACAGTGTCAAGGGGAATCTGATGACAATGTGGTATCATAAGGGATGTCTGCTTGGCCGCCTGTATGGCGGCCACCTCGGCTACGACAAGAGGGTCTCCCTTTCGAACGCGGCCTGACCTGACTGCGTCCATGGTCTTGCTGGAAAGCAGGATTTTTCCGGACGCCTCGGCCTCCCTGAACACAACCGGTTTTTCTCCGACGTCTATCATTCCCATAAGGTCTTCCTTTTAGAGTGTGTTAGTTTGTCCTACTGTATCTGCCCGCAAACGGGGTGACCGGCGATCACAGCGGTATTTCGCTCTTTCGAACCGCTTCGGCCTTTATTCGGTCAACTATGTTCATAAGGGCCGGAAATACAGTCTCGCGTGTCTCTCCTGCCACAGCCACAGCCATAATTTCATCCCCTACCTTGAGCAGGCCCTCACTGGTTTCAACTAAAACGTCAACAATGCCATCTATATCTCTTATTTCATTTGTTATTTTATCAATGGCATCCTGGTCGTAAAACACCTCCACCGCCTGTACCTGAAAGCCCTTCAGGCTTGTTCCTCGAACCACGCCGAAGTGGCAGGCGATCATTCCTATGCGATTGGATTCGGGGTGGCTCCGCAACCGGTCGATCATCTTGTCCATGCTGCTCATGTCTTTCCTCCTGTTCACTTACCTTGTTTTTCCTGGGACTTTTAAACGCCTCTTCAAAAGGAAAAGGGCTCTTGCAATAACGTCAACGCCTAAAAACAGCAAGCCCTTCGGTGAATCACCCTTCGTGTTTATCGTCCAGTCGAAAAAGCCTGCGGGTCATTTCAAGGACCTGGTCCCGGCTCGGGCGGTCCGCCTTCTGCTTCAGGGTGAGGATGGGGTCGTGAATGATCTTCTCGGAAATGGAGGTCGTCAGGAGTTCCAATGCCTGTTTCTGGTGCTCAGTGAGATCCCCGAGTCCGGACAGGCTGCGGCGCAATTCGGTTCTGCGGATCTCCTCGACCTTTTCCTTGAGTTCCACTATCGTCGGAACGACCCCGAGGGTCTTGAGCCAGGCCTCAAAACGCAGGACCTCCTCCTCTACGATCCGCTCGGCCTTCACAGCTTCCTCCCGGCGCTGCGCCAGGTTGATCTCCACCACCCCCCTGAGGTCGTCGATGTCATAGACATAGGCGTTTCCCAGTTCATTGACCCGCGGCTCCACGTCCCTTGGGACGGCGATGTCGATAAAGAACAGAGGCCGGTTTCTCCGTTTTCGTAATGAACCTTTTACCTGTTCGTGGGTTATGACGTACTCAGGCGATGCCGTGGACGTAATTACTATGTCCGCCTCGATCAGCTCTGATCCCACTTCTTCAAAGTAGACCGGCTTACCGTGAAAGGGCCGGGCTACTGCAACCGCCCGCTCAAAAGTCCGGTTTGCGACGCTTATTTCACCGACTCCATGGGACAGAAGGTGCCTTGCGGCAAGCTCGGCCATTTCGCCTGCCCCCACGAGCAGGACCTTCCGGCCGGCCAGCTGGTGGAATATCTTCTTGGCGAGTTCCACCGCCGCATAGCTGATGGAAACGGCTGCGTCCGAGATGCCTGTCTCGGTCCGCACACGTTTGGCAACGTGAAAGGCCCTGTGCATGAGCCGGTTGAGTATGACGCCCGATGTCTTCGCTCGTGTCGCCTGGAAATAAGCGTCCTTGATTTGTCCCAGAATCTGCGGCTCCCCGACCACCATGGAATCCAGGCTGGAGGCAACCTTGAATACGTGCCTGACGGTCTCCATATCCTCGAGTGTGTAAAGACCGGGTGTCAGGGCCTCCGAGCGGATACCTCCAAGCCTGGAGAAAATCTCCAGGATTCCGTTCCGGGCCTCGGCAACCCGGTCAGTGGTGTAAAGGGCCTCCACACGATTGCACGTGGAAATAAAAAGTCCTTCCCGAATCGCCGGGTGGTCGCGCATGACAGACAGGGCCCGTCCCACGTTTTCCGGATTTCTCGCCAGGCATTCCCGGATCTCCACCTGTGCGGTCTCGTGGTTCATGCCTATGGTGACGATGCTGATCATGGCGCAGTGTGTCCTTCCAGGCTCCTGAAACTGTGATAATCACTGGACAAGAAACTGACGCCGATGAAGGTGAAGATCAGGAGCACGAAACATACAATCGACATAACCGCCGCACGTTTTCCCCGCCAGCCCACCGTGAGCCTCTCGTGCAGCAGAACGGCGTATGCCAGCCACGTGATCAGAGACCACACTTCCTTGGGGTCCCACCGCCAGAAACTCCCCAGGGCCTGCTGTGCGTAAATGGCGCCCGTCACCATGCCCAGTGTGAGCAGGGGAAAGCCCACAATAAGGGCGTGGTGATTGATCGAGTCCAGTGTCTGCAGCGAAGGCAGGCGTGTGTAAAGGAAACCGAAACGCTTGCCCTTGATCTGCCTCTCCTGGAGCAGGTACATAACGGCTGCCGCGAACATGATCGCGAACATCCCGTCGCCTGCAAAGATGGTAACCACGTGAATGGTGAGCCAGAGGCTCTTTAACAAGGGGCTGACCGTAACAGTTTCAGCCCCGGGGATGGTGGTGGATATAATCATCAGCACGGCGGCCAGCGGCGCGATGAACGACCCCAGCACCATGAGCCTGAACCTGAGCTGAAAAAGCAGGTACGCGCCCGTTATGGTCCAGGCAAAAAAGCCGAGGGCCGACTTTAGATTCAAGACAGGAGCGGTTCCCACTGCAATGTACTGGTGAACAAGGAACACGGTGTGGACTGCAAAACCCGCCACAAG
Source organism: uncultured Desulfobacterales bacterium (assembly GCA_964512335.1). Classification (GTDB taxonomy): domain Bacteria; phylum Desulfobacterota; class DSM-4660; order Desulfatiglandales; family HGW-15; genus JAIPEI01. Next base: position 9,260 of record CAZEIA010000108.1, read on the forward strand.
AATCCTGTAGGACCACTTAAAAACGGATTTTCTTTGCCGCACGATGAAGACGATCATCCCTCCGGTCGCCAGGAGGACGAGTACCAGGGCCAGTCTGTAAAGCATCAGCGCCATTGTTTTGTCCGCCTTTCACCATGCTCCAGCCTCTCACGAACATCCTCCTCGCTCCAGGCGGTCCCAAGGATCTCCGTAAGGATACCGGCGGCCGAGGACCAGTCTCTCCTGCGAACCGCCTCCAGGAGGTTCGAGTTCACCATGTCCTGGAATAAGGCACGGTTGACCTTGTGTTCCAGCCCCAGGGAGAGTACGTCTTCACGAATGCTCCCCATGATGGCGAGAAAGTCTGCGTATTCCGGGCCGAAGCGTTCTTCCAGCTCCACGCGAACGGCTCTTGACAGGGCCGGACTCCGGCCGGAGGTGGATACCGCCAGAATCAGGTCCCCCCGCCGAACCACGGCCGGGACAATGAAAGAGCAGTCTTCAGGTTGGTCCACCACGTTTACAGGGATCCCCTTTGCATGACAGGCTGCACTGACTCGCCGGTTGGCCTCGGCCTGATCGGTTGCAGCGATGACAAGCACCGCCCCGTCCAGGTGTTTGTCTTTGAAATCGCGCCCCAGCCATCGAATGCGGCCTTCCTCGAAGAGTGCTTCGAGGGACGGGCTGATCTCACGGCTGACCACATCCACCTGCGCCCCGAAATCGAGAAGCGTCAACACCTTTCGCTCGGCAACAGCCCCTCCCCCCACGACAAGAGTTCGCCTTCCCTCTAGGTCCATCAGTATAGGGTAGTAGGCCACAAAGCACCCCGCCTTCAAACTTGTTTGAGCGCTCAATGCGCTTTAGTTAACCGTCAGCCAAGGCGCTCAGATATAGCGGTCGACCATATCCGTGATAAAACGATCAACCCCTTCGTCCCCACTCTCGGAGCGGACCTCGGAAAGAAGACGTTGAATCTTGTTATATGTCGCCTGATCTCTTTTGAGGTCGTCCGTGGAGCGAAAAGCGCCGCCGCGACGTCCCACGCGGTAGATCAGGCGATCCTCGTCCGGGAGTTCCTGGTACCTGCGAATGACCTCCAGCATCTTTTCCTTGTCGTCCGGGAGCTTTCCTGAAACCTCCTCCAGGAGGTTCATGATATGGTCGCTGGTAACGACGCTGGTAATACCCTCCAGCGTCTCTATGAACAGAAGCAGCTCTTCTGCGAGCATGTCATCGGTCTGCATGGTGAACCGCCCCTCCTCGATAAGCTTGTGTAGAGGGACCCGTTTCGGAACACGCAGGCTTCGCAGCCTTATAAAGTGGGGATTGATGCGGTTCAGAACGCGGGCCGTTGCCAGGGCATGCTCCTTCCACATCTCCTGTCCGCCGAGGCCCGGCATCACATATTCGGAGAGTTCCAGGCCCGCGTCAACCGCCTTTCTCCCGGCCTCCACCTGCTGATCGCTGGAAACCCCCTTTTTAACGAGCTTCAGAAGGGGATCATAGCCCGTTTCCAGCCCGACGTGTACGCGGTCGAGCCCGGCCTTTCTGATCTCGGTCAGGCCTTCCAGGGATTTGCGGACTATGGTACGTGAACGGGAGTAAGTGGTAACCCGCTTGATCTCAGGGAAGGTCTTGCGGAGGAACTGCAGGACTTCCACCAGGTCCCTGGTCTTCATGACCAGGTTGTCCGCGTCCTGGAGAAAGCAGGAACCGGTTCCATAGTAAAGCCATACAGCCACGCTCCTGGCGGCATCGCTCATTCCCTTGCTGTTAAACAGTGCGCTTACGACGCGGTCGTTTATCTCACCCTTCTCCCCCAGTTTCCAAGACAAGGCCTTGATCTCATCGGCCATATCCCGCGCGGCCTGAATATCCTGCTTGATCTCCTCAACGGTCCTCAGAGAGAACTTTTTCCCCTTGTACACCGGGCAGAAAAGACACTGGTTCCATGGACAGTTTCTCGTAAGCCGCAGCAAAAGGCTCTGGGCCTCGTTCGGCGGTCGAATGGGCCCCTGCTCGAAGGCTGAATTATTAGCATTCATGGTTTGTGATGATTCCTTTCCTTTGGAAATCAGAAGAAATTCCGTCCCTGTTTACCTTGTTTAAAAAGATAGTGCAACCACGCCTGACGTCAAGGGGAGCATCACCGCGGCCACCATGGTACCCAAGCTGTTAAGTCCCACTCACCTGTTGAAATCATCGAAATCGAAGAAACTGAATCCCATCTTAATTTCTTCGTGTTCTTCGTGAATTTCTTGGAGAAACCTCGGAAAGCAAACAGGGGCGGCCTCCATTAAAGGCCGCCCCTGAATACGCTCCCGCAGGAAATCACGTGAAATCAAACGTAAGCATACTCCCCCTCCTTGAGCTTGGCATGGGCCGCCGCCAGGCGGGCTATGGGGACCCTCGGAGGCGAACAGGATATGTAGCTCAGCTTGATGTGGTGACAGAACCGTATGGTTTCCGGATGCCCGGCCTGTTCACCGCAGATCCCGATCTTCATGTCGGCCCTCGTCTTTCGGGCCCATTCCACCGTGATCAGCATCAGGCGGCCTACACCCTTGATGTCCAGGACCTCGAAAGGATTATGCTGCAGGATGCCTCGTTCGTTGTAAAGGGGAAGGAACTTGTTTTCCGCGTCCTCCCTGGAAAAGGAGAATGTTGCCTGGGTCAGGTCGTTGGTCCCGAAGGACATGAATTCAGCCAGTTCCGCAATCCGGCCGGCACGCATGCAGGCCCTGACCACCTCTATCATGGTCCCAAACTTGAAAGGAACCTGAATCTTGAATTTTCGTTCCACATCCTTGTGGATTTCATCCACATACTTGTGGACCCATTTGAGTTCCTCCAGGGTGCATACCTGAGGCACCATGATCTCCGGTGCGACTTCGCCCCCCTCCTTAATATGTTCCGCGGCGGCCTCCAGGATGGCCCGAATCTGCATGGCATAAATCTCCGGATAGGTTATCCCGAGCCTCACGCCCCGGTGTCCGAGCATGGGGTTTGTCTCGGCCAACGCCCGGACCTTATGCAGCATGGCCTCTCTGTCCTCAATCAGGT
>CAZEIA010000109.1:0-12028 GCA_964512335.1 uncultured Desulfobacterales bacterium
CGGGGCCGGCGGCATGGGGGAGGTCTGGCGCGCGCGCGACACGCGGCTGGGCCGCCCCTTATCGTTGGTACGGCCGCCATTATAGCGTTTCCATCCATTGCAACCTTTCTTCCCGCATTGATCGATTAGAATTCGGATGCCGGACTTCCTTTGACGGATCCCTTTTATCCGAAAACGACACATAGCTTCTATGACAGGAGATGTTCTAATGGATAAAACGGAATCAAGAAATATTGATTTATCGAGACTTAACAAAAAGAAAATTCTTATAGTTGATGACGAAATTGATGTGCTGGAAAGCCTTAAAGAGATTCTTCCAATGTGTTATGTTACATCAGCCACAACTTTTGATGAAGCGGCGGAATTATTGAGTGCCGGAACTTTTGACATTGCGGTTTTGGATATCATGGGTGTGGACGGATTCAATCTGCTTCAGATAGCCAAAAGCAGGGGAGTCCCGGCTGTAATGTTGACTGCTAATGCGTTATCCCCTAAAGACACCATGAAGTCTGTTCAAGAAGGTGCGGCCTCTTACGTCCCCAAGGAGAGACTCAACGATATTGCAGTGTTCCTGGAGGACGTGTTAGAGGCGGTAGAAAGGGGCAAGAACCCTTGGTGGAGGTGGCTCGAAAGGCTCGGAGGCTATTACGAAAGAAAATTCGGTGCGGAATGGAAAAAGGAGCACGAAGACTTCATCAAGAACAAGATTTCCTATTGAATAGGGTGCAACCTGAACCCATTCCCTTTCCCACTGGTTGTTCGAGGCGGAGCTTAGAGCCCAAGTGGGTTGTCGGGTCCGTTAAAAATCCTTGAATTCGTCCTTCAGGGGAATGACCTGTTCGGGAGACACTTCCCCGCCGTGCTTTGCTTTTGTGTCTTTCTGCGGGAGCATGCGGCTCGCATGCGGAAACCCGGCAGGACTTTTCTTCGCACTTTCGGATTCTGATTTTTTCCAGGCGGTTTTTCCGTATTCTTTCCCTGAAAGAGCATGCTTTCCTTCAATGGCGGTTCGGCCGCCGGTAAGTGCAAGAAGCTCTCTCACCACATGCTCCATTTCCCGAGCCTGTGCGTTCATCTCTTCTGAAGCGCTCGCGGATTCCTCCGCGCTCGCCGCATTTTGCTGGGTCGCCTTATCCATCTCGGCCACTGCCTTGCTTATCTGGTCGAGGCTGCGGGCCTGCTCGTCGGATGCCGCCGCAACCTCGCTGATTAGTTTGCCGACTTTCTCCGCAATATCCGTATTGGACTCCAGGGCAACCACCACCTGGGCGTTGAGTTCAGCCGCGTCCTTGATCTGCCCGTTGGAGGTGTGAATCAGCTCCGATGTGTTTTTGGCCGCTTCCGCCGCCCGCAGGGCCAGATTCCGGACCTCATCAGCAACCACAGCGAATCCGGCCCCGGCCTCCCCGGCGCGGGCCGCCTCTACTGCGGCGTTCAATGCAAGGAGGTTGGTCTGGAAGGCGATCTCATCGATGGTTTTGACGATCTTGGCGGTCTCGTCGCTGTTGGCCACGGTCTTCTCGATAGCCGCTTTCATCTCTCCCATGCGCGTGTTGATTGTCTGGAAGTTGGGCGCCGCCTCCTGCATCATAATGCGACTCGTCTCCTGGGCGTTTTCGGCGTTCCGGCGTGTCATGGAGGAGATTTCCTCGAGCGAGGAGGACGTCTCTTCCACCGAAGCCGCCTGCTCCGACGCCCCTTCGGCCAAGGCCTGGCTCGAGGCGGAGACCTGATCCGAGGCCGACGAGATCTGATCGGAGGCCCCGGAGAGGTTGGTGATGATGCGCTCGAGGGTCCTGGACAGGGATCGTGCCAGAACCAGGCTCAATGCGATACCGAGCAGGCTGGTCACGATGAGGACTGCTACGATTACCTGGAAGTATCCTTTCACGCGTTCGATAAAGCTCTGGCTCGTTGCGATTTCGGCCCTCCTGATTTGGGCCATGGCCGCTTCCAGATCCTGAAAAACGCTTTGCTCCAGGGTATTCGCCTGCCGGACGTTTTCAATGTACGAGGACACGAGTTCCTGCACGCGGAGGTTCGCCTTTTTCGCTTCCTGGGCCATATCCTCGAAGGGCGTGCCGGACAGCTGCTGGATGTCCTTTTCCACATTGACCAAGAGAGTATCCAGGAAGTCGAGCATTGAATCCTTGGCATCCAGGCTTTCCTTCAGGCGGTTGAAGAGGAGGCGCAGCTCGTAACTGGAGGTCGTGTTCACGCTGGCGCCTATGATTACAAGCCGTTCGAGCTGACTCACCTCGTAGCGTTCCTGGGGGTCGGCCAGCTTTTGGCTGACCTGCTCGATATAGCCGTTCGACTGAGCGATGGAGTGGGCCGTGAGCTCTTGAATCCCGGTTTCAATGCGGCCATTTTCCACACGGATGTCGTGGATGCTTTGCAGGTCGTTCCAGACGCCTTCCACGTCCGCGTCCAGGCCTTCCGCACCCGCTTGCTGGAGCAGCGGTTGGAAGGCACTTTCAAGCTGTTCGAAATCTATCCGCGAGGCAAGGTGGTCCTTTGCTGAAAGGGCGGCCGTTCTGGTGGCCTCGGCCAGGACGCTCGTCCTCTCCTGCGAGTCCGAGAGATTGCGAATCAGCGAGTTGTAACTGAAAAAGAAGAAAACTACAGTGCCGAGAAGTATGAGGTAAAAGATGTTCAGTCCGTATAACTTGTGTTTCAGGCTGGTTTTTGATAATGCGGCCATGCTGCCTCTCCTTTTGTCTGTTCCCGTGTTTTTTCACCCGAGCGGTGAACCGCTCGAGGGTCCGTTCAAGAGCAGGAAAATGCAGCAATCATGCCAATTTCCCGGGTATGCCTTAAGTATGCATTTCCAGGCATTTCAATGCAGTATTGTGGCAGGCAGGGGGGGGGATGGGGCCCTCCTCTTGGTCAGGAATGCGGGCGAGACACAGTCAGTATTTCGACGCGCTCCGTTATTATGACTCCATTAAGCTGGCGCTCGATGCAGTCGGCAGAGAATGCGAAGTCGCCGTCATACCGATTGAGAATTTTTCAGAAGGTTTTATTCCCTTTGTGCTGGACACGCCGGCAAAGAGAAACCTGTTTATAATCCACGAGGTACCGCTTCCGGTTTGGTTCTCATTTGTCAGTAACTTCTCGAACATTGAAGGTGTTACGAAGGTCTTAACCGAGTTCGTCACAAAATGGCAATGTTCCTAATTTCTCTCGAATTTGGGCCGGTTTTCAGAGGTGACGACTCAGAGCAACATTGAGTGGCTGGAAATAATCAGATGCGAATCGAGCGGTGCCGGTGCAATCGTTCCGGCCCATGCCGCAGCACAAGGGGGGGGTCCTCTGGTCAAGGCCTCCCGGTGTCAAGGATAAAGGTTTCTCCTGAGCATCTTGCGTGCGAACTTCCAGCGGTTGTCTGCGCTGCTCATTCCTGTCGCATCAAACAAGCCCGTATTTCTTTATTTTGAGACCCAGTGTCTTGCGGTTTATGCCGAGGATATCGGCGGCCTCGGTCTTCTTGCCTCCTGTCCTTCGAAGCACGAACCTGATGTACTGCTTTTCCAGCTCTTCCAAGGAAAACGGGTCTTCTGAGAACATCTGAAAGTCACCCTGCCTCTGGCTGATAAACGAGGGGAGGTGTCCGGGTCTGATTATGTCCGTGTCCTCCATGATGAGCACGCGTTCTATGGTGTGCTCGAGTTCCCGGACATTCCCGGGCCATGCATAATCCTTGAGGATCTCCATGGCCTCTTCGGAAACAACAGGGACCTCGCGGTTATTACGGTTGCTGAACCTGGAGAGGAAGTGATCAACCAGCAGGGGGATGTCGTCGGTGCGGCTGCGCAGCGGGGGCAGGCGGATGGGGACCACGCTCAGCCTGTAGAAAAGGTCCTCCCGAAATGTCCCCGCCTCGATGGACTCGTGCAGATCGCGATTGGAGGCTGAGATGATACGGATGTCCAGCCGGACCTTCTTCTGGTCGCCGACCTTCATGAACTCCCGTTCCTGTATGACTCGAAGGAGCTTGGCCTGAATCTTGAGGCTCAGGTTGGAGATCTCATCAAAAAAAAACGTGCCGCGGTTGGCCAGTTCGAACAGGCCGTGCTTTGTGTCGAGGGCGCCGGTGAACGATCCCTTGACGTGTCCGAAGAGCTCGCTCTCGAGTAGGGTCTCCACCAGGGAGCTGCAGTCCACCGCCACGAACTCGTGGTCTTTTCTTCGGCTGTAGGCGTGGATGGCCCTGGCCACCAGCTCCTTTCCCGTGCCGCTCTCCCCTGTGATAAGTACAGTGCTGTCCGTGGGGGCGACCTTTCGGATCTTTTCAAATAGCACGCCCATTTCCGGGCTGTCACCGATGATAAGATCCCTGTTTCCGTTGATACGAAGGCCGCGCTCCGTGCCGGAAGAAGATGGCGAAGCAGCATCGCAGTTCTCGAGTTTGTCAAGGGAGCCTTCCAGTTCGGCCAGGCGAAAAGGCTTTACCAGGTAGTCCTGGGCGCCGAGCTTGGTGCACTCCACAGCTGTGTCGATTGTCGGGTAGCCCGTGATCATTATCACGGGGGTTCCCGGGTGGCGTGACTGGATCTCCCGAAGAACGGACATCCCGTCCATATCAGGCATACGAATGTCCAGCAGGACCAGATCAAAATGCTGGTGGTCGAGGAGGGAGAGGGCCTCTTTGCCGTCGGCGGCCGGCACCGTCTCGGTTCCACGGCTCTTGAGAGCACGCCTGATGCCGTTTCTTACGACGGCCTCATCGTCCACCACCAGTACGCGTTTAATGGGGCTTTGTCTATTCATTGCCGGACATGATGGGGAGCAAAATTCTAAAGACCGTCCCCTGGCCTGGGGCGCTTTCCACTTCAATGGTGCCCTGGTGGGCCTCGACTATTCCTTTTGTAATGGCCAGGCCCAGACCGGTTCCTATGACCTGGCGGGTCTCCGGGTGCTTGACGCGGTAAAACTTGTCCCAGATCTTGGGAAGCTCTTCAGCGGAAATGCCGACCCCGCTGTCCGCCACCCTGATCTCCAGGTTGTCCCCGAGCTCCCGCACCGTGACCTCGACACGGCCGCCGCCGGGAGAGTAATTGACCGCGTTGGTGATGAGGTTGTTCATGACCTCCCCGATCCCCTTGGGGTCGGCCTGAATCGACTGAGAATCCTCACAGGATACCGATAATACAACGCCCTGGGCCTCCGCCCGCGGCCTGATGAGTTCCGCCGTTTCATTGACAACCTCGCCGACCTCGATGGGCACACGATGCTGCAGGTGCCTTCCCGCCTCGATCCGAGCGATGTCCAGCAAATCATTGATAAGGTCCAGGAGCTGGTCGATCTTCTTTCCGCCGCGGCGTATCAGTTCCTCCTGTTTTTCCTGCAGCCCGCCGGCGAGACCTTCCAGCAATACGTTGTTCTGCTGTTGAATGCTGACGAGCGGGCTTCGAAGCTCGTGGGCTACCATATTGACGAAATCAGACTTCATTTCATCGAGTCTTTTAAAGGCGGTAATGTCCTCCAGAACGGTCACGGTGCCTACCACCCCGTTTCCCGGGGCTAAGGCCGGCGCGGAAATGGCCCTCAGGAAATGATTCCCCGCCACGATTTCCTGGCTCACGAAATCATCAGAGGGAAGGTCGCCGGCCTGAAGTTTTTTAAGTGTCTCGATCAGCTCCCTGTTGTCCAGGAGCCGGCTCAGCTCCACAGGCGGATGGACCTTCTCGGATACGCCCATCAAGCGGGTCAGGGCGGGGTTGTGAAGTACAACCTCCAGGTTGCGGTTGGTCACGAGCACACCGTTGGCCATGCAGTTGATGATAGTCTTAAGACGGCTTTTTTCGAGGTTCAGGTCATACAGGTTGCGCTGTTTTTCTTCTTCGTATCGAATTCGCTGCTGCTCCAGGCGGCGCTTCTCCGCGGCACGCTTAATGGTCAACAGGAACTGCTCCACCTGAAACGGCTTTGTGACGAAATCATAGGCCCCTCTTTTCATGCAGTCCACGGCGTTGTCCACGGTGCCGTGTCCGGTGATGATAATCACCGGGATGTCGGGACGATTGGAGCAAACGTGCTCCAGGACCTCCTCTCCGCCCATTACGGGCATTTTCAGGTCCAAGAGCATGAGGTCCACGGGCTCGGATTCCAGCATGTCCAGGGCCTTCCTGCCGTCTTCCACCGTGAGCACATCATAGCCCTTGCCTGTAAGGACTCGTCGGCAGCCGTCCCTGACCACTCGCTCATCGTCCACTACCAGGATGCGGGTGTCCTTGTCTTCCATTGCCTCCACCTTATTGTATGAATACGTCCATCTCTTCGTTGCCGGTCTCATCCAGGAACCCAAGGGGCAGCTTGATGGTGAATGTCGTTCCCCCTTCCCGATGCGATTCAAGCGTCAGGGATCCTCCGTGTAATTCAATGATTTTTTTGGAAATGCTCAGTCCGAGCCCGGTTCCTTTGCCCACCGGCTTGGTGGTAAAAAAGATCTCGAAGACCTTCTCACGGATTTCCTCGGGTATGCCGGGGCCGGTATCAGACACTGTGACCTCAAAGCAGTTTCCGGAATGGTCGTACCTTCCCTTGACTTCCAGACCCCCTTTTCCCTCCATGGCGTCGGCCGCATTTATAAAAAGGTTGGTGAAGACTTGCTGGAGTTGGCCCAGATCACCGGAAACTCTTGGAATGTCAGGTTCCACCTGGACATCGACATTAATGTCCTGAAACAGGGCCTGATCGATGAGCAGGTTCATGGATTTTCGAATCATATCCTCCAGGCTGAAAGTGGAAACCTTGCCCACGGAACGGCGGCTGAACTCCAGAAGTTCGGCCACAATTTCCTTGCAGCGCAGTGTTTGGTCCACTATTTCCTGAATATCATTAAGACCTTGCTGGTCATATTTTAAGTTGTCCTTTAATATCTCAGCGTACATGAGGATCCCGGCCAGTGGGTTGTTGATTTCGTGGGCCACCCCGGCAGCCATCCTTCCCACGGAAGCAACTTTCTCGGACTGAACCAGTTGAAGGTGGGTGTCTTCCAGCTCTCTGCGCATCTCGAGAATCTCGCGCATGTCCCTGAAAACACCGACACTGCCTATCTCTTTTCCGTCTATGGTTATGATGGAGGCCGAGAGCGTCACAGGGATCTCCCGGCCGTCCTTTGTCACGATGGACATACTTGTAGGATTGAGCTTTCCAGGCGGCCCGTACTGGTCACTGCGCATCTTGCGCATGTTTTCCTTCGCTGTATCAATATCATAGAAGGTGCTCAGATGGCCTCTGCTCATGATGTCATCGGCCGAATATCCGGTCAGGCTCTCCATTCCCTCATTGAAAATGAGCACATTACCCTTGGTGTCCACCATGACAATACCGTCCACCGTGCTCTCGATCACCTTCTCGAACAGGGTCTTGCTGTGCTCGACCTCTCGTTCGAGGAGAACGCGTTGGGTAACGTCGCGGGAGGCCTCAAGTATCTGAATCACCTCTCCCTTGTCGTTGAAGATGGGGGAAATGGTCACCACGTCGTAGCATTCAAGTCCGTCCGGATGCGGAACTTTCTGAAACGTGCTCACAAGCCCATCCCGGCGAAGCTCTTCGAGACGCGATCGGAGGAAACACTCCCTTCCGGATTGATCACAGGGTCTGTCCAGCCCGTACCGCACCTTGTAACAGGGCTTTCCGATCGCCTCTTCAGACGACAGGCCGAACTCTTTCAAAAGGGTGTAATTCGCGGTGACCACTGTCATGTCTCTGTTCACAACCATGAGCCGGTAGGGGAGGGAGTCCAGGATCGCCTGTACTTCCTTTCTGCTCTTTTCCTGGTAGCGCTGCCGTTCACGCTCGAATTCGGTGCGCTCCATTTCCATCTGAATCAGGTCCCAGAGCAGACGCACGGCCCGGTGGTCCATTAGGGAGATTCCGGGCGGCTTGGAGCGCTCGATCTCCTTTCGAATCTCGACAAGCCCGGTCATTTCCAGAATCATATTTATGTCGAGGTCATAGAGCGTGTGGAAATCCATTGTGGTAAACAGCCCCATGCGGCGTGCCAGGCGAAGGCCCGGACCATCGGGGTCGGGGTCGGACACACCAAGGATCGTCATCCTGAGGCGGGAAAGGCGTTCATCGTCAAGGAGTTTCAGGAGGCTGTAACAGGCCTCGCCGCCGCCTACAATGGCTACTTTAAGAGGGTCGCGCGAGTCCGGCTTGTGAGTAAAGCGCGGGGGTTCAAGTCCGGATTCAGGCGAGTATCGCAGGGGAGGGGTCATCGAGAAAGCAGGCCTCACAAATGACGGGGCGGCGGCATAAGGAAGTCATCCGGTTACTGCTGAATACGGGCCGCCACCCTGATTTCCAGGTCCTTGACGATATCGCTGAGGGCCGCGCTTGCACGGATCGGGCCCGAATTGTTCCATCCATTGCGCAGGGCTTCCGCGGTAATGTTCCTGAACTCATCCAGGGAGGAGGCCATTGATTCCCAGAGGATTAACTTCTGAAGGACGTGACGCTCCTCGGCGGTCAGGTCCGTTTGGGTATCATAGGATTTGCCGTTTGCCGTGGTGAATATCATAGGATCGGAGAGGCCGCTTGTGTGTCGGCGTTGATAAAACAATATAGAGGAGTAAAGGCGGAGAGTTCAAGGAAAAAACCCGAACGCGTTGATCAGACCACGGCTGAAAAACCCCCGGGGAGCTCTTATGGGTCCACGGGGGGTATTCATTTCAACCGTTACAACGAACCATGACAATGTTATCAGACTTGGGGCCTCGGAAGCATACCTGCGCGTTCGGCTATCTCGGGAACGCGGTGCTCCCACTCTATGGCCATCAGGTGAACACCGGCCACGCCCTCCATTTCCTGAAACTCCTGAATCTGCTCGAGAGCGAATTTTATGCCTTCCTCCGCAACCTTGCCTTTGCCGGCTCCTTGCAGCCTCTGTATCAACTCGTCGGGAACATCCATACCGGGGACCATCTTGGACATATATTTCGCCATACCCACGCTTTTCATCGGTGTGACTCCGGCCAGGATGTAACACTTCTCATGGATACCCATGTCCACAACCCGCTTCATGAACTCCCTGAACAGCTCCATATTGTAAATACACTGGGTCTGGATGAAATCCGCACCGGCCTCAGCCTTTTTGGCCAGGCGGAAAGGGCGAAACTCGTAGGGTTCGGCGAACGGGTTTGCGGCAGCCCCGATGAAGAGTCTGGGCGGCACATCGATCTCCTCGTCATTCATGAACTTGCCTTCATCCCGCATCTTCTTTACAAGCGCAATGAGCTGCATGGAATCGATGTCATACACGTTTTTGGACTGCGGATGGTTGCCGAAACGCTGGTGGTCGCCCGAGAGACACAGCATGTTTCGAATCCCCATGGCATTAACGCCGAGGATGTCACTCATCATGGCCAGGCGATTGCGGTCGCGGCAGACCATCTGGAAGTTGGGTTCCACGCCCTCCTGCAACATGATGGTGCTGGCTGCCCAACTGGACATGCGCACAACTGCCGTCTGGTTGTCAGTAACGTTTACGGCGTCCACCACGCCCTTCAGGTGAGCGACTTTCTCCTTGAGATGCTCTACATTGACCCCTTTCGGGGGGCCGCATTCACCGGTGAAAGCGAAGTGCCCGGCTTTCAGGACCTTTTCCAGATTACTTCCAGCTTTCAGATCGCTCATTGAACCAACTCCTCCCTTACGCTTCTCCGGGGACCGCCGTCGCGTGCAGTGTCCCACGATTTCGCCGGCCTGACGCTCAGCAGGTCCTCGAGGCGGCCTTGTTCCATTTTTTTCCGAACGATCAGGTCCCAGATGCAGTCCACTTCTTTGCTGATCTCACACTTTCCCCCGGCCGATCCACCACAGGGACCGTTGAGCAGGCTCTTGGAGCAGCGTGCGATGGGACACATGCCGTCATAAAAATGGATGATGCACTGGCCGCAACCCGCACATCGCTCTTCCCATATGCCGTGCTGGACCGCACCGCCGAAAAAGGTCGTATTAACCGCCGGGAAAAATCTTTGGTCCGGATAGGCCTGTGACAGGAACTGCGGTCCTACGCCACAGGCCATGGAAATAACCCCATCGTAGGCACCGACCTCGTTCTTGACCTGCTCGATGTATTCGGGATCGCACTGGCGCTCTATGGTCCGCTCTTCCACCTCCAGGGCTCGTCCCTCCTTCTTGCGTGCTATCTTCAATGCCGAGGCAAGAATTCCCACTTCCTTGGCTCCGCCTACGTTGCATACGGTAACGCACCCTTTGCAGCCTATTATCAGGACCTTGTCACAGTTGTTGATCATTTCAAGGATTTCGGTCAAAGGCTTTCGATCTGCTACAATCATGGCTCACCTCATTCAGTGTCCAATGGGAACTGAGCTTCTGCGCAAAAGCAAGCTTCCGGAACTCTTCAGGCAGCTCTCCTCACGTTCACAGGGCTCGGCCCCAATCCCCTAATTTGTTCAGTCATTTCCTTTGCAATTTCGACGAAACGGGGACCTTCTCCTGCGGAAAGGTTGTACATCTCAACACGCTCGGGTTCGATTCCGAGCTCACTCAGGACCTTCTTCACATAGTTCACCTTGCGTCGGGCCTTCAGGTTACCGGTGAGGAAGTGGCATTCCCCTTCGAGGCAACCCGCGATGTAGACGCCGTCCGCACCGTCCTCGATTGCTTTGAGTAGATGGAGAATATCGACCCGCCCGGAGCAGGGCACCTGAATAACTTTGATATTGCTGGGGTATGAAAGTCTCATCGAACCTGCCAGGTCCGCAGCCGAGTAGGCTCAGTATTGGCAGCAGAATGCAAGGATACGGGGTTCGAACTCAGCCATGGCACCTCCCTTTACCCTGCAGCGTTATTTTTTCGCCGGATGCTCCAGCTCCGGCCTTTCGGCAGGGGTACGGCAATTTAAGGTTGTCATAATCGGGGTGGCACCGCCCGCTCGTTTCACTTGGGCGGTAACGGAATACCCGCCATCACCCCAACTGAAACAGGGCATCCTCTTTAGCTATGATCTGATCGTCCGTGAAGTGCCGAAGCACAATCGCCTTACCCGGGCACTCCGCCACGCAGGCCCCGCAGCCGCGGCACTCGGCGGGATCGATAACTGCATGGCCTTCGGTCCCGATTTTCGGTACGCCGTAGGGACACGTTCTTACACAGGTGAGGCACACGGCGCAACGTTCGGGAATAACCTCGGCTACAACCCCTCCAACCATGATCCCTTCCCGGCTGAGGATGGTCATGGCCCTGGCTACTGCGGCGTTGGCCTGGGCGATGGTCTCCTCCAGCGGCTTCGGGTAATGGGCAAGGCCGGCCATAAACACGCCCTCCGAGGACATGTCCACCGGCCGGAGCTTTGCATGGGCCTCGATCAGAAAACCCTCGTTGTTGGCCGGGACCTTCAAGAGCTCGAACAGCTCCCTGTTCTCGCCCGGAAGGATAGCCGCGGCCAGGACAAGGAGGTCGGGAGCGATCCGGACGGGACGCTGGAGCACGTGATCCGTGACCACAAGGGAAATACCCCCCTCAGCGGTCTCCGTGACCTCCGGTGCGTTTTCCGGGTCATAGCGGATGAAGAGCACACCCTGTTCCCTGGCCTCACGGTACAGGTCCTCCCGGAACCCGTATGCCCGCATGTCGCGGTAGAGGATAAAGACCTTCATCTCGGGGTTGAGCTTCTTGAGCGTCAAAGCGCTTTCAAGGCTGTGGGTGCAGCAGATCTTGCTGCAGTAAGGCCGCTCGGGGATGCGTGACCCCACGCACTGGATGAATACGGCGGTACCGGCCTTTCCGATGCCCGCCTTGTCCTCCTTGAGCGCCTTGTCCAGGTCCAGGTGGGTAAGCACCTTGGGGTTTTTACCGTAAAGATACTCGGTGGGTTCGTACTCGCGGCCCCCTGTGGCCAGGATGGTCACACCGTGTTCTATGACCTGGGAGGAACCGCCCCCTTCGCCGGACCGGACCGTGGTGACGAAATTCCCCACTGTCCCGTTGAAGTCTTTGACCGCCGAATTCATGAAAACCTGAATGTTGGGATGGCCCTTAACCCGCTCTG
>CAZEIA010000110.1:0-11978 GCA_964512335.1 uncultured Desulfobacterales bacterium
ACGCCACGGGAACATCACGGGTCGTTATTCGAGGAGGGAGCGGTGTGGGAAGGGTAACCAGGCCGGGTCTTCCCGTTCCAGTGGGAGAATCGGCCATAAATCCAGCACCTCTCCGCCAGATCGAGGCTGCGATTCGTGAAGTCCTTGACGAGACCGGGACCGGCGGTGAGATACTTGTAACCATAGAGGTGGATGACGGAGAGCGCATCGCACTCAAGACACTCAATCCGCGTTTGGGGATAGTCGGGGGGATCAGCATTCTGGGGACCCGTGGGACGGTCAAGCCGTTCTCCAACAAGGCGTACAAAGATACCATCACCATGTCACTGGACGTGGCCCGAGCCCAGGGACTTTCCTCTGTGGCCCTGGCCACAGGCGGCAAGAGCGAGCGGCTCCTGCGGGAACTGCGGCCCGAACTGCCCGAACCTGCATGGATACAGGTGGGAGACTTCTTTGCTTTCTCCCTCAAAGAGGCCTCTATTAGAGGCTTCGAATCGATCCTTTACGCCTGCTTTTTCGGCAAGCTGATCAAAATGGCCCAGGGGCACCCCTACACCCATGCCCGTAAGAGCAGGATCGATTTTTCGGTCCTGGCATCATGGTGTGACTCGGCGGGACTGGGTCGGGAAATCGTTCAGGCGGTCGGCCTGGCAAATACCAGCCGGGAGGTCCTGGAAATCATCCGGGAGGAAAAGGGGGCACTCCTGCTGCTGGAACAAGCCATGGCCCGTGCCGCGGACACGGCCGGCCGGGTTGTCGGCCCGGAAATCGAAGTCGCTTTCTACCTGTTCGACTTTGACGAAACCCTGCTTGCAACCGGCAGAAACAGCCCCTTAGTAAATGGTTTCCCAAATACGATTTAGATATTCTTCTTTCCCCTCTTCGTACACTTCGTGATCTTCGTGGTATAAAAAGCATTCGTTTCACCACGAAGGACATGAAAAACATGAAGTAGGCAATGGAAAAACCCACTTAAGGTCAGGAAATGTGCGCCATGATCCTTAAAGACCAGAATCCGATCCACATAGTCGGGACCGGCCTGGACCCAACCGGGCTTGGCCCTTCAGCGGCCCGCATCGTGGCCGAGGCCGAGGTGCTCGTGGGGGGGGACCGCCTTCTTCGAGCCCTGCAGGACCACCCGGCCGTAAAAATTCCAGTCCGCGCACCGATCTCCGAGGCTGTCGAGTCCGTTGACCGGGAAAATAGGGCCGGAAAACGGGTGGTGGTCCTGGCAGACGGCGACCCTGGTTTCTTCGGGATCGGTAAGCTGTTGGTCCTGGCCCTGGGTGCGGACAGTGTTCTCATACATCCCAACATATCCATTCTCCAGGCTGCAGCAGCGCGGATCAAAACGCACTGGGACGACATAACCACGGTGTCTCTTCACGGCCGCAAAGACCTCTGGCCCCTTCGCCGCATCATGGCCCGGAGGCGGCGGGTGGGCGTATACACCGACGCTGCATTCACGCCGGCACAAATTGCACGCGATCTTAAGGCCTGCGGCGTGAAAGGGTACCGAATGTACGTATTTGAGGACATGGGAACAGAAACAGAGAGGGCCCGGGCCTTTGAAGACCTTGAAGAAGCGCTTGAAAAGGAGTTCTCGCTGCTCGCATTCATCATTCTCGAGCCGACCCGCACTCCCGTGTTTCCGCTCACAGCCTCCATGGACGACGACAATCTCCTTCACAAAGACGGACTTATCACCAAGCAGGAGGTGCGTGCCGTAGGGCTCGGCCTCCTGGGCATCGAGCCCGGGCACGTGGTCTGGGACCTTGGCTCCGGAAGCGGAGCCGTTGCCCTCGAGGCTTCGGCCCTTGCCTTTGAGGGGAAGGTGTTCGCCGTGGAACGCGAACCCGACCGTTGTGAAATCATAAGGAGCAACATCAGAAACACCGGCGCGTACACAGTGGAACCGATCCAGGGAGATTTGCCCGCCTGCCTGGAAGGGCTGCCGGATCCGGACAGGGTCTTTCTGGGCGGCGGCGTCAGGCAGGAGGGGGTCCTTGAAACTGTGATGAATCGCCTTCCTCCCGGCGGACGCCTTCTGGCCCACGTTGTTCTCCTCGGCTCCCTGGAGCATACTGTGGGAGTGCTCAGGCGGGCCGGCTGGATCCCGGCCGTCACCCAGGTCCAGATCGGCAGATCACGGCCCCTGGCAGGTGACCTGCGGCTTACGGCACTCAACCCTGTCTTTGCTGTGAGCGCGGAAAAGCCGATATAAATGTTGAGCTGCTGAGCCCTGCGGGCTGGAACATGTGCTTAGTTGTTAAGAGATTGATGGACCTTGTCAATAGATCGGTTCTTAGACGCAGTATGTAAATTATTAATGCGGGTGGTGTCTGTTTAAGGCCGGGCGGATTTGTCGTTAGAGGTGGAGGAAAGGCTGAAACAATGACGGAGGAGAAAGTCCAGGTATATTTTGTGGGGGCCGGGCCCGGCGACCCTGAGCTCATCACGGTTCGAGGGCAAAGGGTGATCCGGGAAGCCGACCTCGTTCTTTACGCCGGCTCACTTGTGCCGCTGGAAGTTGTGGCCTGCGCCCGCCCCGAAGCACGGGTCGTTGACTCCTCCTCCATGACCCTTGAAGAGACCCATAATCTCATGTGCGGGACGGTCCGGGCGGGAGGCCTGGTGGTCCGAGTGCACACGGGCGACCCTTCCCTCTACGGCGCAATAAGGGAGCAGATGGTCCTCCTGGAACGTGACGGCATTTCCAGCCGAATCATTCCCGGCGTTACCTCGGCATTTGCCGCCGCGGCCGCGGCCGGGGTCTCTTTCACTCTGCCGGAAAAGACCCAGTCCCTCATACTTACCCGCATGGCGGGTCGGACGCCCGTGCCGGACCGCGAACGACTGAAAGAGATGGCCCGCCACCAGGCCTCCATGGCCGTGTACCTGTCGGCCGGCGATCCGGAACGCCTGGTGCGCGAGCTTCGGATGGGCGGGTACCCGGGGCGCACCCCTGTGGTGGCGGCATACCGCGTGGGCTGGCCTGAAGAACGTATTTTAATTGCCACCTTGGACACCCTCTCGGAGACCGTGTCCCGTGAAAAGATCACGCGCCAGGCGATTTTCCTGATACTTCCGGGGCAGGACGACGAGACCGCGTTCAGCCGTCTTTACAGTCCGGACTTCCATCATGGCTTCCGGGAAAAAAAGGACCATCTGATCCGGGAGGCCGAGGGACCTCTGAAGAACACGCCCGTTAAGGGCAAGAAGGCTCGGACCGCGGTCTACGGACTGACGCCTCAGGGGGCCAAAACCGCCTCAAACCTGGCCATGGGCCTGGAAGGAAACCTCTTCCTTCCTGAATCACTTGCCCCTCTTTACAGGGCCCGACCGTTTCGCGCGCTTCTCAAGACCGTTGCCGAGACCTTCGATCTCTATGACAATCACGTTTTCGTGGCTGCGGCCGGTATCGTGGTACGGGCCATAGCCCCGCTTATACGGTCCAAGGATCGGGACCCGGCCGTTGTGGCCCTGGATTCGGAGGGCCGTTTCGTCATAAGCCTCCTCTCGGGTCACATGGGAGGGGCCAACCGGCTCGCAAGGGAAGTTGCGAGCATCACCGGAGGCGAACCAGTGATAACCACGGCCACGGACACAGCTGGGTTGATCAGCTGGGACCTCCTGGCTTCTGAACGTGATATGGCCGTAGCCAACCCTGAAGCAATCAAAGTCCTCAACATGGCCCTGCTTCGCGGAGAGCCGGTTTCAGTTCTGGATCCTGAAGACCGCCTGGGACTGGGATCCGCTTCGGAATCCTGTGAATCGGAGTTTGCAACAAGGACCGATGCCGAATCCCCGTCAAGGGCCCGCCCCTCTGTAATAGTCACCTGGAAATCCTCACCTGAAGCAGCATTCACCGAACACCTGGTCCTGCACCCGCGTTGCCTGGTCGCCGGCGTGGGTTGTAACCGGGGGACATCGGGCAGGGAAATCCTTGACCTCATTGACACCACCTTTTCAAGACACGGCCTGTCCCTGAAAAGCATCTCCGGTCTCGCCACCATCGACGCCAAAAAGGACGAGGCCGGGATCCTGGAAGCGGCCGAATCACTGGGTATAAACATAACCTTCTATCCGGCCGAGGACCTTCGAGACGTTCCGGTCCCGAACCCGTCCGGAGCGGTAAAACAATACATGGGAGTGGAAAGCGTATGCGAAGCAGCCGCGCTGAAGAAAGCGGGAGGGGGGCGTCTTCTGGTCCCCAAGACCCTGAGCCGGAACGCCACCCTGGCTGTCGCCCTGGAAGGCTCTTCATAGTAAGCCTCGGCCCGGGAGACCCGGACTATTTGGCCCCCGCAGCCCTTCGGGCACTGAAAGAGGCCGTTTTAATAGTGGGGTACAAGACCTACATAAGCCTCCTTGACCCTGAAATCCTGAAAGGCAAGGAGGTGCTGTCCACAGGTATGACCGGAGAGATCAGCCGCTGTCGAGCGGCTGCATTATCGTGTGCAAAAGGCCTGACCACCGCGCTCATCAGTAGCGGGGACGCGGGGATCTACGGCATGGCCGGCCTGGCCCTTGAAATCATCGATGAGGAAGGCCTCACCGGAAAGGTGGATGTGGAGGTTATCCCCGGTATCCCAGCCCTTGCTGCGGCCGCGGCCCTCCTCGGGGCTCCTCTCATGCACGACTTCGCAGTAATCAGTCTGAGCGACCTCCTCACACCCTGGGAAACGATTCGGCGAAGAATCGAGGCCGCCGCATCGGCGGACTTTGTCCTTGTGATCTACAACCCTCGCTCCAAAAAGCGGCGTCGACAGCTCGAAGAAGCCGTTCGGATCATACGCAATCATTGCGGCCCTGAAACACCCTTGGGCCTGGTTCGAAACGCGGCCAGGGAAGGGCAGGCCTTAACAGTCACCACTCTGGCTGATATACCCGTGGAAAAAGTGGACATGCTTTCCATCCTTGTCATCGGCAACAGCACCACCCGCATCCTGGGCGGACGGATGGTCACTCCCCGCGGGTACCTGGACAAGTACGGCCCAGTAGATTAACAGCTTGAGCCCGAAGGCCTCCTCATTGTCTTTGTGGCGAAATGACAATCTCATATTGAACTTGACAAAACAGGCCCTGCGCTTTTAGTTTGAGTCGAGTTTTACCGTCGGCCACCGAAGCGGCCGGTTTTATCGAAAAGGACTTTAATGTTCATAACCAAGGGCACGAAGATTACAAATATTTCATAGTTGAATAAGACCGGAAATGCCGAAATGGACCATTTCCGGGAAGCATAATCCAACGGGTGCAGCCGCATAATAGGGAATCCCGTGAAAAACGG
Source organism: uncultured Desulfobacterales bacterium (assembly GCA_964512335.1). Lineage (GTDB taxonomy): Bacteria > Desulfobacterota > DSM-4660 > Desulfatiglandales > HGW-15 > JAIPEI01. The sequence continues at coordinate 5,291 of CAZEIA010000110.1, forward strand.
GAGCGGTCCCGCCGCTGTGATCCCGGCCCCTGTGCATTGCGCAGGGGCAGCGTGGTTGCAGGCAACTCTCGAAACGGGGGTAAAGCCACTGCTCCGTAAGAAGCGGAGTGGGAAGGCGAGCCTGGAGCCCGGGTAAGCCAGAAGACCTGCCCGTTGGAAGGAATGGCCGTCCGGCCGGCTGCGGGGTGCGGCCTCCGGGGGAAGAGGATCAAGGAAGCTGGGTGCAGTCCTCACGTCAAGTTGCCGGACGTGGGGCTTTTTTTTCGCGCCTTCCCCCTCGCTTACCCGCGGCTCAATTATCCTTCGAGAGAAAGGAGACTGCTGTCGTGAAAAAAGTATCGATCATCTCACTCTTCCTTTTTGTCTTTCTCGTCCTCTGTTCCCAGGCCTGCGCCGGACAGGAGGCCCATGGACACGGAACCCACGAGCGTCCTGAAAAACACGGGATCCTCCTGGCCGCATTCGGTACCACCGTACCCGAGGCTCGGACCGCGCTTGATAATGTGGAAAAGGTTGTAAAAAAGGCATTTCCGGACGTGACGGTCCGCTGGGCCTACACCTCGAAAATCGTTCGGAGGAAGCTGGCCGAGGCAGGCGTCGAAATCGACTCCCCTCAAATGGCCCTGGCCCGGATGATGGACGAGGGATTCACGCACGTGGCGGTGCAGTCGCTTCACACTATCGGGGGGTGGGAGTTCCACGACCTCCATCGTAACACCCAGGCCTTTAGCGGCATGGCACGCGGGTTCGACAAGCTGATGGTGGGAAGTCCTTTGCTTAACGGACAAAAAGACATTGAGAGAGTGGCGGAAGTGTTGATCAGCGAACAACCCGAGGGTCGAAAGCCGGAGGAAGCCATTGTCTTCATGGGTCACGGCACGGATCACCCGGCAAACGCCCTTTATGCAGCCCTGTGGATTGAACTCCGGAAAAGAGACCCGAATGCCTTTCTGGGGACGGTAGAAGGCAATCCTGGCATCGAGGAGATCAGGGACATGCTTTCCGAAAGGAAAATCCGCAAGGCCTACCTGGTGCCGTTCATGGCCGTTGCCGGTGATCACGCCAAGAACGACATGGCCGGAGACGATGAAGACTCCTGGATAAGCATTCTGACCGCAGAGGGGATTGAATGCACTCCGGTGCTAAGAGGAACAGCCGAATTGGATCCCATGGTGGAAGTATGGGTCGACCACCTTAGAATCGCAATGGAACATTTTTAGGCGGTGCCCGAAAAACCGAAACCCGGCGTTTTCGCAGGACCTCGATCAGGACTGATTTGTTCTATCTTCATTCCTGCCATCCTTTGTTTCATAACGATGAGCACGAAGAATCATAAATTTTGTTTCTTGGCGATCTTTGTGTTTTTGCGAGAGGTGAAGAGTTATTTCAGTCATAGTCATGGATCCCGATTCCACTACCCGCGAGCAGGTACGCCATGCAGAAAAGCGGGCCTCCATGCGGTTCGGGTTGCTTCTTGCGGGCCTGACGATTGCGTTGGTCGTCTCGGCCTTTGCAGCATGCATGTTCGGCCGTATAGACATCCCCGCAATTGAGGTTATGAGGGCCCTCCTTGCCGGACTGGGATGGGCGGGCGATCAGGCAGTGGATGAGACCACGAAAGTGGTGGTATTCGACATCCGCTTCAGTCGAATCCTCCTTTCCATGCTCGTGGGGCTCTGCCTGGCCTTGGCAGGCGCCGTGTTTCAAGGCATTCTTCGAAACCCTCTGGCCGACCCCTTCACCATCGGAGTCTCCACGGGTGCGGCGTTCGGGGCCTCCCTGGCCCTTTTCCTCGGGCTGGGCGCTCAGCCGTTTCTCGGATTCGGGCTCCTGCCTGCGGCGGCTCTGGGCGGGGCAGTGGCCGCCCTTTTTGCAGTAATCGCCCTGGGGCGAATCGAGGGACACCTTCGGCGGGACACCATGATTCTGGCCGGAATAGTGGTGGCCACATTCCTCTCGGCCCTTATCTCGCTCCTCAAGTCCCTGGACGAGGAATCGGTGGCGAGCATTGTCTTCTGGGTAATGGGCAGTTTTCAGGGACGGGGCTGGACTCACACCTTGTTCGCCTTACCCTACGCGGCGGCCGGTCTTGCGTTGATCTGGATGCACTCCCGGGAACTGGACATCCTGGCAATGGGCGATCTTCAGGCCGTTCAGGTCGGCGTTGACCTGGAGAGGGTCAGGCTGATTCTCCTTGTAGGGGCGAGCCTGCTTACGGCGGCGGCAGTATCTGTGTCGGGGGTCATAGGCTTCGTGGGGCTGATTGTACCTCACCTCGTACGCATGACAGTGGGAGCGGAACACCGTCGATTGCTGGCCCTTTCCGGACTCCTTGGGGCCATCGCTCTTTTGTGGTCCGACGTGCTGGCGCGGACACTGCTGCCAGGAGGAGAAGAACTCCCCGTGGGAGTTGTGACGGCACTCATGGGTGGACCTTTTTTCTGCGTGCTCCTGAAGCGTCATAAGCGGGGGATCGGACTGTGATCGAGGTAAGATCGCTTCGGTGCGGATACGGCGCCGCCGATGTCCTGCAGCACGTGGATCTTCGAATTCCCGAGGGAGAGGTGGCAGGCGTTCTGGGCCCCAACGGCAGCGGAAAGACCACCCTGCTCCATGTGCTTGCCGGGATCCTGGGGCCCAAAGAAGGACAAGTTCTGATCGCAGGAAGGGACATCAAGGACACTTCGGTCCGTTGGCGAGCCCGGCAGGCCGCATCCGTCGCCCAGAATGCCACGGTCACGTTTCCCTTCCGCTGCCTTTCCGTGGTCCTCATGGGCCGCTATTCCTATCTCTCGAAATGGGGCGGGTACACGGCTGATGACTTTGAAGTGGCCATGGAGGCTATGGAGAGTACCGGAACGCTCCCTCTTGCCGACCGCTTCATCAGCGAGGTGTCGGGCGGTGAGGCCCAGCGGGTGGTGATCGCCAGGGCTTTGGCCCAGTCCCCGTCAATTCTCCTGCTGGACGAGGCCACATCGAACCTCGACGTGGCCGGGAAAATTCAGGTCTTCGATCTCCTTGCGCATAAGAACAGGGAGGAAGGGACCACGATCGTCTGCGCCATGCATGACCTGAACCTGGCCTCGCTTTACTGCGACCGGTTGATTTTCATAAAGGACGGCGGTATCGCCCTGGACGGACCTACTCATGAATTGTTTACGAGCCGGAATCTCTCGGAGATCTATGAGACCCGTGTCATTGTTTCGCGGCATCCGGTCACCGGGAGCCCGCAGGCCCACTTTGTACCCGGCAATGCTGCCGATATGCCTGATCCTTACGGCAGCGGCCTGGATGCACCCGGGCCTCGCACGGGCCAATGAAATCCGAGTGATGGACGACGCCGGCTTTGAACTGGTCCTGGCTCGTCCGGCCGAACGGATTATAGCGCTCTATGGGGCGTATAACGAGATTCTTGCTGCAATGGGCCTGGAGGATCGGCTCGTGGGCAGAACCAAGGCGGACGTGCTTCCCCCCTCGATCCTGTCCAAGCCCAGCATCGGCACGCACATGCGTCCCAACGTGGAACTCGTACTGGCACTAAAACCGGACCTGATCATTCAGAGCTTGGGCCGGCGGGAGGCCACGTTGGTGGTGGAACAGCTCAGGCGTCACGGACGGACCGTGGCCGTATTTCAGCCCCACAGCTTCACGGAGCTCTTTGATGTAATTGAAAGGCTGGGGCTGTTGACCGGCGAACCCGAAGCGGCCTCCGGACTCATACAAAGTCTCCGGGCCAGGCTCAAGGCGGTTGAAGACCGACTCAGGTCAATTCGGCGACGGCCCAAGGTATTTTTTGAGGTGCGATATCCCAACCTGCTGGGAGCGGGCCGGGAATCCATCGTGAACGACGTTATCGAGCGAAGCGGCGGCATGAATTGCCTGGACGTCCATAAAAAGCTTGTTCGAATCGGCATGGAAGCACTTATTGAAAGTGATCCCGATGTCTATGTCATCCAGGAGGGCCCCATGAACCGATCCCCTTCTTCGCCGGCCGACCGGTCTCACTTCAGTGTGCTGGAAGCGGTCAGGGAGGGCCGGATCCTCAAGGTGGACGAACAGGTCTTCTCCAGGCCGGGCCCCCGTTCGGTTGATGCAGTGGAGGCCCTGGCCGCCTTTCTGCATCCGGAGCTGTTCTGAGCACAACGCATTCGGTGTCTTTCAGTCGCAACGAGGGCATGATGAATTCAACCAAAACCTTTTTATCTCCCGCCAGGCGTATCAAGACAAGACACCGCGCCTTTGCGGGGGCATACCCACAAGGCATGCGTCTCATATTAGGAGCCTGACTATGCAAACAGGAACCCTGTACGGAATCGGAGTGGGGCCCGGCGACCCTGAGCTCATGACGTTAAAAGCGGTAAAAGCTCTCCAGAGCGTGGACATGGTCTACACGGCTGCATCTACCAAGAACAGCTACTCCATAGCCGTGGAGATTGTTACCCCCCACCTGAAGGAGGACATCCCCATACTCCGGCTCGACTTTCCCATGACCCGGGACAAGGAGCTTCTGAACGATGCCTGGAGACGCAATGCCGGGATCGTCCGTGATACACTGTTCAAGGGGTGGGACGCCGCACTCATCACTCTGGGAGACCCCATGACCTACAGCACCTTCGGCTACCTTATGAGGACTCTCCGGGACGAATCCCCTGAGTTGTCCGTGCAGGTGATCCCGGGCATAACCTCATACCAGGCCGGTGCGGCCGCCGCCGGGCGTGTCCTGGTGGAAGGCGAGGAGTCCTTCACCGTGATCTCCGGCGCCATGGGCCCTCACAGGCTCCGGGAAATAATAGACCACACGGACAACGTGGTAATTCTAAAGGTCTACAGGAACTATCGGGAAATAATAGAGGCACTGAGAGATTTGGATCTCGCACGATACTCGGTCATGGTCAGCCGGTGCGGTTTTGACAGCGAACAAATCATCACCGACCTGGAAGATCTGCCTGACGAGGTCCCCCCCTACCTCTCGCTCCTACTGATCAAGAAGAAATGAACAGGCGAGGCCTTAAACGTCTTCCTCCGGGGCTCTACCTCCTGTTGGGACTCCTGGCAGGCGCGGTGGTGATAGCGCTTCTATGGGGCCCGAATGAAGCCGCCGCAGTTTTCACCAATCCGGCTGTGTTCATGCAAAGGGTCCTGTGGCCCCTGCTCAGGCTTGCCTTCTTCATCTCCATCGGTGTTTTTGCGGGGCAGGTCATCGAGGGACTTGGATGGACAGACCGCATAAGCCTGCTCGCTCGGCCCTTCATGCTATGGGCTCATATGTCACATCGCATGGGCGCCGCTTTTACTACAGCGTTCGTATCCGGGACAGCATCACTCTCCATGCTCATGGAGTTTCACCGTGAGGGTGTCCTGACCAGAAAAGAACTCACCATCACTGTACTGCTGAACACCTTCCCTTCCTTTTTCCTTCACCTGCCTACAACCTTCTTCGTTCTAATTCCGCTGGTGGGCCGGGCCGGCCTGCTCTACCTCCTTCTGGCCTTTTCAGCCGCCGTGATCCGGCTCGTCTCCGCACTGGCCGCCTCTCGAGCCCTGCTTCCTCCGCCGTCGTCCGCCCCCCCCGTCCAGGACAACAGGGTCTGCGCCCTTGATTGGCCCCGTGTCCTGAAAGAGAGTTCCTCCAAGTTCCGAATTCGCATTGTCCGTATCCTGATGATCGTCCTTCCCGTTTATGTCATCGTAGTGATTGCTTCGGACGCCGGGCTCTTTGTCTGGCTACGCCATATTCTTGCCGCGCGCTTCACATCCTCCTTCATCCCCATCGAGGCGTTTTCAGTAGTCCTCTTCAGCCTTGTGGCGGAGTTCACATCGGGTTATGCCGCCGCCGGGGCCATGCTGGAGTCCGGGGCCCTTACAGTCAATCAGACCGTGCTTGCCCTCCTGTTGGGCAATATTCTGGCCGCTCCGGTTCGTGCACTTCGGCACCAACTACCCTATTACATGGGCATCTTCACTCCTAAGCTGGGGCTCGGACTCATGGCCGCCGGCCAGCTTTTCCGCCTGCTCAGCCTGGCCCTTATGGGAGTCCTGGGCGTAGTCATGTTCCACTGAAAAAATTTGAGTGCTGAAGCTTTTGACGCCGTATAGAAACCATCAAGACAAAAGGGCGGAAAAAAACAGAAAAGCCACGAGATTCCCGATTAACTCCGAACTCAGGTGACTTCGTGGCTTTTCTTCCGGGTCAGGGCAGGTAAAATGAAAAGAGGGAGGCTTTACGCCTCACACAATTAAACAATCTCTTATCAAAAGCAGCCCATCATGTCAAGGGAAAAGGGCTGAGGCCTGTTGCCGCTTGAGGAACAGGGAGAAACCGGCCCCCACCAAGGATATTCCTCCGGCCACCAGGAAGGGGATGGTGAACGAGCCGCTTGTGTCCGCGAGATACCCCCCTATCGCCGGCCCCAGAGCCTGACCTATGCCGAAAAAGATGGTCACAAAGCCGAGACCTGCCGGCGCAAGCCGTGGGCCCACCAAGTCCCCGGCCGTAGCCGCCATGATGGTGGGGATGCTCCATGCCGTCAGACCGAAAAGGACCGCTGAGAGATAAAAGCCGAATGGTATTTTGATAAGGGCGTAGACAATATAGGATGAGGCCAGAACCAGGTAGGCAAGGGCCGCGCCCTTTCCTCTTCCAAGACGATCAGAGATGCCGCCCCATATTATGCCGCAGAAGACGCTC
>CAZEIA010000111.1:0-11941 GCA_964512335.1 uncultured Desulfobacterales bacterium
AACATCGAGGCCGCATATCGTATGGGAGTATCCGTAACCCGAACCCGTGTGGGGATCTACTCTCTCTGCGGTGCCTCCGCAGCCCTTGCCGGCATGATCGTGACGGCAAGGCTCAACACTGCAGAAGCCATAACCGGCCTTGGGATCGAACTCGAGGCAATAGCAGCGGTGGTCATGGGGGGGACCAGTTTTGCGGGTGGAGAAGCCAGCATTTCGGGCACACTGCTGGGCGCCCTCATAATCGGCACCCTTGCCAACGGTCTCACGATCATCAATGTGCCGACATACTACCAGCAACTCGTCATAGGAGTGGTATTCATGGCGGCGGTACTGGCGGACCGCCTTCGCCGCCGATCAGAACTGAACGCTGTTTTCGAATGATTAAGGAGGATGAATAATGAACAGGAACAAGTTTTTCTTAGGCATGCTCACCCTGGCCGTGTTTCTTTCGGCCACCCTGACCATGAACACTGCCTTTGCGGACCAAATGACCCCCTGGGAAGACGCAAGGGCAAGGACCTTTGCAAAACTGGGTGAAGTTCCCAGGCCGGAAAAGCCCGTCAAAATCGGTGCCGTCCTTGTAACGCTTTCCAACCCCTTCTGGGTATCCATGAAGGAAGGTTACGAAAACACCGCCCGTGAGTTTGGTGTTCAGATAGATGTGATGGCCGCATCACAGGAAAACAGCCTGGTGGATCAGCTCAACATCCTGGAAAACATGGTGGCCAAGGATTACGACGTAATCTGTGCTCACACGATCACCGCCCAGAACCTGATCCCCGGGTTTGTCAAGGCAGCCCGAAAGGGGATTCCTGTGGTTGGAGACGCCCGCATTGATATTGAGGCCGCGAGGGAAGCCGGCGGAAACCCCATAACCATAGGTCTGGTGGATTTCTACGAGCAGGGCAGGACCGGAGCTGAGTATATCGTTCAGGAGCTTTCCAAGAAAGGCGGGGGTAAGGTTGCCATTATCGAAGGTCTTCCCGGGGCGCCCCAGAGCGAGGCCCGGACAAGAGGTGCAAAGGACGCCTTCGAGGCCTCTGATTCAGTAACTCTCGTTTCATCGCAACCGGCCAACTGGGACCGCTCAAAGGCATATAATGTGGCGCAGAATCTCCTTCAGGCCCACCCCGACCTGAAGGGCATAATGTGCGCCAACGACATCATGGCTCTTGCTGCGGTGGAAGCGATTGACGCGGCAGGCAAGACAGGCGAGGTCATGGTGGTGGGTATAGACCTGATTCCACAAGGAAGAGAGGCTATTTCCCAGGGCAGGCTGGCAGGCTCCGTGGCGTTCAGCCCCTTTGTGATTGGTGAAACGGTGTCCCGCGTAGCCCTGGCCGTTGTACAGGGCATTGAAGTCCCCGAGGACCTCAAGGTGATAAGCGTACTGGCGACAAAGGAGAACATAGATCGCCAGGAGGACTGGAAATAGCCTCCGCATTTAAATACCGTATTATGCCTGAAAGCCGCAGGCACCCATCCGATTATGCGGTGCGCATGGAGGGGATAACCCGCGATTTCGGCGCCAAGACAGCTCTTGAGCGGGCGGATCTTAGCCTGCTCAAAGGCGAAATCCTCGGGCTAGTCGGGGATAACGGCGCCGGGAAGTCGACCATGCTCAAGATCCTTTCCGGTGCCGTTCAGTGTGATGCAGGAGAGATTTTCGTAGGAGAGAAGCCGGTAAAGATCTCCTCCCCTCAGGATTCCAGAGACCTGGGGATCGAGATGGTCTACCAGGACCTCGCCCTGTGCGGCAGCATGAATATATGGGAGAACGTGTTCCTGGGTCGCTACGGCGCATCGACGGGTCAGCGGAAATGGTCCCCTTTTCTGAATAAAAGGGACATGGCTCAAAAGGCCGGGCAGGCCCTTCAGGACCTCGGCATTGATTTAGGTGATGTGACCCGGCCGGTTCGCAGCCTTTCAGGTGGAGAGAGGCAGGCCGTGGCCTTGAGCCGTTGTGTTCTGTTCCAACCGGCTGTCGTGTTGCTGGATGAACCCACTGCCAGTATGGCCGCATGGGAGAAGGACAAGATCCTGGAACTCGTTCTGGGCCTGCGGGCCAGAGGTTCATCGGTTGTGTTGGTGACACACAACCTGCCCGAGATCTTTCAGGTGGCCGACCGGGTTCTGGTGCTCAAGGAGGGGCAAAGCCTATGGTGCGGCCCACTGGACGGCCTTGATTCCAGGAGGCTTGCACAGATGATGTTTGCTGGGAAGGAAGGAATGTCCATGGGGTCTCTTTCACGGCAAGGGGGTTTGTCCACCCAATGTCCAAGGGAGCCTGTAGAGGGGTTTTAAGAGGACGGATTCCATGGGCCGAATCCCTTGCAGCAGCCATCTGGGCGAATATGCGGCAACGCTCATCGGCTCGTCAATCGCCGAATACCTTCACTCGGCCGAGTTAATGGCCCTGGCCCATGCGGAGGCCTTCCGGCTTATCGGCCAGGATGCCGTGACCGTCGGCCCTGACATCTGCGGTATTGCCGAGGCAATGGGCGCCGGAATCCGGTTCTCGGACAAGGATAGACCCCAGGTGTCGAGTCCCGCAGCAAACTCACTCAAGGAGGCGGCGGGCCTGGAACCGCCTGATCCTGAAAGCGATGGAAGGCTCCCGCTTTACCTGGAAGCCCTGGAGCGGCTACAGGACTTGGTGGGCGGAGCGGTGCGTGTGGGCAGCGGTGTCAGCGGCCCTTTTACAACCGCATGCCTTGTAAGGGGGACAGAGGCCTTAATGATGGACCTGTCGGCCGATCAGGAAGGCGTGCACGCACTACTTGAGACTTCCACCCGCGCGATCCTCGACTACATGGAGGCCTGCATGAGAAGAGGCGTTCCATGCAGCATGGGGGATCCACTCGCAGCATGTGACGTTGTAGGCCCCGAGATTTTCAGGGCATTTGTCAAGCCTTACCTGTCCCGGATTTCCGTTCGTGTCACAGAGCTGACCGGCGAAGGACCGTCCCTTCACATCTGCGGTGATGTGCTTCCGGTGCTCGAAGACATTGCAGAAACCGGCGTTGCCGGGATAAAGGTGGATGAGACCGTAGATCTGGCAGAGGCCGTGGCCGCTGTTGGAGACCGCCTTGCGCTTTCAGGAAACATATCTCCCGTGGCCATTCTTCTCAAAGGATCTCCAAGCGTTGTGTGCCGGGCTGCAGAGGAGGCCATCAACAAGGGCGGGAAGAACCCCAGGGGCTTTGTCCTTGCCGCCGGCTGTACGGTTGCTCTGGGAACACCCTTAGAGAACCTTCAGGCCCTTGTTCGTACAACAAGGACATATGGAGGCCCGGCCTAGCCGAATTCATTCGAGTGAATAGGGATGTTATGCGGAATGCGACACCGGGCGTCCTGGGACTGGGCGCGGCTGCAATGGATGTGGTCCTGGAGTGCGACGACCTCCCGCGCGAAGACGGGTTTTCACTCGTGCGAAAGGAGCGGGTGGTTCCGGGAGGGAGCTGTGCCAATGTTATGTGTGCCCTTGTCCGCTTGGGCACGCCGGCCGCACTGATCGCCCAGATGGGAGATGATCACTACGGCAGGTCTTTCATCTACGACTTGAAGAAAAGCGGCGTCTCGGCATCACGCGTAATAGTAAAACCGGGAGGCACCACTCTTCACACCTATATAGCGGTGGCGCCGGGTGGATCAAAGTCGATCCTCGCCTTTATGGGCGACAGCCTTCTGGCTCTCACTGAGTCCCAGGTTGACGAGTCCATGCTTGACGGGGTCGGAGTGTTCTACACGGACATGCTTCCGGGCAGGCCTGCTTTGAAGCTGGCTGGAATGTGTAAGGCGCTTGGAGTGCCGGTTGTTTTCAACCTTCAGGTGGGGCCCGGGTTCATGTCCCTTTGCGGGATAAGCCGTGAGGAAACCCGGGAGATGATAGGTCTTTCTGATCTCTTCATCACCTATGGCGACGCCCTGGTGGAGATTTCCGGCACTGAGGATATGAAATCGGCCCTGGATAGAGTAGTGCAAGGGGTTGAACCGTCGGGCGGCGCGCTGGTCACGCTGGGCGAAAAAGGGGCAATATGGAGGCATGCCGGGGAATTCCTGACGAGGCAGGCATATAATGTCAAGGCAGAGGACACCACAGGGGCAGGTGACGCCTTTTCAGCGGGAATCATTCAGTCCTATCTGCTGGACGGATCGACTCGGAAAGCGGCCCTGGCCTTTGCGTCAGCCTGCGCTGCGCTCAAATGCACCTCTCCGGGGCCGCGCTTTCAGGGGGATCGCCGGGCGGTGCTCGATTTCATGGAAACCAATAAGGATGAATCAGTGGAGAAGAGTTGATGAAATCCCGTATGACAAAAGAGTCCTTGCCCATTCGCATGGGTGTGCTTATGGCCGATCCTGAGAACCCCTTCTGGACTGAAATGGAGTCCTGCTATGAGAGGCTGGCGTCTTCCATGGGCGTTGAGACCAGTATTGTGTGGCCGAAAACAGGCAGGGACCTGGATCACCAGCTCGAAATCCTTCGTGGAATGCTGAATGGAGCATTTGACCTGGTTGTCATCAATCCACTGAGCCCCGAAAACCTTGTTCCTGGGATTCTAGAGGCCGCCATGCAGAAACTTCCAGTGCTTGACGTCGGAGCCAAGACCGACATGGAGATGGTCCGGAAGGCGGGAGATCTGTATATTCCCCTCAGAACCGTCGACTTCCAGGAGCAGGGACGCCTGGCCGGGGGGTTTCTGGCTCGAGAGATCGAAGCCTCCGGTCAAGAGCCGGCGGGGGTGGTCATAATGGCGGGCCGGGAGGACGCAGCCCAGTCCAAGGGCCGCTGTGAAGGTGCGGTGGGTGCTCTCTTGAGCCGGGACAAAGCGTTTGAACTCATCCGGGCACAAGGGGGCTTTGAACGTAAGCAGGGCGAGGAGGCGGCAAAAAGAATTGTTTCCCGCCGAAGGGATGTACAGGGGTTCTTCTGCGCCAACGATCTGATGGCCCTGGGCGTAGCCGATGCATTGGAAACCACGCCTGGGAGTTCACGGGCTCTAGTGGTTGGAGTGGATGGGATTCCGGAGGCGATTGAGGCGGTTAAGAACGGCCGGATGGCCGCCACAGTGGCCTTTAGAAGGGAAGACGTGGCCCGAGCGGTTCTCACGGCAGCGACTCAGTACCTGTCTGGTGGGGATATTACCGAAGTCTTCACCGTGACCAGCCGCCTGGTGACCAGCCCCAAATGATGTTGACTTCTTGGGCCACAGAGTTTATAAGGTTCTCGTAAAAACACAGCGGCTGAAGTCGCAGGACTATTCATCTGGAAGATGTGAAAACAGGGCGGCAACTGGTTTACTGAGTCTCTAAAGGCTCTACCTCCAGCGCACCTAATCGTAGCAACCAGAAGCGTTACAACAGGCCACGAAGGCTTATTCTCCCTGAAAGGGGGAGCGCCTTTGTGGCCTTTTTTTTGGCAAACGAAAGGATGAGAGGGGGCATCTGGAAGCGCATTTGAAACGGTTGCTCTTTCTGATTGTTGAACTCACCTAACCCCAAACAGCAAACAGGAGGCATCCCATGAGAGTGCTCAAGAGTTCTTTGATTGTTCTATTGACCGTCGGGGCATTGATTTCATTTGTATCTGGAGCAGCGAGTGCGGCGGATGAACTCGGGAAAGCCGGGGAGGCAATGACCGCCGCCATGGCGGAAATGGGCCTTTCCAAAGGCGACCGGAACCTGCTGGTGCTTACCAATGCAGGTTATGGAAGCATCGGTAATAAGAGCACAGAGGCCTTTCTGGACACGGCCCGGGAACTGACCGGGTGCAGCCCGGGAAACCGCTCCCTGCTGGCTGTTCACACATCTCTTGCCGAGCCGCTCTGGGGAGGGCTCTACAGGAAGGATACCGGCAAACTGGTCTTTTTTAAATGGACCGGTGCAGGCTTTGAGCAACAGGTGATTGATGCGTCTCCTTCAAATATCCTGACCCCGGATGGCTGGAAAGAGGCCTCATCAGGTCTGATAGGTAATAGGGCATTTTCCGTGGTCAGCATCAGCCTGACTTGGGCCGCGGATCCTCCATGGCCCTTGCTGCACTCAGCGACATTCCACGACCATTTCTGCCCGGGCGTCAATTCGGGCTACATCGCCGGCAAATATCTGATGGAAAAGATGGCGCTCGGGTCCGGTGACCGTTACGTGTTCCTGACCGGCGGCCTCGGCAAATGCGCGGCGGATGCCCTCCAGGTGATGTTCAACACCACTCCGGGAAAATCAGGTGGGTACATCATGGATGTGGACAATGAAACCCTGGCCAAATACACATCAAACGGGACCAATCCTCTTATCATCGCCATGCGTATCAACAATAAATCAGACGTCTGTGATGGCACGGTGCTGGGTTTTGACTGGAACAAGGCCTATGTTGATACCGGCGTAAAGGCCGAAGAGATGAGGCCCAAGGGAGGGCCCGCCAATCCCATGTTCTGGATCGCCAGGGTGAAGATGTCCAAAGAACTGGCTCGCATGCCGGATAATCAGCTCTTCTCCTACATGGTGGAGCTGAAGTCCTTCTCCGGGAAGGCTGAATTGGCCGCCAAGGTTACGGGCGGCGATCCCTATGCGGTCGTGTGGGACTGGTAAACCTGACGGTCAATGAGGTCGAAGGCCCTTTTGGGGCCTTCTTGACCTCTTTATGCCCAACCAACCGGGAGAACCAGCAATGATCCTTAAGCCGTTCATGAGAGAGGGAGTGTTTCCACTTCCCATCACCTTCATTTCGACTGCCGGCTCAGACGGCATTCGCAACATAGCACCTTATTCCTGCGTCATGCCGGTGCTGAGACCCCTGGATCTCGTGTGCGCGGCCTCGGCAAAAAAGCGGGACACCCTTGGTAACATCCGGGAGACAGGCCAGTTCGTCATCAACCTGGCCGGTGTCAAGATGTTGGACAAGGTGATTCCCACTGCCAGACACACCCCTCCGGAAGTGGACGAATTCCTTGAAGCCGGACTGGAGGAAAAGCCGTCTGTCTCCATCAAACCGCCGGGTATTGCAGGGTGTTATGCCTGGATGGAATGTGAACTCGTTAAGGAGTACGAGGAGCAGAGCTTTGTGCTCATCCTGGGGCGGGTGTTGCGGTTGGAGGTGGACGACAGTGTTCTTAATACCGACGGTTCACTGAATGTGGAAAAGGCCATGCCCTTAATGATGACCGGCAGTAGAAAAGGCATGAATTTCTGCACGACGAAAGACCTGATCCATCATGAGCCCTACAGCGCCATGTTCCCCGACGGGAAGGACCCGCTGGCCGGGCTCTATGGGGGCACGTAGCTGTTGCAGACAATATGAACCAGGGTTTTTAAACAAGGGAATCCTCAAAAGTGCATATTCAATGGATGCCCTTGGGAGCTGCACCTATGGACAGAGCGGAAGCACTGCGATCCATCGGGGAGAATCTAATTGAGTATATCCAGAAGCGAGTGACGGTGGATTACGACAATCATCTCCAGCGGCCGGTTTCCTTTCTGTTCGACGGAAGGACACATCGAATCAATCGCATTTTAGATCGTTTCCGAATGGCAGAAACCCAGGCCGTCAACGCCTTTATGGTGTCTACGGAAAACGGGCAGGTATATTGCCTGGTTTTTCAGCCAGGGGATGTGAATCAATGCCGTCCGGTTATTTTGGGTTCCTGGGTCCTGAGTTTCCGGATTTTGGAGGACGGAGAGTTGATGGCCTTATATCGTGCGGATCGGAAAACGGTCGTCGACAGAACCTTTATGCGGGTAGTCGAATTTCACGGTGGGCTCTGTCCGGACTTGGTGCTCGGGAAAAAACTCTGCGAGTATGTTCTCAAACGATATTCCTCAGGTCTCGGGCCGGAAAGCGGGTGGTCCATTTTGGCGGAAATCCGCACACCCGCGCTGGATGCAATCCAGGTCATGCTCGGAGCCACACTAGGCAACCGGCGACTTCGAATCATGGACTCAGGCAGACACCGCTACACGGTCTTGCCGGCGACCGGACAAAAGGCCGCAAGGTTGTCTTTGAGACGTCATCACGAAAGCAGCGCGGCCGAGTGCAGACTCCCTAATAAGAAGCTCGAGACCCGACAAGGAACACTGGATGAGAAGGTTCATTTCCAGGTCCTTCTCGATAATCGGGTGAAGCACTTGATGAACCTATCCCCTGAAGACCTTTTTATGGTGGAACCCATCCATTCCGGCTGCCTGGACCGCAGCCTGAATTGAAAGGAGTGTGAATGGATATTCTTGAAAAAGCAGGGATTCGGATCGACCGCTGGATCAGCCATAATGAAAACCACCTTAAGGAATACGAGGCCTTTGCCGACGAACTCGAAGCGGCCGGCAAGAGTGAATCGGCCCGGCAGATTCGGAAAATGGCCGCGTTGACAGCGGAGGGCAACCAGTGTCTGCGCCAGGCCTCGGTGACACTCGATCCCCTCTGACAGGAGGACTACCATGTGTGAGGCGGATGCGTTTTTGTTGAAGAACGGACGGGAAGAAAGAATCCTGGAAAGCGTCGACATCGTTGAACTGGAGAACGGAGAGGCAAAGCTGACCAGTATCTTCGGTGAGCAGAAGACGATCCGGGCCGTGTTGAAACTCTATCAGAACAGACCGGGGAAAATCGTGTTCGAGTCCATTTGACACAAAACCTCCCCAACCGAGTTAAGTGTTGTTTGGCACGGCCTTGAATACTTGCCTTTCCATTGGTGAACCAAGAACCTGAAGGAGTGATGAACTATGAACCTGCCTGGCGAACAGTCCCTTCTAAGGCCGCCGTTGAAGACCCCGACAGGCTGGTATGTGGTGTACCAGCCCGTCTACCCGGCCCCAAACGTATTCAACCTTCATGAACGAGCATTGTTTACGGCCCGCCCCGACATCCGGATGGATTTCGGGGCACGCATCGTCACGGATGAAGACCTCAGGATCGCTGTGCAGTATATGTACCTGACCGATGGGACCGCAGAGGACCCGGTCTCAGGAAAGAGGTTCTTCTGTGTCAACAGGCACGGCCTGGTATCTCTGAGCAAGACCCTGAACCCGGACAAAAAAGAGATGAAGGGAGAGACCCTCGAAAAAAAGGTGGCTGAGGAGATACACCGGGTCGCCGGTGAATGGGCGTCCTCATTTTCGGGCGAGACCGTCACGGTGGACTCTGAAGAGATGAAAAGGACCTTGAGGGCAACCTTGGAAAGGGGCAGAGGTATTTGCAGGGAGTGGCTCATTCGGAGCAACCAGTCGTGGATTCAGCCGGTGCTTCCACGGATGGTACAAGATTTCAAGCGCGGCCTCCATAAGCGGGTTGCGGGCACCCTGTTCAAGGAATATTGCCAAAGGGGCGGCGAGGAGACAGAGGGCGATCTGATCCGGAAGATCAACCTGTTTGCGCGGGTGTATGAAGGCGACGGGTTGGACAAGCCCAACGGCGACTCATGGAGGAGTGAGGACGAGTTGTGGGATTGCTGGGTCGCTTTTGCGGGTTCCGAACCAGAGGCCAAAAGGATCTGCAAGACGATCGAGCAGGTGCTTCTTCCCCTGAAGCAAGAGATCGAGGAGGAACTGAAAGCAACCGCATAAAGCGGGGGGAGTGCCCTTACAGGCGCTCCCCCCCGGGTTAGCATCGAATGGATTCCCTGTTCAGTGGGTGTGGTCGTGAGGCTCGACATCGTGGCCCGGATGGGGGTGATCGTGCGGCCCATGGTCCCCATTGTGAGTGTGGTCATGTACGTGGGCATCTTGACTGTGTTCGTGCTCGTGAAGGTGCTGATGCAAGTGATCATGGATATGCGTGTGGTTGTGCTCATGGGCGTGAACTGAATCCCCGTGGGCGTGTTCATGGGTGTGCATATGCGTGTGCTCATGCCCATGAACATGCTCGTGTTCATGGCTTCCTTTCATGACGGCTGTCCTCCTTTCATGGAGTGTTTGGACTCTGATTGCCCGTTTATTAGAATAGCGTTCCAGCCCGGGTGTGTCAATGACTCCAGGGCGATCTCAGGGGCGGTTATGCGTTCTCCCGGCTTTAAATGACATGTGTGTAAAAGCAACCCATGGGAGGAGGGATGGTACGAACCCCGATCAAATGGTAAACAGAATGGTATCTGTTCATCCGCTCCGGGACTTACGAAAGGTCACTGCTTCACCGGCAGCGGTTGAGCCTGTTCATGCAGGGCCTTCCATTTTGGGGTTGACAAGAAGCAGGTGCGGTAGGATATAAACGCGCTTCATGTCCGTGCCAAGAAGGCACGGTCTCGTTTCAAGCGATTCATTCGATACGTTCACGTTTATTCAAGCCACGAAGGCCGAGGGGCAGAACGCCCTCCGACACTCGTGGCTTTTTTTATGGACATTGCATGAAACCCAAGGTCCTGACCGCCCTCATGGTGCTCGTTTCGGCGATCCTGCTCGCGTCAAGCGGATGGGGGGGCGAAAACATCAAAGAGCTGGACACGAACCAGGACGGTCGTGTCGATCAGATCGCTCATCTCGATGAAAAAGGCGGGATTCAACGCCTGGAGGTCGACAGCAATCACGACGGCGCCATGGACCGCTTTCAGCATTACGAAAAGGGAGAGGTGACCCGGCTGGAGGCCGACTCGGATCATGACGGTGTCATCGACACAGAGGACCTCTTTCGGGACGGGAAACGGTATCGGCATACGCGCCTTTCCAAGAAGACGGGAAAGCCGGAGCACGTGGCGCTCTTTGACGGAGAGGAACGGCCCCTGACCATTCAGAAGGACTCCAATGAGGACGGCCGCCTGGACACCACCTACCGGTTCACTCAAGGCTCCCTTTCCGAGTCGACAAGGGACACCACCGGCGACGGCCAACCCAACGAGACGACCGTCTATGGAAACGAGCGGCCTGTGGAGCGAAGGATCGACCGAAACGGGGACGGAAATCCGGAGACCTTGATTTTTTACGGTGAAGACGGGCTCCCTGTGAAAAGCCTGCACGACCTTGATGAAGACGGGTTCCATGAAGAGGTTCGAGTCTACGAGGGCGGCGACATCAAGGAGCAGAAAAGAGATACGAATCAAGACGGTCGTTTTGACATTGTCACCTCGTTTTCCGGCGGACAACCTTTGCTCCAGATGAAGGATTCCAACAGCGACGGCCGTTTTGACGTGATCACCAAGTACCAATCCGGACGGCCCACAACCCAGGAAAAGGACACGGACCACGATGGAAGGCCTGACTGGTTCTGTACCTTTGATGGCCAGGGCCTGGTTTCCAAAATCGCGGAGGCCTCCAGCGGCGGGGGCAGGATCGACCGGATCACCCTCTTTGAGAAAGGCGAGCCCTTCAAGGTCTTGGAAGACTCCAACGGAGACGGGCGACACGATATCGTCACCCTGCTGAAAAACGGGGTGCCCGCTACCCAGATCCAAGACACGGACGGAGACGGAAAGACGGATATAACGATTCATTTCGACAAAAACGGCCAAAGGCTCAAGACCGAGATCGACACCAACAGTGACGGCCGCGTGGACACCTGGGAGCACTATACGCGTGGCCAACTCGCCCGGGTGGACCAGGACCCCCAGGGGACCGGCCGGGTCTCGGTCCGGATCTTTTATAAGAACGGGACCAAAGAGCGGCTGGAGCAGGACAACGACGGAGACGGTCGGTTCGAGCTCATTCAAAGGTTCGACCGGCCCCCCTGGTCCAGGATCACGGAATGGGACGAGAACGGGGACGGTCATCCGGACGAGCGTACCTGCTCCAAGGAGGGGGTCATCCGGTTGAGGGAGCGGGACACCGATGGAGACGGGGACGTGGACTGGCGCGAGCAGTACGACGCAAAAGGCCGACTCGAGCAGAGCAGCGAAGACGCGGACAACACCGGAACCCTTAACCTCACCTGGTTCTATGACAAGCAGGGAGAGACCGTGAGGGCCGAAAAAGACACGGACGGGGACGGCCGGGTGGATACCTGGTACCACTACGAGCAGGGCCG
>CAZEIA010000112.1:0-3360 GCA_964512335.1 uncultured Desulfobacterales bacterium
CACTTCTTTCTGCAAGCGTTGTTCCGTGGTCCGTGTAAACACGCTTTGCCGTTTGCACGAACAGGGATTCAAAGACGGTGACCGGGAGGCCCGAAAGGCCCTGAAGGCCTTGGTGTCCCTTGCCGCCGATCGTGGATATATGGAAGGTAAAAGGGTGCTTCAGGCCGGATTGGACCCCTCGGCCTTGCGAGCCCTTTGCTGGAACATCTCCTCACTCTTGACGGACGATGATCTCCAGTCCCGGGGGATCGAACTTGGAACCCGATGAACTGATCCAGGCCGGCAAGCCGGCGCATGACATGCCTGAAGATAACGAGACCTTTGAAGGCTCATCGTTTGACGACCTGCCCGAAGGAGACGGCGTGATCGTCCTTTTTCCGGACGGTCGGGTCATGTCCTCCAATCTGCAGGCCGAGCGGTTGCTTCGGCGCAGGCTGCCCAGGGGTGTTGTCTTTAGAATCGACGAGGTCATCTCGGGTGAGTATCGTGATGAGGCACGCCGGGCCTGGGAGGAGGCGCTTCAAGGGCATTCCTGGTCGAATCTTGTTGCCAAGGTTTACCTGGAGTCCGGTTTTCCGGTATCCGTGACCTTTTCAATGGATCCATTGTACGGTGAGCGGGAGAAGGTGATCGGTGTCTTGATCACGCTCAGGGAACAAACACCGTCAAAGGATGCTACACCGGACGGCCCTCGGAGCCCGGTGTGGGAGTATGACACTCTGTTCGAAAACCTTGCTGAAGGTGTCTTCACCATCAGCGACCGGTGGCGTATTACGAGCTTCAACCGGAGGGCGCAGGAGATCACCGGATACAAGCGGGAAGAGGTCCTGGGCCGGAACTGCTGGGACATTTTTCGCAGCGATCTTTGCAAAAGTAATTGCCCCCTCAAGCTCACCATGGAAACAGGTGTGGTGCGCATGGACCAGGACGTCCGGATTGTGGATCGCGAAGGAGAACACCGCTCCATCCTGGTCAACACATCGGTATTGAAGAACAAGCACGGTCTGGTGATCGGGGCCGTGGAGACCTTTCGTCCAATTGCCCGCCTCTCAGACCCCCGGGTCGAAGGGACCTCGGTAGGGGAGGAACATGCACACATTGTGGGCCGGAGCCTGGAGCTGCAAAAGGTGCTGAACATGATTCCCGACGTGGCCGCCTCGGAGGCAACTGTTATGATCGAAGGGGAATCGGGCACCGGAAAGGAGTTGATCGCCAAGGCCATCCATGCCAGGGGACCTCGATCCCAAGGTCCTTTTGTCGCGGTAAACTGCTCGGCCCTGGCCGAGACTCTTCTGGAATCCGAGCTGTTCGGCCATGTCAAAGCGGCCTTTACCGGTGCGGCAAACAACAAAGTAGGTCGTTTCGAGCTGGCAAAGGGCGGCACCTTGTTTCTCGATGAAATCGGAGAGATCAAGCCGGAGATCCAGATAAAGCTCCTTCGCGTGCTCGAAGAACGGGTATTTGAGAGGGTCGGCGGAACAAGACCCATCCGCCTGGATTCGCGTATCATCGCCGCCTCCAACAAGAGCCTGTCTGAACTTGTCCACAAGGGGCGGTTCCGTGAGGACCTTTTTTACCGGTTGCGCACCGTGCCTATGTCCATACCTCCCTTAAGGGAACGAGTCTCAGACATCCCTATCCTGATTGAGCATTTTCTGGAGGTCTTCAACAGCATATACGGCAAGGGCGTTCGGGGTGTGGATCCGAAGGCCCTGCGGCTTATACGCCGGTATGCCTGGCCGGGAAATGTTCGAGAGCTGAAACATGCCATTGAATACGCATTTGTCTTTGTGAAAGGGCCGATCATAACACTCTCACACCTGCCTGAACTGGATGCGTCCCAGGAGCCCACAAAGAATGAGGCGGTTCAAGCCCCTGCGTCTGATGGCTGGGAGGATGAACGTATCACCATCCAGCGTGCCCTGGAAAAGACCGGCGGGCGTCGATCAACTGCTGCACACCAGTTGGGCATCAGCCGAAGCACCCTTTGGAGGAAGATGAAAACACACGGTCTTGTGTGAAACAGGCCCGGGTATTAATTCCCTCCCCGAAAACCGTTTTTCCTGTTTAGTTTCAAGCCTTTCCCTTTTTAGAGCATTACTCCTGAAAAGCTGTCAGAAAAAATCAAGAAGTATTGATGTTGATATAATCGAAATCGAAATCGAAATCGGGATCGAAATCGAAAGAGAATAAAATGATACTTGGACACGAAAAGCTTGCTCTCTACCGCTGTGTTAAGGAAGACTCCGGGGTCCAAAAATTGGATGAAATCGATTTCGATCCCGATTTCGATTTCGATCCCGAAGAAACCAAACCGGACTGTCATTCTTCGCGCCAGTGCTCCTTGACTTTGGGTTGCGGGCAAGGGCCTCTTTTTAGACGAGACAATAAAGACGTTTCCCGATGTATCATGGCCTCGCACAGGCGTTTCGTTTCGCCCGAGACAAGTCCGCTGAAACACTTTTGAAGGTTAAGCCACATAAAAGTAATGTATTCAAGTCATTGAATGTTTCACGCTGATTGAATGTTTCAGTGGTGAAACAAAAAGGGCCATGCGCTTCAATGGCTGGTTTATTATAAAAACAACAATATCAAAGGGTTGGCTGTGTGGCACGCCTGTTGCTCTGATTTTGGTTCGAAGGCCGCTTTAATACCTAAAAATGGATTATGAAACCCTTCATTTTATAGAAAGGATCAAATTCGTGAAACCGCAAGGGGTAGACATTGACACGATCTTGGAGAGGTATCCGGAGGAGCCTCGCTATCTTATCGCCCTGTTGCAGGACGTGCAGGCCGAATACAACTACATCTCCGAGGAAAACCTGAGGCTGATCTGCGATCACCTTGGGGTACCCATAACACAGGCCTGGGCTGTGGCCACGTTTTACAAGTCTTTCAGCCTCGAGCCGCGTGGGGAGCACGAGATAAAGGTGTGCCTGGGTACGGCGTGCCACCTGAAGGGAGGGCAACGCCTGGTGGAGGGCTTGACGCGGGATCTGGGGATCGGGCCAGATGAGACCACTCCGGACCTCAAATTTTCATTGGACATCGTCAACTGCCTGGGCGCCTGCGCCATCTCGCCTGTGGCTGTGATTGACGGTGAATACATGACCAGGGCGACCTCCAGTAAATTGAAAAAGACTGTCAAGCGGCTTGCTGCCGAATAAGGAGGACGAATATGGCCAGTATCAGTACGGCTGAAGAGTTGAGTCATCGTTTGGAATCGGTGGAAGCCCTCGAATCCTATCGCGAAAAATTGCTGGCGGAGAAAGATCCT
The DNA here is from genome assembly GCA_964512335.1 of uncultured Desulfobacterales bacterium. GTDB lineage: Bacteria > Desulfobacterota > DSM-4660 > Desulfatiglandales > HGW-15 > JAIPEI01. The sequence goes on from CAZEIA010000112.1 coordinate 3,278, forward strand.
GATCGGCCTTTCATCACCGTCTGTCACGGTACCGGTTGCCGCGCCAACGGCAGCCCCAAGGTGGCCGAGGCCCTGCGCGAGGC
>CAZEIA010000112.1:3460-11741 GCA_964512335.1 uncultured Desulfobacterales bacterium
GGGACAGCATCGCGGCCGGCGGGTACAAGGGCCTGGCCAAGGTCTTGACCGGCATGGCACCGGAGGAGGTGGTCGCAGAGGTGGAGGCCTCCGGACTCAGGGGGCGAGGAGGGGCTGGATTCCCTACAGGCCGCAAGTGGCAGACCGCCATCAAGGCGGCAAAGAAAAAGAACGAGCCCCTTTACGTGGTGGTGAACGGAGATGAGGGCGACCCCGGCGCATTCATGGATTGTGCGTTGATGGAAGGAGATCCCCATGCGCTGCTGGAAGGTGTCATCATAGGGGCCTATGCCATGGGGGCCCACCAGGGGTTCATGTACGTCAGGACCGAGTATCCCCTTGCCATCGAGCATTTGAACATAGCCATGGCACAGGCCCGGGAGTTGGGGATTCTGGGAGAAAACATCCTGGGTAGCGGGTTTTCCTTCGATGTGCAGATCAACCGGGGAGCGGGGGCTTTCGTATGCGGGGAGTCCACGGCCTTGTTCACCTCCATCGAGGGGCGGGCCGGCGAACCCAGGCCGAAGTATGTGCGTTCCGCCGAAGAGGGCTTGTGGGGAAAACCCACGGTCCTCAACAATGTCGAGACCTGGTGCAATGTCCCGCTCATCATAGAAAAAGGGGCGGACTGGTACGCCAAGCTGGGCGTTCCGCACAGCACGGGCACCAAGGTGTTTTCCCTGGTGGGCAAGGTGAACAACGTGGGCCTGGTCGAGATACCAATGGGCATGCCCCTGGGTGACCTGATCGAAAAGATAGGGGGCGGTGTCCCAGGGCAGGACCACTTCAAGGCCGTTCAGACGGGGGGGCCGTCCGGAGGCTGCATTCCCTATGAACTGGCCGGTACGCCGGTGGACTACGATTCCCTGACAAAGGCGGGATCCATGATGGGTTCGGGCGGCATGATCGTCATGGACGACAAGGACTGTGTGGTGGATGTGGCTCGCTACTTCCTGCGGTTCCTGGAGGATGAGTCATGTGGAAAGTGCCTCCCCTGCCGCCTGGGCCTCAAGGCCATGCTCCAGTTTCTGGACGATTTTGCGGCCGGAAAGGGGCGGCTTGAAGACCTGGAAGAGGTGAAAAGCCTCGCCCGGGCGGTCCAGGACGGATCGCTGTGCGCCCTGGGTGGCAGTGCGCCAAACCCTGTCCTCACCACGATCCGGTATTTCGCCGAGGAATATGAGGCTCACATAAGGGATCACAAATGCCCGGCAGGGGTCTGCAAGGACTTGATCACCTACCGGATCGATCCCGAGGCATGCACCGGATGCGGAACCTGCGCCCGCGCCTGCCCCCAGGAGTGCATCACCGGAGAGAAGAAGAAGCCTCACAGTATTGATCAGACCCAATGCATCCGCTGCGGCATGTGCATGGAATCCTGCAAGTTCGGGGCGGTCATCGTGGAATAGCGAGGGATATCATGAGTGGAATCAAAGCAGAAAACAACGGCAAGATCCATTTTACAATCGACGGAAAAGCGGTCGAAGCCGAGGAAGGCTGGACGGTCCTGGACACGGCCAGGCATTATCGTATTCCCATCCCCACCCTCTGCCACCACGAAGCTGTCAAGCCCAGTGGTGCGTGTCGCCTGTGCGTAGTGGAGGCAAAGCAGGGTGACTGGTCCAAGGTGGTCATCTCCTGCATGTATCCTCCCTGGGAGGGTGTCGAGATACAGACCCGCTCGGAGCGTGTGATGAACGTCCGCAGGTGGATTCTCGAGATGCTCCTGGCCGAGTGCCCGGCGGCCAAGGAGATTCGAGCGCTGGCTGCGGAGTATGGTATCCGGGAAAGCCGATTCAGGGTGAAGGATCCGAAGGAGCGGTGCCTTCTGTGCGGATTGTGTGTGCGGGTGTGCGATGAGGTGGTGGGCGTTCGCGCTATTTCCTTCGGATCGAGAGGGGTGCACAAGCACGTGGCCACCCCGTACATGGTTCCCAACCAGGCATGTATAGCATGTGGTTCCTGTGTTACGGTATGTCCCACCGACGCCATGCAGGAACGCCTGGACAAGGTCAGAGGCGATGTCGCAGAGCGGACCGGGCGTGGCTTCGCCCACTAGGGAGGTATCAAATGAAAAAGCCAAAGAGCGCGATAGTTAAATCCATTAAAGGGGAGGCAGTCGGGGTCTTCCTGTGCGAATGCGGGGATCGCATCGAGGGTAAGGTGGATCTGTCCCGCCTGCAGGAAATCCTCGAAGACTCTCCACTGGTGGATCACGTACAGATACTGCCTTACTCCTGCGAACGGCCCGGGCTCTCCAAGATCCGGGAGGCGGTGGAGCACAACGGCATATCCCGGTTGATAGTGGCCGGTTGTGCCAGGCGCATCCTTCTCAAGAAGTTCGAGAGAGACCTTTCGGACTTAGGCCTGCAGGAAGGGCAGATAGACATGATCAACCTGAGGGATCACGTAGCTTCCGTCAATGAGGGCGAACCCGGTGATCTGGCCGTCAAAGGCGCCAAGCTCATTCAGGCTTCGGCTGCCGGGCTCAAGGCCCTGGCTCCCTCTCCCAAGCAAAAGGTCAATATCGACGGGCCGGTCATGATACTGGGCGGGGGCATTGCAACCTATTCCGCCGCTCAAGAACTCGCACATGCGGGGATAGAGGTGGTGATGGCCGTGTACACAGAGGACATCGAGGACGAGATACGGATTCTTCACGAGAGATACCCGGGGGAGCGCCGTTACCACGATCGATTGATGAAGACCATGACCGAGGTCGAGGAGAGCCCTCACATCAGGAGGATCTCGGTCGGTGAATTACAGGAGGTGATGGGGACGGTAGGGAACTACACCGTAACTTTCAGCGCTGATGGGAATCAACCCCCGCGGATCTACAAGGCCGGGGCCATTATCGCGGCCCTGGACGGTGAAATGCTCAACCAGGGGACCGATTTCGGTCACGACGCCAAGCGCGTGCTGTGCCACACGGAAATGGAAGAGCACATCTGGCTCTACGGTGCGCCCGCCCATCCTGTTGTCTTCTGGGTGAACGACCTGGAGACCGACCAGCCCGATTACGCCGCCCTATCAGCAAGAACGGCCTGGAACATGGCCGTCTACATTCGAGATAACAACAAGAAGAGTGAACTGACGATACTCTATAATGACCGGGTCGCCCCGCCCTTGAATGCCGAGGAGAGGGCCAGGGCCCGCCGGGAGAACATCCGGTGGGTCCCCTATGATGGGAGTGTCCGTCCCACGGTGCAGGACGGCTACATCACCTACAATGAGCCCGGAAGCCAGCTGGAGCGTGAGCTTTCATGGAAGCAGCTCGTGCTTTCTCCACGGCGCCATCCGGGGCTTGAACAGCTCAAGGTGGCCCGGATTCTGGGGCTTCACGTCCACGGAGAAGAATTCCTGGAGCGCAACCCCCAGATGGTGCGTCCAGAGCAGGTGGGTATGGAAGAGAAATTCCTGGCCGGCTCCGCCAGGCTGCCGTGCGACCTTCGCGAGACTCTTCGTCAGGGGCGTCGAGCCGCCCACAAGACCGCTGAGATAATCCAGCAGGCCAGATCCGGGGAGTTATACGCCCCAAGAATGGTCTGCATGGTGGATCCCGAGAAGTGTATTGGATGCGGATTGTGCAAAGAGATCTGTGACTGCGGCGGAATTGCGCCCGTGGAAGGCAAGGGCGGCGGCATTCCACGCGTGGTTGACCCAATGACCTGCACGGGCGGGGGAACATGCGCCGCCGCCTGTCCTTACCACGCCCTCGTTTTGCAGAACAACACCACTACACAGAGGGAAGCCCGCGTGTCGGTGCTGGCCCGGGAGTTGGCTGAAAATGAGGTCATGGGCTTCGGCTGCCGCTGGGGCGGAGGTGCCGCAGCGGACAACGCCGGAGTGCGCGGGATTCAGTACAACACGAGATTCCACCTCCTGGAAGTGGATTGTATCGGCCAGCTGGATGCCACGGTCATGGGCCGGGCCTTTCGGGACGGTGCCAACGGCCTGTTGCTTTTGGGATGTCCTCCTGAGGAGTGCCATCACAGTTACGGATTGGACCACACGTGGAGCCGTGTGCTGCTTGTTAAAAAGCTGCTGTCGCTCATAGGCCTGGATCGTGACCGCATAGCCCTGGCCCACTTGGACCTGAATCACCCGGAACAACTTGCGAGAACCGTAGACCGATTCACGGCCATAATCGACGAACTGGGTCCCATTCCGGATGACGCGGATACCATAGCCAAGCTTAACGATATGTACGACACTCTCAGGACGCCGCGCGTGCGCTGGGTCCTGGGCGCCAGTCTGAGACGGCCCTGGGAGACCACATATCCCACGGACCAGCGTAATGCACTCGCCTATGATGAGACTTTGACGGATGTGGTAAAAGAAGAGTTTTTGCGGATGCGGGTGTTCAATTTCCTCAAGCGCGAATCCAGAATTCTCCACTTGAGCGATATTGCGGGCTCGATCCGGGAAGAGAAGCAACGCGTACTGAACTGCCTCAAGGACCTGTCGGAAGAGGGAATGATTTCGAGAATCTACAAGGACCGGGTTCCCTATTACACTCTTCAGTGAGGCGGGGAAAAAGCCGTTTGCCGGAAGTGACGGGCCCCGGGATTCCGTTTCGGAATTCCGGGGCCTTTTTGGCGTGGAAAGCCTTCAAACGTTTATGGCAGATATGTCGGCCGCCGCCGCGGGCACTCATTCTTTGCGCGGATGAACCTTGCCGTTGTTACGGCACCGCCGGCGGCGATAACAAAACGAGGTTATTCTCCATCGAGGTGTGTTGCAAGCAGGTCCCTGGTCTTGACGACATTCATGTTGAGACCCAGCTCCTTTCGGTCAAAACCCATTGCCAGGCCTAAAATCTGGGTGAGATACAGGACCGGGAGATTATAGTCCTTATTATAGGCGGTTTGGATACTCTTTTGGTTGCTGTCGAACATCACCGAGCAAAAAGGGCAGACCAGGCCTATGGCATCGGCCCCCGCCAGTGAGATGTCGTCCAGTTTTTCCTTGGCCGCACTGAGGGCCGTCTGTTCGTCCACCGGAAGCACCGGGCCGCCGCAACACCTGTTTTTCCCGGGATAATTCAAGGTCTCCGCTCCGGTCAACGCCACGAGGGTATCCAGGCTTTGTGGGTTGTCCACGTCATCAAAGTGGTCGTATATCTCAGACGGCTTCAGATAATGACACCCGTAGTGGCTGGCGATTCTGAGACCTTCCAGCTTCCTGGTCAAGAGGGGTTTGATGTTTTCAGGCCCGATCTCTTCATAGAGAATCCGGGCGAAGTGGCGGACCTTGACATCGCCCTCAAATTTGACGCCGACCTTTGCCAGGCGTTTGTTTACGGCCTGCCGTGCCTCTTCATCCTTTGCCAGATAATGGGCCGTCTCCGTCAATGACGATGCACAGGAGCTGCACAGGGCGCAGAGGTCAAGTCCTTCTTGTTGTGCCAGTGCCAGGTTATAGGCGGCCAATACCACGGCGGTCTCCCGATTGGAGTTCTTGATGGGAAAACCGCAGCAGATGAACCGGTCCAGGTCCACCAGCTCGATAGACAGTTTCTCAGCCACCTTTCTGGTGGACATCTCGTAGTTCCGGGAGCGCGCAGGTATGGTGCACCCCAGAAAAAGGGCGTAACGCAGTGGAGTCTTCAACACAACCCTCGCTCACAGGACTGAATAACAGGTTGCTGACAGCTCATGGCGAAATAAACGTGATTCGTATTCGTGGCTCGTCGATAGAGCCTGTGTTTGTGACCAGCGGGTTTGGCGTCCTCACATCTCACGGAAAGAGCTGTTCTGCTATGTCGCAGTGCGTGGGCAGCACCGGAAGGCCGGCTTTCTTCCGTTTCTTGCTGTCAAAATCGTCCAGGGGGTAGATGCGCCCCTCCTTTTTAACGACGTCCTGCTGCGCACGGATACCGGCGGGCACGTGCCCGGCCTGAACCGCCTTGTTTTTCAGGAGCGTAATGAGATCGGTGATACGCACTCCCTGTGGGCAGCTCTCCTGGCATGCGTAGCCGCCGGAACAGAGCCAGATACAATCGCTTGCCAGTATCTCCTCCTTGAAGCCATATACAGCCATGCGGATGATCCGGGCTGGATCGAAACGGGTGTTTACGGCCTTTATAGGGCAGCTCAAGGAACACGTCCTGCAGGCTAAACAGGCGGTAAACAATCTGCCTTCAGGCTGCGCCAGCAGTTCATTTCTAAAAATCGGATCCGTCTTTTCGAGATCAAGGATGGTCATTTCTCTCACCCTTCCTCCCCGGTGAGCGGAAGGTAGCAGTGGAAGGTGCTCCCCTTGTCGAGTTCGCTCTCAACGCGGATTTGTCCGTTGTGAGCCTCTAGAATGCTCTTGACTATGGGAAGTCCCAGTCCGGTGCCTGTAATGAACATGGTCTTCTCGTTCTTGACCCGGTAGAACCGATTGAAGATCTTATCCAGCTCCTCCCTGGCAATCCCGAAGCCCGTGTCCTGAACGCTCACGCGCAGGTAGTGCCCCTCGACCCGGGCCGAAACAGTTACCCGCCCGCCTTCCGGAGTGTAGTGAATGGCGTTGGTGATGAGGTTCGAGAGTACCTCTTCCATATTGGGCCGGTTTACCACCACAGGCGGCAAGTCAGGCAGGGGCGCCAACTCGAGCCGGATGTCCTTCTTCTGTGCCTTGGCCTCGTGAAAGGCCGTCTGGTCCGCCAGGAGCTCGGCCATGTCCAGGGTCTCCTTTTCCTGGGTTATCAGCCCCGACTCGATCTTGGCAAGGTCCAGGAGCTCCGATGAGAGGTCGGTGAGTGCGGTGATCCTCTGGGAGGCCCGATCCAGGATCTCTTTCTGCTTTTCAGTGACCTCTCCGGCCAGGCCGTCCATTATCACCTTGAGCTGGGCCAGCACCGAGTTCATCGGACTCCTGATCTCATGGGCCACCATGGACACGAAGTCGGACTTGGTTCGGTCCATTTTCTTGAGGGCCGTGATGTCGTGAAGCAGCGTTAGGGCGCCTAGGTTGCGGCCGAGCCGGTCCCGGAAGGGGACGCAGCGTGCTCCCAGGATCAACTCCTGGTCATCTCCGTTGGCGTCGAAGCTCAGCTCTTCGGTCAGCTCCACGAACCGGTCTTCCGGCATGGCGAGGGCCAGATCAATCATCTCCATCAGCCTTTCGTGGCGTACGCAGGAGTCCGCATTTCGGCCGATCACCGGTTCCCCGTGATAGCGCATCATCTTCAGGAAAGCCGGATTTGCCAAGGCCACCTTCTTGTTGACGTCCGTGGCCATGACCCCGCTGTCGAGCTGGTTGACGAGGACCCGAATTCGTGACTTTTCGTGGGTAATGTCCTGCAACGTTCGGGTGTACTCCATGGCCTTGTATACAATCAGCCTCAGCTGGTCAGGTGCGAACGGCTTGGGTATGAAATCGAACGCACCTTTTTTCATGGCCTCGATGGAGTGCTCGACCGTAGCATACCCGGAGATCACGATAATAACGGTATCCGGATGGAGAGACTTGACGTGCGCCAAGACATCGAAACCGGAAAGGCCGGGCATCATCAAGTCCAGCAGGATGATATCGTAATGGGTCTCCTCGATCATCTCGATGCCGCGCTTGCCGTCTTCGGCCCGGGCTACTTCGAATCCTTCGCCGGTCAGGACCTTGTAACAGCCGTCCCGAATCCGCTCTTCGTCGTCAATAACGAGAATGCGGGGATGAAAGTGGGTGTTGTTAATAAGCTTTTCTTTCACCGCGCTGTTTCCTTTTCCCATGAGTCCGCATTAATATGCCGGGGTATGAAGCGCCCCTGTCTTCCGCCGGGGCCCATTTCAATTCACGATGCCGGTTCGCCTTTTTCAGGGACAAAGAGGGGAAGTTCGATCAAGAAGGTCGTGCCTTCCGGCCCTGTCTCCTTGATGGATATTTCTCCTCCGTTTTCTTTCACTATCCCGTATGCCGTGCTCAATCCGAGGCCCGTTCCTTTTCCTGCGCCTTTGGTGGTATAAAACGGGTCGAAGATCTTGGAGATGCTTTCTTCCGGAATGCCGTCGCCGGTATCCGAGATCTCTACATACACTTTCCTGGCCGGTTTGTTCCTGTAAGTACGAAATGTCAGGGTCCCTCTTCTTTCCATGGCATCAATGGCGTTGATTACCAGGTTGATGATCACCTGGCTGAGCTGATTCTTGTCCGCGTGAATCAGCATCATCTCGTTGGACAGCTCCTTTTTGACAGCCATGTTTATGAACAGCTTCTGGTCGCGAATAAGGCCAAGTCCCTGTTCCACAAGGGAGTTGACCTGAAAAACTTCCTTCTCCGGCGCCGCCTGGCGGCTGTA
>CAZEIA010000113.1:0-11657 GCA_964512335.1 uncultured Desulfobacterales bacterium
GGACAAGGGGGAGGTGGAAAATCGAGTCATGGACGCCCTGAGAAGCACCTTCCGCCCGGAGTTCCTCAACCGGATAGACGATATAATCATTTTCAATTCCCTGGGCACCGAAGAAATCAAGCGGATTGTCGACATCCAGGTGGCCCGGCTCGAAGAACGGCTGGCCGACAGCAAGATAACCCTTGATCTGACCGAAGAGGCGAAGGAGTATATCGCCAGGACGGGTTTCGATCCGGTCTACGGCGCGCGCCCTCTCAAGCGGACCATTCAGAAGATGATTCAGGACCCGCTTGCAGTGAAGATTTTGGAGGGAACGGTTCAAGAAGGAGATAGCGTGACCGTGGACGTGGAAGGCGACGGGATAATATTCAGGTAGAACAGCTGTGTTTCCGTTGTTTTTCGGCAACGGCGCTGACGGATAACGCATTGAGGCCGCGCTCGAAAGAGCGCGGCCTTTTTCAGGGGGTTGTCCGGGACCGGACCGGTCCTTTCGTCAAACTCCTCATGTGCCGCCGTATCCTATGGACACCTTTTCACCTTCCACTATTACGGGCACCTTGCGTTGACCCTTGGATAAGACGAGCATGTCATCCAGGATTTTCCGGTCTTTCTTGACATCCAGGTAGTCATGCCCCGGGTGAGCTTCACGAGCTCGTTCGGTGTAGGGTCACCCCGATTTTCCGTAGATTTTGATCTTGTCAGCCATGTTATCCTCCTTTCTGTTCTTCATGCTTTTAGTGGTGAATCAGTCTCGAATCTCCTGCACCATGAAAACCGTGTAAGAGATGCCGAAGCAAACCATGGTGACCGCCAGAAGCCCCACAATATGGGGACAGACCACGACCAGGCTTTGCCCAAGGGGAAGGGGATTTTGAAAGCGTCCGGCCGAGATCCGCTCCCGCTTGCCCATGAGCACCACGGCACTGGTGGTTTTCTGAAAGGGATCGATGAGAGTGACTGCAGCCTTTGAGTACAGGACCATTGGTGAGCACAGGCCGGCCTGTTCCTTTATGCGGGCGTTTTTGATGAGGGCGTCGCGGCTGATGTCCCGGCCCCTGTTCACCGGAGATAAGGCGTTGCCGAGCACATCGGCTCCCATGGAGACAAAAAAGGAGAGGAAGATCCATAATGCCACTGAGGCCAGGGCGGAAGTGGGGATGCTGCGGAACAGTATGGAAAACAGCATGGCAAGGCCCAGCCAGAAACCAATATAGATTATGCTCAGGATCAGGTAGAGCGTGAGCCTCAAGACCTCTTCGATACCGGGCACGATTCCCAGCAGGGAGAGGCCGAGCCCCGACACCATGAGAACAATGGACACCAGCATGATGGCTATGGTGGTAATGCCCGCCAGAAACTTGCCATTTATTACCGCATCCCGGAAAACGGGTTGGGAGATCAGTTTGATGAGGGTTCCATGGGCCCGCTCCCGGTTGACGGCGTCAAACCCGAGGATCAGCCCCACCAGTGGTCCGAAAAACGCAACGAACTGGACCAGTGAAAAGAGGCCCCCGGCTGTGTTGAACAGGAGCAGAAACACGAATCCCGGCTTCGGAACCCCTTCCAGGTTATCCCGGAGGCTTATGCCGGCCATGTAGGCCGTGATGAAGCTGACCATGCAGATCAGGGCGAAAAGGATGAGAAAGCGGTAGCTGCTGAAATGGTCGGCCCGCTCCTTCCTGTATATCGCCAGCATGCCTTTCATGCGGTATCATCCCTTATTGAAGGCGTTTCAAGAACTCATAGACGGGTTCGCGTTCAATTCAGGTCGAAACAGTCCATGTAGATCTCCTCGAGGGTGGCCTTGTCGCCTTTCAGGCCGAACCGCTTGTCTGCCAGTTCAGCTACGGAGCCTTGGGCCGCCAGTTTTCCTCGGATCATGATGCCCACCCGGTCGGAGATCCGCTGGACCTGTTCCAGGTGGTGGGAGGACAGGAGGACCGTTATGCCCCTGTCATTGCTGAGGTTCCGGATCAGCTCGATGATGCGGTGGGCAGCTTCCGGGTCCAGGCCCAGTGTGGGTTCATCCAGGATGAGAACCGACGGCTGTTTGACGAGCACCTCGGCGATGCCGAGCCGCTGTTTCATGCCGCGGGAAAATGTTCCGACCTTTTTTTTCAGGGATTCACCCTCGGCCAGATCCACGGTTTGGAGGGCTTTTTCAATGCGTCTTCGGGCCGCTTCACGCTTGATGCCGTTCAGGTCGGCAATGTACCAAAGGCTTTCCACGGCGTTAAGGTCCGGATAAAACCCCACGTTTTCCGGAAGGTACCCAACCTGCTGCTTTATCCTGCAGGCCTCACGCTCGGGGTCGAATCCGCAGACGATTGCTTTTCCTTCGGAGGGCCGCGTAAGCCCCAGCAGCATCAGTATCGTTGTGGTCTTGCCGGCCCCGTTGGGCCCCAGGAAGCCGAAGATCTCCCCCCGCCGGATTTCGAGGTTCAGGTCGTCTACGGCCCGGATCCGCCCGTAGTTTCTGGTCAGGCCCAATGTCCGAATGACGGTCTCCCGCTCCATTTCATCGCCTTCCCAGCCGGATGAAAAGCGTCGCAAGGCCTGCAATCACAAACAGGATGACGCCTACACCGATCCAGCCCCAGGCGGTCGAGGCCTTGACAGTAACCCTGAGCTCCAGGCCCCTTGATACTCTTTCCCCCTGGACCGATACGCTCACCGAATAGTCCCCCACAAGGGCCCGGTCCGCGGGTGTTACAAAAAGCTCCACCTGCCGAACATCGCCGGGATCCAGGATATCGATGGATTCCGGTTCAAAGGTCACCTCCCAGTTTTCCGGCTTGAAGGACAAAAAACGGATGTCACGCTGGACGGCGGAGCCGTTGTTTTCCACGTACAGGGACAGCCTGGCTGTCTTGCCCTGGTCGGCGTCCAAAGACAGAAGCCCTTCCGCCGTCCCTGCCGATATCTTGTGGGTGCCGGTCAGCACGACAACGAACTCGGCCTGTGCTCGTGCCCGGTCCGACCCCACCTCGACTCGAATGGGGTACCTGCCCGGATCCGCCCCTTGGCCGGGCCTTACCTCCACGCCCACGCTGCGGCTCTGCCCGGCCTTAATGTGAAGGCTGGAGATGTACTTGTCTTCGTAGGCGGGCTTGAAGCGCAGCCCCCAATTCTTGGGGCCTTCGGCTTTCAGGCTGTAGGTTGAGTCGGTGTTCAGCCTGTTTTCTAGGTCCACGGAGAATTCGAACCCGGCGTCCGTGGGCCCTTCGAGTACGGGATAAGAAGTGGAAAGTACAACCCCGTCGGCCTCGCAGACTTCTTCGCTGGTTGCGACCCTGATCATGAGGCGGGCGGATGCGGTCAGCGAATTGTCTTCACTGCGGGCCTCGATGGGAAACACATACTCGCCCGGCTCAACATCCCCTTCGGGCTCTATTGCAAGGGTAAGGGTTCGGGCCTCTTGGGCAGGGACGTGCGCACCCGTGACCTCGAATGCGTAAGTCTTGACCCGGATCTTCCAGCCCTCCGGCGTCCGGGGAAAGGACACGAGGACGCTCTCGGACCCGGCCCCTCTGTTTTCCAGGGTGAGATCCATGCTCACGTCCCGACCCGCAGGAACGATCACTCCCGTGTACTGTGGCGCCACTGATATCCCGCGATCCAAGGGGGCTGCTTTGGATTCATCGGCGAGGGCCGACGGAAAAGGCCGGGGTAACAAGCCCGTGATGAGGGCTGCAAGGAACAGGTTCAAGAGGAATACCTTGGCCGGCAAGCGGTTGGATTTCATGACTTTCATCGACCTGAGTTGAGCGATTCAGGATTGATCAGGCGTTTCAGCCGGGACGATGTGCGGAACTTCGCATAGCGCCTGGAGTTTACAATGATGGATTCGCCGGTTCTTGGATTGTGCTTCCGGCGCGCCCATTTGAAGTCGGTGTGGAAGGAGCCGAACCCGCGTATGCGGACGTAATCACCCCTTTCCAGGGCCCGCTTGATGATTTCCAGTGTGGAGTTGACGAGCTCGGTTGCCCGTTTTCGGGTGAGAGGTGTATAATCCAGTTCAGGGAACAGGAACTGCTGGCCCTTCCGTTTTCTCCGATTCATGAAGTGGACATTATCGATCACGCGGTCTATGAGATCCTTTTTGATGAACGTCATGGACTTCTCTCCCGAAGGGGGATGGGCCTGTAGGTGTGCAGGATGGTTCGGGAAGGTTCTCACAGAGGGCAGGATTTGTCAACGCCGGATGGTCGCGGGTATCAGTATAAAAACGAAAGACAAAATGCTTTTCGTTTATCCGGGTTTGTTTGGGATTGCGGCGCGCTGAGTTCTTAGAGTTGATACGCATCACCGTCCGCCGAATGCAGCTCCAGGGGCGGGCGTACACGAGGCCAAAAGGGTGAAGGGATGCGACCTGCATTTCGTCCAAGACTGATCAACGATGTTTTCGGGGACCCGGGCGTTTTTGTGCCTTTCCACTTTGAACGGAGGTCGCTGCTGTTTGATCTGGGGGACCTTGCCCGGTTGACTTCCCGTGAAATTCTTTCCGTGACCCACGTTTTTGTGTCACACACGCATGTGGATCACTTCATCGGGTTTGACACCCTCCTTCGCCTTTTTCTGGGACGCGGGCGCACCCTTCACATCTATGGGCCGTCCGGGTTTTTCGATCGTATCGAGGGGAGGCTCGCAGGATATACGTGGAATCTGGTGGAAGATTTCACCAACGAGCTTGTCCTGGAGGTGACCGAGGTCCGACCTCACACAATGCTGACGCGCACGTACTCATCCAGGCGGCGGTTTCAACCGGCCGGGGGGGACAGGCGGGCCACATTCCGAGGTCTGCTTTTACAGGAATCCCGGTTCAGCGTGGAGGCGGCTATTCTGGACCACCACATTCCTTGTCTGGCCTTTGCCCTGAAGGAGCGTTTTCACATTAACATCGACAAAGCGGCCTTAATGGGGTTGGGACTGCCGGTAGGGCCCTGGATCGATCAATTCAAGGCGGCTCTTTATGAAGGAAAGGACCCTGAAAGCGTTTTTGAGATAGCTTGGGGCAAGATGCAGGGTACTAATAGGGTAAGACGATTCGAGCTGGGGGAGCTGGCTCACCGCATCGCCCGTATCTCACCGGGAAAACGTATCGCCTACGTCACCGATGCCGGCGCCGCTCCGGAAAATTGCGACCGCATAGTGGGGCTTGCGTCGGGTGTAGACCACCTGTTCATCGAGGCGGCTTTTCTTTCAGACGAGGAGATCCAGGCGAAGGAGAAGCAGCACCTGACCGCAGAGCAGGCCGGGGGCCTTGCAGGAAGGGCCGGAGCCCGTGCCTTCACCTTGTTCCACTTTTCACCACGGTACCGCGGCAGGGAAATCGAATTTCAGAAAGAGGCGGCAAAGGCTTTTCAGCGGTTTCGGGCCTTGAAAGGGCCCCCGATGTCTTCGGATATGGCCTCGAGCATGGCCGAGTGAATAACAGGGTTCGCCGCTACCAGGCTTGGGTCGCCGGGCCGGTAGGCGGTCCCTTCAAACGTTGTGACGACCCCTCCGGCCTCTTGTACCAGAAGGACGCCCGCGGCCGTGTCCCAGGGGTGGAGCTTTTCTTCCCAGAAACCGTCGGCCCTGCCCGCGGCCACAAAACAAAGGTCAAGAGCCGCTGAACCCGGCCGGCGGACGCCTCTGGCTCGAAGGATCATCGTCCTGAAGAGGCGAAGGAGCTGTTCGGGCTCCTCACGGATGTCGTAGGGAAAGCCGGTGCACAGGAGGGAGTCGTTCAGCTCCCGGCACTCCGATACTGCGAGGCGCTCGCCGTCCAGAAAGGCCCCCTGGCCCTTTACCGCCTCGAACTGTTCCCCTCTGACCGGATCCCTTATCACGCCGAGGACGAGGTCATGGTCTATTTCCAGGGCGATTGACACTGCGTAGCAGGGGAAGCCGTGGGCGAAGTTGACGGTCCCGTCCAAGGGATCCACAATCCAGGTCCTGCCGGATGAGCCGGTGCGCGCCGGGGACTCCTCGGAGAGGATGGCGTCGCTGCCGAAGCGGGTGTGGATCAGCCCCAGGATCGCCTTCTCCGCCAGCAGATCGGCCTCGGTAACCAGGTCGATTTCCCCCTTTTTTTCTATGCGGTTGGCTCGGTTGGTCATTCGGACGAGGATGTCCCCTGCCAGGCGTGCAGCCTCCCGCGCGGTTTGCAGCTCTTTGTGTAACATGGGCGTCTCCATTGGTTTGGGAGATAATATTATTATTTTTTCAATAAAACAGAGGATAAAGGATATCTCAACTTCAACACTTCTTTTTTTTGTAACAGCTTTTCAGAAGTAAGGCACTAAACGCTTGACAGCAACCGAACCGCCTGATAGATAACTACGTTTCATTTTATCACATTTTTCTCCTTGTCCCGTCCGTTCGACGCCAAGTGTGTCCGTCAGGGGCGGGGCCAGAATGTTCCCGAAAGGGAAAACGCCCGAAAGGAGACTGTTCATGAGGTATTACGAGACTATCTTCATCGTCAACCCCGATCTGAGCGATGAGGAATACCAGGCCGTCCTCGCCAGGACCAAAGAGGTGATTGAAAAGCAGAAGGGGGTCTTTGTCAAGGCCCAGGAGTGGGGCAAGCAGAGGCTGGCCTACCCCATCAAGAAGCAGGAGAAGGGCAGCTACGTGCTGCTCAACTACTGCGGCGAGGGGGGAACAAGTTCGGAACTCGAGCGCCTTCTCAAGCTTGACGAACGCGTTTTGAAGTCCATGACCGTTAAGCTTGACGATGCGGTGGATCCCGAAGAGCTGATCCGGAAGGAAATGGAGGCGCAGGACAAAAAAGCCCCTGCCGGTGAAGAGATCTCGGATGAAGAGCAGGTAGACGAATCCGGCAACACCGAATCGACAGAGGGGGAATCAAATGGCTAGACCCGGTTTTCGAGGCCGTCGCCCGAGTTTTCAGCGCAGGAAGGTCTGCCGTTTCTGTGCGGACAGCAACCTACCCATCGACTATAAAGATCCTAAGACCCTGCGATACTTCACGACTGAAAGGGGTAAGATAATTCCCCGCCGTATCTCCGGGAACTGCGCCAAGCACCAGCGTTTACTGACGGTGGCGATCAAGCGCGCGAGGAATATCGCCCTGTTGCCCTTCACGACGTCCACCATCAGGTAAAGGTGGCCCGGCTGTGTCGAATAGAAGCCGTTCCGGAGACGGGCGGTTTCTAACGATTGGAGATGAAGTGCCATGAAGGTGATTCTAAGAAAAGACATTGAAGACCTGGGCTGGGAAGGCGACGTGGTTGATGTCGCCAGGGGATACGCCCGTAACTACCTGATTCCTAGGGGGTTGGCTCTTGAGGCCTCGGATCGACACATCAAGATGTTCGAGCAGATGAAGCGTAAGATAGAGGTCCGAAAGTTGAAGGCGCGGGAAGAGGCCGAGCAGTTCAAGGACAGGCTGGCCGAAATGACTGTTGCCATTTCCCAGAAAGCCGGCGAAGAGGGTAAACTCTACGGATCGGTAACAAGCATGGACGTGGCCGCAGAGATGGAAAAGCAGGGCGTGGTTGTGGACCGCAGAAAGATTCTTCTGGACAAGCCCATCAAGACCGTGGGGGAATACGAGGTGCCGGTGAAGATCTATCAGGAGGTGAGCGGCCGGATCAAGGTGGTGGTATCGCCCGAAGAACCCAAGGCCTGAGTCGAAGAGGGCCTCCTCCGGTTCAGTGCGCAGGTTTTTTCTGAAGGAACGCCGACGGTTCCGGAAGCAAAGTTATGGCAAGACCCGAAGAGACCATGGCACAGGCGCCCCTGAAGGTCCCCCCGCAGAACCTCGAGGCGGAGCAGGCCATACTCGGCGGTATCCTCGTGAACAACGATGCCATGAATCAGATCATGGACATCCTGTCGGAGGAGGATTTTTACCGCGAAGCCCACGGCCACCTGTTCGCCGCCATGGCGTTGCTTTACAACAACAGTGAACCGGTCGATCTGATCACCCTCACCCATAAACTGAAAAACCATAGTCTCCTGGATAAGGCCGGCGGTACCGAGTACCTGGCCACGCTGGCCGAGTCCGTGTCCACTTCCGCCGGGGTCCTTCATCACGCCCGCATTGTTCGTGATCTCTCCATTCGTAGAAAGCTCATCAGGAATTGCTCCGTTATTTCAGACTCCTGTTTTCAGAGTTGGGACAGTTCCGGTGAACTCCTTGACATGGCCGAACAGCTTATCTTCGACATTGCCGAGGAAAAGGCCGGTGAAGGCCTCACCCCCATGGACACGGTCATCAAGGACAGCTTTCGAAAGCTGGAGAGCGTGTCCGAGTCCGAAGGTTTCATAACGGGCATCCCCTCGGGGTACGAGGATTTCGACAGGCTAACCGCCGGGCTGCAACGCTCCGACCTGATTATCATTGCGGCCCGGCCGAGCATGGGGAAGACCGCTCTGGCCCTGAACATAGGGTACAACGCAGCCAGGAAGACGGGAAAAGGCGTAGCTGTTTTCAGTATGGAAATGAGCAAGCTTCATCTGGGCCTGCGGCTGCTGGGACTGGCGGCCCGCATTAATGCATCCAAGCTAAGGACCGGTCATCTGAACGATCGGGACTGGTCCAGGCTGACCGAGGCGGCGAATCAACTCTCAGAGCTGCCGATCTACATCGACGACACCTCCGGCATGAGCGTCCTGGACATGAAGGCCCGATGCCGTCGTCTGAGCAAGAGGACCGACCTGTGCATGGTAATCGTGGACTATCTCCAACTCATCCAGGGTAGAAGGAGCGCGGAATCCCGCCAGTTGGAGATCTCCGAGATTTCCCGGTATCTCAAAGCGCTGGCCAAGGACCTGGATGTCCCCGTCCTCGCACTATCCCAGCTCAACCGGAAGGTGGAAGACCGGCCCAACAAGCGGCCCCAGCTCTCGGACCTTCGGGAGAGCGGGGCGATCGAGCAGGACGCAGACGTGATTGCGTTTATCTATAGAGATGAAGTGTACCACCCCACCACGGACGAAAACCGTAACCTCGCCGAAATCATCCTTGCAAAGCAAAGGAACGGTCCTACAGGTTACTTCAGACTTACCTTCGAGGCGGAGCACACGCGATTTCAGAGCTATATCCCGGAAGAGGTCTAGTTACCTCCGGAAAGGAAGCTGAACCATAGACCGGGTTTACGGCAAAACATCCGGCCTGAAGGCCGATCAGATGAAACGGCTCCAGCGGCTCTATCGCAGAAAAGTGCCCGAGGCCGAAGTCATCTCCCCGGAACTCGCCCGGTATATCGCCTCGCTTTCCCATGAGATGCAGAGGCAGGTGGCCCTCCTCATAACACGTAAGGGCCGCATCGCCTTTGTGGTGGTCGGAGACCGCTCTCACATCTGGATCCCCGATCTGGGAAGGGTTCGCCTGGCCCCCGGACGCCTCAAGGGGCTACGGTGCGTTCATACGCACCTCAACAAAGAGCCCCTTTCCCGTGAGGACCTCACTGATCTTGTCCTCCTGGGGCTGGATCTGATGGTGTCCGTCCAGGTGGAGGATGGGGGCATTCCAGGGGCCATTTCAGTGGCCCATATCCTGCCGAAAAACATTGCAGGGGAAGGCTGGCAGGTCACCACCTATCCGGACACGGGACGTATGCACCTCAATTGCCCGGCCCTGATCCGCTCCGTGGAGGAAGAACTGTCACGGACCGGAAAAGGGGGCCGCAGCCTGGAAGGGGAAGAGCGGGCCGTGCTTGTCGCCGTGGTCCAGGGCTCCCCGGCCGGCGCTCGCGAATCTTTGGAGGAATTGCGGGAGTTGGCACGATCAAACGACGTGACGGTGTGCGATGTATTGGTCCAGCAGGTGAAAAGGCCGAATCCTCGGTTTCTGATAGGCAAGGGTAAGCTGGGTGAGCTTGTGCTCAGCTGCCTGCGTAACGACGCCAACCTGCTCATATTCGACAACGAGCTGACCCCGGCCCAGGTCAAGAGCCTCACTGACTTCACCGATCTTCGGATCATCGATCGCAGCCAGCTCATTCTGGATATATTTGCCGGGCGGGCAGTGACTCGGGAGGGCAAGATACAGGTGGAACTCGCTCAACTCAGGTATCTGCTCCCGAGGCTTGCCACCAAGAACACGGCAATGTCCAGGTTGACCGGCGGAATCGGGGGACGAGGTCCCGGAGAGACCAAGCTGGAAATCAACCGAAGGCGCGTGCGGGAGCGTATTGCCCGGTTGAACCGCGAGTTGAAGCAGATCAAGCGTCAGAGGGAGGGGCGAAGGAAGCTCCGCGGGGACCGCGGGATTCCCGTGATTTCCATTGTGGGATACACTAATGCAGGCAAGTCAACCCTCTTGAATGCGCTGACCAACAGCCGGGTGGCGGTTGAAGACCGTTTATTCGCCACCCTGGACCCCAGCAGCCGGCGTTTGCGGTTTCCCAGGGAGCGGGAGGCGGTCATCACCGACACAGTGGGATTTATCAGGGACCTGCCTGATGACCTCCTGGAGGCGTTTGCGGCGACCCTGGAGGAACTCCACGATGCGGATCTGTTGCTGCATGTGTTGGATGCAAGCAGTCCCCGCATGGAGGAGCAAAAGGAGACCGTGGAAAAGGTTCTGGTGGATCTGGGCCTCGACCGCATCCCCATCCTGCTGGCCCTGAACAAGGCGGATCTGCTGAGACCGGGAGATGCCGACACCATGGCAAAAAACATGAGGGGCGTCGCCATATCGGCCATAGCCCCTCAGACGTTTTCCGAACTCCTAAGGAAAATCGAAAGTACTATCTGGTTCCGGTCTTCCACCCCTCGGACGACCACTGACTTCCTCTCCGGGCAATGACCAGGGCATCGACCTCGGAAAGCGATTCTATGAGGCGCGATCCTTCAGCCGGATCCATGACGAAGAGGCCTGTGGCCAGGGCGTCGGCGTCCATGGCCGTTTGCGCCCGGACCGACACGCTTGTACTCAGACGGGGGGAGACGCCCGTTTTTGGATCCACTATGTGGTGGACCATTTTTTCGCGGTCGAAGTAGATTTCATAGTTCCCGGAGGTGGCCACGGCCCCGTCCTTCATGTGAAGGATATCGGGGTACTCGCCCCGTTTTTCCGGGTCCTCTATCGCTACGGCCCAGGGCTTCCCGTCCATGCGGTTTCCGCTGGTGCGTATGTCTCCCCCGGCATTCACCAGATGATTCCGGATTCCCCTTTTCACCAGGTACTCCGAGACCCGGTCGACAATGTATCCTTTGGCGATGCCGTCGAGGGTCAGTCCCATGCCGGGTCTTGAAAACAGGATTTCTTCGTTCCGAACCTGAACGGCCCGGGCGTCCACCAGTTCCAGTACCCGGTCAAGATCTGCTTGAGGGATGTCGATGGATTGCCCGTTTTCGTATTTTTCCTTGAACAGGTCAACCAGGGGTTTGACCGTGATGTCGAAGGCGCCGCCCGTCAGGCCGTGATATTGAAGCGCCCTGGATACCACCTCCCGGACCTCAGGAGGAGAGGCCGAAAGGCGGCCTTCCTGATTCAGGCAGCCTACCGCGGTGGTTCCATCGTATCGGTTGAGGAGTCCGGAGAGGCGGTCCATCTCCTCAAAGGCTCGTCCCAGAGCGTCCTGGGCCTCGTCCCTGGATTCGTGGATCAGGGTCAATGACACCACAGTGCCCATGGCAAGGCGGGTGGAGGAGACCTTGTGCCGCTTTTTGTCGAACTTGACGGCCTCAGCCCC
>CAZEIA010000114.1:0-11513 GCA_964512335.1 uncultured Desulfobacterales bacterium
GCCCTCGTAGATGACCTGCACCAGGGTGCCTTTGTCGTAAGCCGCCGCTGCCTGCCCGGCAAGGCCGAAGACAAGCATGGCGGCGCAGATAACCCCAAATAACTTTTTCATGATTCATCCCTCCAGAGAATGATGGGAATTTCGTTTGTTCCGTCTCTCTCAGGCGGCCCGGCCGTCCAGTGGTGATCGTGCGTTGGACCCGTGGCTTTCCGTCACCCGGTTACCCGGGTTTTGGCTTTTTCTGGAGCAGATGATGTTCGTTAGCGTTTCAATCAACGTCTGTCTTCCATAACTGCTGCCGAGTCCCTTTTTCCGATCACCTCCTTTCCGCCCATGGAGCGGCCGCACAACGAAAAAAAGCCCAAACCAAGTGCATGCGGCATGCTCTTGACTCGGGCTTTCTGGTGCCTGGTGAGGCCAGGCCAGCAAAGGACCCCGGTTGTCGTTCGTTCCCGCCCCGGCCATCGGGGCATCAGTTCCTCTTCAGGATCTCCTCGAACTTCTCCACCCGTCCGATGCTCCCCTGGGTGAAGTTGATCTTTATGTACCCGGTGAACCCGTCATCCTTCAGGGTCTGAAGGAGGCCGGAGAGGATGTTGAGTTTGTCCTCCCGGGAGGTAATTCGCTTGATGCCGCTTTCTGCTGATTTCATTTCCACCTGGTGATTCCGAGTATGGGTTGTTGCCTTGTTGCCTCAACCGGTCTGCTTTCCCGATCGTCGTGAGGCCATGGTACCCCCGGTTTGTTTCGTGCGTATGCGCTCCAAATGAATTCTTCGTAAAAAAAGGCGGGGGCCCTATTTTATAGACCCCCCGCCTGCAACTGCTGGTAGTAGGCGAGACGGTCCCGGTCGTGGATCACGTAGCCGTCGCCGCGGACCTGTGCCCAGCGCGCATACTCCACATCGGACTCGCCGCTCTGAATGCGGGCCTCCAGCCGGGCGATGGTGTCGGCCAGGGCCTCCTGGTAAGTTTGGGCCTTCGCCTTTTGCACGAAATCTGACGGGGGGCCTGTGGGCCCCTGCATGCCCGCCTCTTCGGGGGGCTTCTCTTCGATTCCCTTCGGAGCCCCGCTGCCGGATGCAACGCCTGGGACGCCCGGCGACACCGAGGCCGTGGCAGAGGCCGGGGCCGGAGCTGTGTCCCCTCCCGGGAAGGCATTCAAGGAAAACCCGTATCCGCTCACACCCGGGGCACTGACCCGGGCCGGCGTCTTGCTGAGGCCCCTGAGTGCGGCCACTTCCGCCGGGAGTCCTCCCGACGCCACGGCGTGGATTCGAGAAGGAGGTCCCGCCGTGCCGGTGGGGATCCCGTGGCCGGTTCCGCCGGGCAGGGCATGGTCTCCGCCCGCGTGTTCGGTCACGCCCGGACCGGCCTCCTGCTCCGAAGACCCGGTCATGACAGGGGTGGAGACGCTGAGGGGGGTGGAGGGCCCATAGAGGACGGCGTGGCTGGTCCCCTTGAGGACGCTCCCCAGGAACTGCTCCAGGGGCATGCCCTCGGCGGGGCCGCGCACGCGCTCAGTCCCGAGGGGTTCGAACAGAAAGATGTGGATCCCCGCCGCCTCGGACAGGGCCTCCAGGACCGATAGGACGGGCGCGTTTCCCTCCCGGAGCGAGACCAGGCCCTCCTCAAAGGCGACCGCGGCCCCGGAAGACGCCTGCCGGTCCGTGGACGCCCAGGCGTGGGAGGCCGTGCCCAGTATCAGGGGGATGGCGATCAGCAGAAAACGTAACATGACGCGGTCCTCGTGGGGTTTCCCGAAAGGCCCCTTTCGCGGGGCGGCTCAAATCCAATGGGGCCCAGTCAACCGCCGATTTGTTAGGAAAACATCAAGGGCAAATCATTTTTTTGTTGGAACCGGTCCCACGCATGAAAAATATGGAAATCCATTTTCTTCCTTACGGATTCATGGCCTTGTCACGGTCCGCCCGGGCATTGTCCCCCTGCCCCAGGGCCTCGAAGGCCTCGGCCCGGTATGCATACGCTGTGCTGTATTGCGGGTCGATCTCCAGGGCCAGGGTGTAGTCCTCCACGGCCCCGGCCGGGTCTCCCTTCAGGTGCCGGACCTGCCCGCGGGCGGTGAGAACGGCCGCCGAATGCGGGGCCTCTTCGAGGACCCGGGAGTAGTCGTCCAGGGCCCGGTCGAATTCCCCTCGAAGGGCCCATATCCCTCCCCGGTGAAGGCGGGCCGCTGTGAGGCGGGGGGCCGCCTTCAAGGCCATCTCCAGGTCGGACAGAGCGCGGTCCATGTCACCCTGGCGGCGATGGGCGATCCCGCGGTGCAGCCAGGCCTCGGCAAGATCGGGGTCGGCCTCGATGGCCCGGGTGAAATCCTGGATCGCCCAATGTGAATACCCCTTTTTATCCCAGGCCAGGCCCCGATTCACATGGGCCTCGGCCATTTTCGTGTCGATCTCCAGGGCCCGGGTGAAATCGGCGATGGCCTTGTCATATTCCTCGACTCGAGCCCGCACCACCCCGCGGTTGTATCTGAGCGATGCATCGTGGGGGTTCTGTTCGACGGCCAGGTCGAACACGGCCATGGCCTCGTCTACGTTGCCCTGTCTCAACAGCACGCCTCCCAGGTTGACCGCTGCGCGAGTGTATCCGGGATCGGCGCGAAGCCCCGCCCGGTAGTCGTCGGCTGCAGCCTCCATATTTCCCATCCCTTCCCTCACCAGGGCCCGGTTGAACCAGGCCGGCGCAAAGCCGGAGTCGAGGGCTACGGCCCGGTCCAGCAGGGCGATTGCATCGTCCAGATTGCCTTGCCCGGCCAGGTTCGCGGCCTCCTGCACCAAGGGAGCGGCCGCGGACGACTCGACCTTGCGGGTACCCTTCTCTTGGATTGCCTCGGCTGCTTGAGCCGGAGGTTCGCTCGGGTCGGAAAAGGAGGGAAGGCTGGAAATGCAAGCGGTGAGGACCAGGCATATGGAAGTGAGAGCGGCAAGGATCCGGAGGGATGAATCCACGGAGTACCTGAGTCTGAAGCCTTTATGGAGGCAAGAGATCATAGTTCGGCCATCCTGAGATGTGGAGGTTAGTGCCAGGCGTTGGGAAGCCCCGGTGCAAAGCCAAACAATAGGGTGGGTTTGTTACATTAGTGTTTTCATCTCGTGGATTTTGGATGAGCGGCGCAAGTTTCTGAAATGTTCACGATGTTTCAATGTGTGATGAGAATTCTGTTAGGAACTACTTGGAAAAGCTTTTTAAATTGACAGCCCAGCGGCCGGTGGTTAGTTTTCGGGAGAGCGCACGGCGCTGAGCAGGATGGCTAGAAGCCATATCTTCCCGTGTTTCGCGCGCGAGAACCTTTACAACCCCACGCACTTGAACAGGTGAATCACATGAAAACGAAAGCAGCGGCTGCGGCCGTAACCACCTTGCTTTTTCTTTGCCTGGGCCTTCAGGGGCCGGCCCTTGGCGCAGTTCTGCAGGGAGATGTTTCCGACGGACTCGCACTGGTTGAAGGGCAGATCGACGACCTGCTGGTTCGTCTAGGTCCGAACAGCGAGGCCTTCAAGGCAGCCTCCGGCCTTTCCGAATTGCTGGAGGCCTTGAAGGATCCTGGCGGCGCCTACGGGGGCACTCCCCTCGAGCAGCTGGCCGCCATGGTGGGGGGGCTTTCCGCCGGATCGGCTGGCACGGATCGGCAGGGCTCCCTTGAGGAGGCCGTGTACCGGCTGACCGTGGCGGTTTTTCAGGAGCTCTTGAATCGTGAGGAACTGGACGAGAACAACCGGCAGACGGTCCAAAATCTTCTGGCGTTGATACCCGGCGGCATGGAGGCCTATGAGGAGCCGGGTGACGGTCCTGGATTCGGGCACGGCCAGGGCGGGGGTCCTGACGATCGGGACCGCAGAATGCGCGAAGCGCGTTTTCTTCAAAACGAGACGCCGTCGCCCCCTGTTCCGGCCGGTCCACCGGCGGAGCCGGCTCCCCAGGGGTACCAGCATCCCCAGGAGCACCTGAACTACAGACCCGCCCCCTCGGAGGACAACATTCCCGAGGCCGACATGGGCGACGGTGGTGGAGGCGGAGGAGATTTGGGAAAGGGCGTGGCCGAGATCCCGCCGGAGGCCGGGTTTGTGTTTCCCTTCTATGGGACCGACTATGACGAGTTCTTCATCAGTACAGAGGGCTTCCTGGCCCTGGGTCAGGCCGCGGATGTGGACGAAGTGCTTCCGGCCAATCCGGACGGGTCTCCAAACACCGATCAGGGTGCCTTCATCGGCTCTTTCCAGGAGGGTCCAGCGAGAGTGGCCCCGCTTTGGACGGATTTTACGGCAGAGCCGGCCGATGCATCGATCAGCGTGGATGCGACCGATGACCACTACCGGGTTACCTGGGACAACATACGCTTCATCGACAATCCTGAACGCGCATCTTTTGCAGCGACACTTTATAAGAACGGGGTGATCGCCTTCAGTTACGGGGACGTGGGCCTGGTCAACAACCATCCGTTCACCACGGCGCCCCTGCCTCCCTTCATGCCCAATCCGCCTGACGGGTTCTACACCCTCGTGGGACTGTCCCCAGGGGCCGGAGTTGGGAGGACCTGGACCTCTGTGGATTTTTCCGGGACCGACGGGAGCTATGACTATGTCGATCTCGAGGGAATCTACGAGTGGTGGCTGAACCCGGACGGGTCAGGGGATGGCCACACCTTCGACCTGGCCAACAGCTACCTCATCTTCACACCGGGAAGCCCCAAGTACGCCCCAGCGGCCGGAACACGAGACATGTTCGTGGACATCGCCACAGTGGATCAGGCCGTGGAGAGCACCCTGGTGGACGGGGATCTCCTTGCATTGGTGAATGCGGGGGATTACAAACCGGGGGCTTTAGACATCGAAGGATACACGAACGGCTTTGCAGGATCCTGGTCGGGGTACCGCCACGGGCTTCAAACCGTGGGGCAGGACTCTCAGGGTCATAGCAGGGTGTACACCCATGCGGCGACTATGGAAGGAATCAACCAGAGCGGATTCATGGCCTATGCGGTCCAGGTGGAAGAGGACCGCGTGAACAGGGAGATCCTGGCCATGCACCGGGAGCGGCTCAAGGGGCACCTGCGCCGGCAGGTGGACCACGCCCTGGAGTACGGGGACATACGCGTCCGGGACGATTGGCTCACCCAGAAGGCGGACGCCCAGGCGGGCCGGGTGCTCAAGGACCGGAGCGGCCACTGGGTGAGGGTGCAGCAGTACGTGCTGCGGCCGGACGAGCAGACCGTTCAGGTCCTGAACGTGAGCCTGCGGGACGGCAGCGGCGACCTAGAAGGAATCTCCACCATTGACTGGCAGACGAGCTTCAAAGAGTCCGTGGATGGGGTGAACCTCAAGACCCTGCCCTGGAACCAGTGGTTGGACACCCAGGAGAACGAGGCCGGACGGTTTGTCACCACCACGGCCGGGGCCCCGGAACTGGGCGAGATGTCCGTGGCCTTCACCAACCCGGCCGAAGAATCCCTGAAGGAAGCCCGGTGGTTTGCGGCTAAGAGTCTGATGGATTCGGCACCCGTCCAGGCCATCCGCCAGGAGCAGCTCACCTTGGTATCGAGAGGCCTGGACAACACGTTGGACTACGCCTGGGGTTGTGCGCCGCTCATGGACGGCCAGTACCGTGTGGTGAAGGACCCGGCCGGTTCGTCCTCACATCCGGGCGGGTTTCACTACGCCCTTCGGACAGGCGGGTCCGAGAGGAGCGTGAACGTGGCCTTCTTCGTGGTGGGCGACGGGGACCGTGCAGACAACCAGGGGCTTGCCTCGGGCGACTACAGCGGTGTGGCGTTCAAGGACATATGGGACGCTCTTCGAGTAAACGAGCCCGGAGGGCCCCAGATCGGGGAAAATATCCTCGAGATCGCTATTGATGCGGATAAGCAGGTCTTCAGCCAGCCCGTGGACGTGGTCTACATCCCCATGTCCCGCATGCTCTGGAAATAGGGGGAAGCATGGCGCGGTTGCAGCGAGCAGGAGGAGCCCGCCGATGAACAACGACACGTCATTTGGAGGAATTGCCGATTGAAGGGGGTCAGGGGGTACGGACGCTGCAGAGGAATTCTGAACACGGTCATGGTTTCATTGTCTCTGGTGCTGATCCCGGTGATCGGGTCTTCCGAGGAGGAGCCGAAAGAGCGGATTGACCGCATGGATCGTCTTCCTGAGAGACCCGATGCCGTGTACTCGGAGAAGACGGCCGGCGACGACCGCTTCCTCTTGCTCGCGAACGTGGATCTCCTGGGGACGCTCTCCGAGCTGAAGGGATCGGACAGCCTCTGGGGAGGCACGGCCAGGGGGGTAATCACCCCGGTCTACCGGGTGGCGGATCAAACCTACCTCCTGATGACCTACGACGGGCTCTATACCAGGAAGCGGGACTTCTACTCCGATGACATCGGTCCCCGGGAGCGATCCGAGTTTCAATCCCACACCATGACGCCGGCCATGCGATTCGACTTCGGAAATCGCTTGCGCTACTCGCTCACGCCTTCCCTTTTTCACACCCGGACCTACAACAAGGACCTTGAGACCGACGACTGGGACCAGGGCCTCTACAACTACCGCGACATGGGCGGCGGCCTGGACTTCGACGTTAGAAACCTGGGTTTCAGGCGGGGCGCGGGGACGCTTCACGCAGGCGTCCAGTACTACGAGCGGCACTACCCCAACTACGACTCCCTTCTGGATCTGGCCATCGGTCTGGACACGGAAAGGGACGCGAAGGACTACCGGGGCGTGATCGTCCGCCTGGGGTACGAGTGGGTCCAGGAGGCGGGATTCTCATGGCAGGTGGAGTACTCACTTCTTTACAAGCGGCTCAAGGACAAGCGCGTGGTGGACGAAAACGGGGTGCTCACAGGGAAGAAGCAGCGGGATGATTGGCACACGCTGGAGCTCAACGGCTGGTACCGCTTCACCCGAAACCTTTCCCTGGGAATTACGCTCACGGGCGGCCTGTACCGGAGCAACCAGAACTACTACGACGGCCAGAACACACTGACCCTGGCGGACGACGTGTTCACCCCGGGCTTCTACGATTACACCTCCTACCGGGTAGAGCCCTTTGTCGCCTACACGCTCCCCTGGTTTCCGCTCACGGCCACCGTGTCGCACGCTTACGAGAACCTGGACTACGACGACCGGACGGCCAAGTTCGCGGATGGTGCCTACAAGGCAGAGGAGCAGTGGGAGCACCGTCACGAAACCCAGGCGGAGCTTAGATACAGGCTGGGCAAATCATGGAGCATCGTGGCCCTCTGGCGTCACGTCAAGGCCTCGTCCAACAACGATGACGAGCGCACCTACCGCTACGACTACGAGACCGACAGCTACTCCCTGGGGATCTCGTTCACCTACTGATCGATTGCTTTCCTTCCGAAGAAAACCGCTGTACACGTTCCTGCAGGAGAGCGGACCGCTTTTCCTCGCCAAGCTCCGTCAGTAGGATCAGGGCCCGCTCATAAGCGGCCAGGGCCTTGCCGGGTTGTTGGAGGTGAACCTCGTATAGGTGACCCAGGTTTGTGAGAGTGATGGCTTCGCCCAGGGAATTGCCGGTGGAAACATCCCACGCCAGCAACTTTTCATAGACCGCGGCGGCCTCGGCATAGGCTTTGTCCAGGACGTGGGTCAGGGCCAAGTTGTTGAGGGACTTGGACACCTCGGGGGCCATGTCCAAGTCGCGGTAGATCGCCTGTGCCTCCAGGAAAAAGGCCCTGGCCGCGTCGAACTCCCGGCGCTGCGTTTGAAGGATCCCGATTTCGTTGAGGTTGTGGGCCACGCCTTTGGGATCTTGCTCCTCCCGGCTCAAGGCGAGCGATTCCGAGAACCGGGTGAACGCTTCTTCCAAACGACCCTCGGAGAGGAAAGCCTGCCCCTCGTGGTAGAGGCCCTGGGCTCGGGTGGTTTGCTCGGGTGCGTGGGCGCAGGATGCCAGAAAGAGGAGAGCGATGATTTGGCAAAGCGAAAAGATGGGGGGCTGTTTCTTCATGAAAAAACTAGCGGGGTGGTTTGAAGACCCCGCCTCACTCCACAGGATGATCTCGTGTCGGATCAGGACCGACGGGTTCTTCTCCATCCCGCAAGACCAAGCAACCCGGAGCCCAAAAGCAGGGCTGCGCCGGGCACCGGAACGGGGACGGTCACGGACATGTCATCGAGCCAGGCTCCATTTTCGCTGCTGGTTGTGATCCAGGTCATGTAGTAGGCGTATCCCTCATTCGCTTCCACAAAGGGCGAGCGGTCCTTCCACTCCCGGTCTGTGCCGGTTCCGCCGGCCGTATCCATCCCCAGGCCATCGTATGTCCAGTTGGAGGAAGAGGGATACGTGGAATTGGGGTCGTTCGTCCCATAAATGGCGACAGTGACCGTTTTTGTCCCCTCCAGGGCCAGCCACAGCTCTGCCTGAATCCTTCCGGGGACGCCGTTTACCTGCCCAGAGATCTGGTACAGGTAGCTGGAGGTGCCGTCGAGTTGGATGTAATGGTCCCCGGCTATGGCTACCGATTGATCATAGACCTGCGTGACTTGGTAACCGTGCCACAAACCGGCACCTTGATAATTGCTTGCGTCATAGATCGTACCTTCAAACGATCCGTCCTGAAGTATCAGCGCAGCGTGCGCAGGGGAGCAGAGTACGATCAGCAGGATCACAATGAGGAGAATGCGATCAGGCCTCATGGGGGTTCCTTTCTGGGGGGAATTCCCCCCTAACGTTCCCTTAACGCAAAGTCAAAAAATGAATAAAGCCCGAGCAGGAATATCTGCTTTTCCTGTTCGGGCTTTCGGTACCTGATGTCAGGCCGGCAAAGGACCCGGGATCGCGGCGTGCGTGACGCCTGATTCAAGCATACGGGTCGGATTGTATCCCGGAGCTATTCAGAAAAGATGAAGGCCGTGTGAAATTTTCGTGAAATTCGACGGTCGAGAGCACCACGAGTTTTCCGATTCCGGGGTGCAGTGGGAAATCCGGGATCTCCGCCTCCTTGAGCAGGTAGTCGGATAGGCCCCTTGGGGCATCCAGGCCCAGGACCCGGTGTATGAAGGGTCTCCGGATCGGCCTGCCTGAAGGTTTTCCAGAGGCGGTCCCAGGGGATTTTGGTGAAGGCCATGAAAGTGTAAAACCGTCTCCTGTGAATGTGAGTAAGCCCAAAGACGGTGTGGTGGCAGCGCAAAAGGTTGGATATTTTGGAAGAGGTGAATGGGAGGATGACGGCGAAGAGGGAGTAGATGAACCAGGCGCTCCGTTCTTCACCTTTTCTGCAATGGTCAAAATAAGCTTTGAATTTTCTAATTAGTAGGTATATTATAAACATATTAAGCCTACGTTATGCGTATCATTGATTTTGTAATGAAGCAATAAAACCATAGCTAGGACTCGTTTTCATTTATAAAATGTTGTTTTTTTTAAAAACCATAATCCAGGCTCTACCGTATCCCTCTTTTGCGAATGATTCCAAACAATTATACAATAACGCCATCGCACACCTTAAGTCTTTGTTTTATTAACACTTCCAGCAAATTCCTTTGAACATCGTTCACTCACACCGCCAGACAAGGAGGCCAGCCCGGACGCCATTAAAAACCATGAAACTTCAGATTCTTAAAGCCGAGCCAAAATGAAAAGCAAGGTTGAGAAGGAGGTGAAGAGACCATCGACAAAGGGAATTAGCACCGGCCGGAGGTATGGATCTCAGAGCGGGAATAAATTAACCGATTTGTAATGCTTTGCTCAGCCTTTCTTAACAAAGCCGGTCTAGAACAGCATTCACTGTCGTGTTTCAAGAAGGCGGGGGAAGCTGTGGAAGCAACCAGGATTCTATTCGAACCGATGTACGAGACATTCTACCAGTTCAGGGAAAACCCCTTCCGCCTGACCCCGGATCCGTCCTACGTATTCATGAGCGGGCCCCACGGAGAGGCCTACACCCACCTGGAGTACGCCGTTCAGGAGAACAAGGGGTTCGTGGTTATCACCGGTGAGATCGGCGCGGGAAAGACCACCCTGATGCACGTACTCATGCAGAAGGTCCCCAAGGAGGTGGTCACGGCGGTCCTCAACCAGACGAGCCTACTGCCCATCGAGTTTCTTCGGCGGGTCCGCGACGAATTCGAGATCACCCCGGCCGGCCCGGACAAGGCCTCTTTGCTGGACGCCTTTCACGACTACCTCCTGAATCAGTATGCCGCCGGGCGCCGGGTGGTGCTCATAATCGACGAGGCCCAGAACCTGCCCGTGGCGACTCTCGAAGAGCTACGCATGCTCTCCAACCTGGAGACGCAGAAGGAGCATCTCATTCAGATGATCCTGCTCGGACAGCCCGACCTCAAGGCCAAGCTGCGCCGAAAGGGGTTGGAGCAGTTCGTCCAGCGGGTGACCGTGCACTACCACCTTCGAAGCCTGGACCACCAGGAGACCGCCGCGTACATCCGCCACCGGCTGCACGTGGCCGGGGGGAACGACCCGGAACTCTTCACTCCCCAAGCCGTGCGCCGTATCTTCGATGCCTCCCGGGGGATTCCCCGGCTCATCAACATCCTCTGCGACGGGGCCCTGGTCTACGGGTATGCGGACGGTCTCACGCGAATCGACGAGGCCACGGTGACCCAGGTTATCCAGGAGCGCGAGGGCTTGGGCGGGCTGCCCCATGTTCCCGAGGAGAGTGAAGAACACGGGGAGGCCGAGATCCTGGAACGCATGTCTCTTCTAGAGGCCAGTATGGAGCGCCTCGGCAACATGATCGAGTGTCATGTGGCCGGGCAGGAAGCCCGGGAAGCGGCGCGAGAGAAGCGGTTCGAGCACATGGTGGAAACGCTCCTGTCCGGCCTGGGAACCCGGTCAACGGAGGCTGAGAGCGGCGGACACTACGCCATTGAGGACGCAGTGCCGCACGACGAACGGGGCTTGCGGGCCGACTCCGGAAGGAAAGAGGCCCAAGGCCATTTGAGGGAACGGCAAGGCTACGCCGGATTCATCCGCCGTCTCTTGCATCGAATCGGATCCTGACCCGCATGCCTCGGCCGCACCGTCTGCGGCCCACTTGACGACAGGTTCCGTGTTTCATCGGGCACGCGAATCGCCCGGACACCCCGCGTTCGGTCCGTACTCCAGGCCGGACGCGAGTCCCTTTAATGTCAGTCAGGGCTCCCTTTTCAAGGGTGCCTGGAACTGAGGGGGCGGAGCTGTGAGGTCGGCTAGTGGGTCCGCTACAGCGACTGGCACGAGCCGTCCATGCCCCTCTGGTGTTGCGCGGCCAGGCCGGAAATGAAGTGGATCTTCTCATCGAAAAGGATGGCTCGCTTTTTCCCGTGGAGTGCAATCTCAGGGAAAGCCCCACCGCCAAAGACGTGAAGGGGATCGCGCGGCTGCGGGATTTCTACGGTCCGAATCAGGTGTCCCGGGCCTATATGTCCTGCCCAGTGGGGGACACCTTCGATCTTCAGCCGGACGTCACCGTCCTTCCGGGCTGGCGGACGTGGCCGCTGGCACGGTGAGGGGCGGATTCAAAAATCA
>CAZEIA010000115.1:0-11355 GCA_964512335.1 uncultured Desulfobacterales bacterium
GTTGATCGTATTTCACAGTGGCAACCCCGGTTGAGTCTCATGCAGAAAGGCTATAGGCGTAGCCAACGACATGAAGGAAAAATTCGATGGAAAACTGGATGTAAAAATATTCACGCTGGATTCGGAAGAAGCGAAACCGTACGCCCTTGAATTCAAAGGGTCGACCAATGTCCTATTGGATAACCAGTGGGTACCCCTCAACATCGCCATAGAGACAAGCAAAATGGAGGCGTTTTTGGATCAATATCTGTAATCGGAGGGAAAAATGAAAGTTCTGTTTATCATCTCCACCGAAGACGGCGAAACTATTTTCAATGCCATGCGGCTTGCGAACGTCGGCGTAAAAAAAGGAGATGAAGTCAGCGTGTTCATGCTCGGCAAAGGCGTCCTTTTCGAACAGGCCGGCAGTGAGCAGTTTGATGTCATGGGTCAGATCAATCAATTCGAGGGCGATTTTTTTGTCTGAGGGGTCTGTATGAAATCCCACGGTCTGGTGGGATCAAGCAGTTGCCCTATCGGATGGATGGATGATTTATACGAGATTGCCATGGAATCCGATAAGATTCTTACCTTTTAGGAATATCACGAAGGGTTTTTTGCGAGTTGATTCGTGGCGGCTTACGCATATAGGCCGCCCGAATCATTTGAGTGTCGTGAGTGTCAGAGCAATGTAACAGCAGTTATCGCTGCCTGATATTTGGATATTTCCAGATGGAAACGGACGCAATCATTCGTCTGGGCGCTTTTCTGGGCGTCTTCGCCATTCTATCCACGGCGGAGGTTTTCGTGCCCCGAAGGCGGCTGACAACTTCCAAAAGCCGGCGCTGGTTCGCCAATCTGACCATCGTCGCGTTGAACCCGTTATCAGTCGCATTGGTTTACCCCGTTCTACCCGTTGGGGTGGCACTGCTCGCCTCGGAGAAAGGTTGGGGGCTACTCAACCAATGGACATTGCCCTATGGACTCGAGGTGCTCATCGGTGTGGCGGCGTTGGATCTTGTGGTGTATACCCAGCACGTCCTGCATCACGCCATCCCGGTGCTTTGGCGACTGCACATGGTGCATCACGCGGACCTAATTCAAGTGGGGTCGGACCAAGCAAGAAGCGCATTTGGTGCGGGTTTAGAGTAAAAACAGGGGCGTATTTCGACCTTAAACCGATGTTTTTGGGGCCAAAAAGTGCGTTTTAAGGAATTATGCGACAGCTATGCCTTTTCTTAAGTTGACGGGGCTTAAAGGGGGGGGTTATGGCAGGTTTCGATAGATGTCTTTTCGATGCCCGACGCGGATAATCTCAATGATTAATACTTGGTCCATCACGTTATAGATCATCCTGTAATCCCCGAAACGAATCCGGTAGGTGTTTTCGGTACCTGACAGCTTTTTAGAGGTGTTGGGGTGTGGGTTGTTGGTCAGTTCTTCAACAATTGAAAGGGCTTTATGTATGGCAGTTTTAGGAAGTTGCTTCAGTTCTTTGGTGGCGGATCGTTTCCACTCGATTTTATATAATGCCATCCTGTTTCAGTTCCTTGATAAATTCGTCATGGGGAATCGTCGGCTCTTTACGGCGTTCAGCGATAGCGGCCAGGTCTTCAATGTCCTCAAGGAGCTCTTCAAATTTTGCCATGGACAAAACTACGGAAATTTTTTCACCGTTTTCATTGGTTATATATTGGGGATTCAGTTCTTTAAGTCCCATCATTTTGTTCCTCCATTTTTCAGACAACATATCATAGAGGGGTATAAATACAAAACAAAATAAAACAGAGACCTATGGAAATATAGAAGATTCAACTGTAAACGGTAGAAAGGGTAAAAATGGAACCTGAAGAATTCTTAGGATAGTCAAGTGGGGTCACCAAGCAAGAAGCGCATTTGGTGAGGGTTTGGATTAAAAACAGGGGCATATTTCGACTTCTTAAGTTGACGGCGCTTAAAAATGCTTAGCCGCAAAGGCGCGTCCGGAATGAGATTTCAGGTAACGTTCAAATGCGGTGGCCTTTTCACGAGAACGGAATGCGATTGCTGTTTGTATTCGCCAGGGGCGAATTTTGGCGGTGTGAGGAACTTGTCCTGCATTGCGGGACTGGAGCCGAGCCCCTAAATCCTGGGTTATACCGGTATAGTGGTGCTCAGCGTTTTTTTCACTTATCAATATGTATGTATAGTGATGTATGTATGGTGAAATATATTTCAGATCCGTTTGTTATTTGTGTTCCGTATTTCTTGTGCAAGCTTGTTCTCAACTTCGTTTCGAACGAAGCCTGGTGGAGGCGGCGGGAGTCGAACCCGCGTCCGGAAATATTCCACTTTGGCGTCTACATGCTTATCCCGGCATAATTTGTTCGCCTCGAGGGTCCCTGCCAGGAGCGGTTGCCTCGAGACTAACCCGTGAAAAAGTTCGCCTTACCGATGCACGGGTACCTCGGTTCGGCTATCCCACTGAGTCGACGCCCTTTTCGTTCCCGTGGGAGAGGAGCGAGAGGACGTTAGCCGTCTTAAGCGGCTAAGGAGTACGCGTAATCGTCTGCGTTTGTGTTTATCCCACCCGTTTTACGAGCTAGGTGGAACCTCGGCATGCAACCAGAGCTTCACTATCCCCGTCGAACCCGTTACGCCCCCTTTGATGAAGGTTTCCAACAATGATTAACTTGATACACAGTATAACCACGAACGAGACCGGCGTCAACTCTCCCGTTTTTTTCGGGCCTGATCCATCTCCCGTTTCATCTCTTTTTCCTTGAGGCTCCGCCGCTTGTCAACTTTGCGCTTACCCCGGGCAAGTGCGATCTCCACCTTGGCCCAGTTTCCCGAGAAGAAGACCTTCAGAGGGATCAGGGCGTATCCGCGCTCCTGAGTCTTTCCCACCAGACGCTTGATCTCCCGTTTATTAAGGAGGAGTTTTCGAGGCCTCACCGGGTCCAGTTCCATGTGGCGGGCGAAAGGATAGGGCGAGATATGCATGTTGTAGAGCCAGACTTCGCCTTTTCTAATTCTGGCATAGCTGTCCACGAGGTTGGCGCGGCCGTCCCTCAGGGATTTGACCTCTGGTCCCAGCAGGACAAGTCCCGCCTCGAACACTTCATCCAGGAAGTATTCATGGGAGGCCTTTCGGTTTCTGCATACAAGGCGGTTGCTCATGGGTGCTTTCCAATGGAATAGGGACCGGATTCGCCTTCAGGCTCAATGTGCCGTGGAACCGGCGGATTCGGAGTGCACTTTATTGTTGAGGATATAGTCCCGGATCTCCTGGGAGGTGTTGAGCTCGAGCATGGCGGTTATGCCGTCCCGGGCCTCAGCCGCCGAGAGGTTCCGAACGGTGCCTTTGATCGAGGGAATGCTCCCGGCGTTCATGCTCAGTTCTTGAATCCCGAGACCCACTAGAATCGGAGTGCAAGCGGGGTCCCCCGCCATTTCTCCGCAAAGGGCCACTTCAATGCCTGCGGTCCGTGCCGCCTCCACCACCTGCCGGATCATCCGCAGAATCGCCGGGTGGAACGGCTGGTACATGAAGGCCACGTGTTCGTTGATTCGGTCGATGGCCAGGGCGTACTGGATTAGGTCGTTCGTCCCTATACTGAAAAAGTCCACGTGCCGGGCAAGAATGTCAGCCACTGTGACAGCTGAGGGGATCTCGATCATGATGCCCACCCGGATGTCGGGTTTGTGGGGAAGACCTTCCCGTTCGAGTTCCTCCTTTGCATCGCAGAGGATAGACTTTGCGTTCATGACCTCTTGCACCCCGGAAATCATAGGAAACATGAGCTGAACGTTTCCAAAGGCCCCGGCCCTCAGTATGGCACGGAGCTGCCGCCTGAACATGGCCTCTTCCTTCAGGCTGAAACGGATGGCGCGCAGGCCCAGGGCCGGGTTCGTCTCTTTGATGAGCGGTGAGATCGATGAGGGCTTGTCCCCGCCCAGGTCCAGGGTCCTGATGGTCACGGGCAGGGGGGCGATGGTTTCCGCCACCTCCTTGTAGTCCTCGAACATCTCTTCTTCAGAAGGGGGTTCCTTGCTTCTCAGGAAGAGAATCTCGGTCCGGTAGAGGCCTATTCCTTCGGCACCGTAGTCCCGGGCCACGGCCACCTCTTCCAGGAATTCGATATTGGCCATGATCGAGATCCTATGACCGTCCGTAGTTTCGGCAGGCAGATGGCTTACACGAAGGATGCTCGACTCGCGCTTCTCATGCTCGAGCTGCCTTTCCTGGCATTCGATGATGGTTTCATCGCTCGGATTGACTATCACCTCGCCTGTGTTTCCGTTTACTATGATCAGCATCCCGTCGGGAATGGACCGGGTGGCGGACTGGAGCGC
Source organism: uncultured Desulfobacterales bacterium (assembly GCA_964512335.1). GTDB lineage: Bacteria > Desulfobacterota > DSM-4660 > Desulfatiglandales > HGW-15 > JAIPEI01. Next base: position 4,318 of record CAZEIA010000115.1, read on the forward strand.
CACTACGGCGGGCAGCTTGAGGGCCTGGGCCATGATGGCGGTGTGCGAGGTGCGGCCGCCCACGTCAGTGATGAATCCCATCACCCTGCCGATTTTCAACTCACTCGTGTCCACCGGAGAGAGGTCGTGTGCCACGATGATGACCCGCTCGTCAATCTCAGACAGGCTCGGGGGCTCCTTTCCGGCAAGATTCCTCAGGATCCGCTGGGCCACGTTTTCCACGTCCTGAACCCGCTCGCGGATATACTCGTCCTCGATTTGCTCAAAAAGATGGCGGATATCGTGTACGGACTTCTTGAGGGCCCACTCGGCGTTGATCTTCTCTTCCTTAATGGTCCTTACCGTGGCGTCACGGAGCATGCTGTCGTCGAGGATCATCAGGTGGGTATCAAGGATGAACCCGTGGGCCTTCAGAGGCTCGGGCATTTTGTTGCGAATGGTGATTATGTGTTCCTTTGTGGCCTCGACGGCATCCTGAAAGCGCTCCATCTCCAGGCTCACCTGCCGGTCGCCGATAAGGTACTGGTATAGAATCTTGACGTGGGATCTGTCGATCACCCTGGCTTTTCCGATGATGATTCCAGGTGAGACCGGTATCCCTGTGAGCGTGAATTCCTGGTCTTGTGTCATTGTCCTTCGCCGAATTTACTGTCAAAGAGTTCGCTGAGCTTTTCCATTAGTGCGGCCCCGTCCTTTCCCACGACCCGGACGGTGATCTCCGAGCCCTTGGGGCAGGCCAGGCTCAAAATGGAGAGAATGCTTCCGCCCTCCACCTCGTTACCGTCCTTTGAGAGGTAGAGGCGGGCCTCAAACTGTCCGGCCAACTCCACTATCCTGGCCGCGGACCGTGCGTGGAGTCCCAGATCATTAGTGATCCTAAGAGCCTTCTTCAACTCCATACGTCCATGCCTCGCCCGTTTTCATTTGTCCCGGCCGTGCCGGGGGGCTCCTCCGCCGTCCTGAACGGAAAGGCACATCCTGTATGCCTGCCTGTAGCCGAGCCCTTTTTCCACAACCAGTCGCTCGGCCGCGTCCCTCAGGCTGATGTCCTTGCGCTCGAGAAGGGTTTTTATTCGCCGGAGAATTTCCGGGTCGGGTGAGGAGGCCGCAGAAGAAGGAGGCGCCCCCTCCACTACCACGGTGAATTCCCCGCGGGTCCGTTCATCATCCAGCATCTCTGCAAGCTCACTCAGCCTGCCGCGCAGTACCTCCTCGTGGACCTTGGTCATTTCCCGGGCCACGGCCCCTTTGCGATCACCGAGAACCTCCTTGAGATCCTTCAGCATTGCACGGATGCGATGAGGTGCCTCGTAAAAAACCAGGGTTCGAGCTTCGGCGGCAAGCGTCTCCATTTCCTTGCGCCTTCGACCTGGGCGGCTCGAGAGAAATCCTGCGAACAGGAACCCGTCCGACCGAAAGCCCGCTGAGGAAAGCGCGGCCACCGCAGCGCATGGGCCCGGAACCGAGACCACTCCAAGACCCTCGTCCAGTGCCGGGCCGACCAGAGTGGAGCCGGGATCCGATATGCCGGGCGTGCCGGCGTTGGTGACAAGGGCCAACGACTCGCCGCGGCGAAGTCTGTCCAGCAGCTCCGGACCCTTTCGCCGACTGTTGTTCTGGTTGTAGGAGGTCAACCGCGTCCGGATGTCGAAGCGGCGGCACAGACGCCGGGTGTGTTCCACCCCTTCCGCTGCAATCAGGTCCACCTCCTTGAGCGTGCGCAGGGCCCGCAGGCTGATATCCTCCAGGTTGCCGATGGGCGTGGCAACTATGTAAAGGACCCCGCCTGAAAGAGCTTTTTCCGTTTCTCTCCCCGTCACCGCCATTAACGGTCCTTCTCCGGGCGTACAGGCCTGTTATTGGACCGCTTCAAAAGCGTTCCTAACCACTTCAATCCGTTTATGACCTCCGTCCAGACTTACCGCCACTACATCGAAACGAGCACGGACGTCCATGCATCCCTTTGCCTTCAGGTAGTGAAGGGCCGCACGTGTGATCTGCCGCTTCTTTCGATCATTTACCGCCGCCTTTGCCTCGCCTGTGGAGCTCCCCTGCCGGGTCTTGATTTCCACGAAAACCAGGCAGCCGGCATCTTCGGCCACAACATCGATTTCCCCCAGACGGCACCGGTAATTTCTTTCCACCACACGATATCCCAGGCTCTCGAGCCGACCTACAGCCAGGTCTTCGCCGTCTTTACCCAGTGCCAGACGCCGGTAAGTCACCGGCAACTCCTTTCCCCTTGCGGTCCGCCTGCTGCGGCCAAAATCGTTGGCTGCCCGCGGGCCGGGACCCTGTTGAAGGATCTCCGGTGAATGGGGCAGGGGCCGTACCTGGCGAGGGCGTCCAAGTGGACCGCGGTCCCGTACCCCTTATGACGCGGGAAACCGTATTGTGGGAAGCGGGCTTCGTATGAACACATGAGCCGGTCCCGATACACCTTGGCGATCACCGAAGCCGCTGAAATGGAGAGGCTCAGCCTGTCCCCCTTTTTCAGGCACTTCTGGTGGAGCGGCATGGGAACGGCCTGTAATCCGTCAACGAGAAGAAATTCAGGGCGCGGATCGAGATGGGAGACCGCCTGCCTCATGGCCTCCAGGGAGGATTTCAGGATGTTGTGTTTGTCTATGAAGGCGGGGCCTACGACTCCGATTCCCACTGAAACGGCCCTCTCGTGAATAACGGAGAAGGCGCTTTCCCGTGCCTTCTCAGTCATTTTTTTGGAGTCCTGAACCCCTTCAAGGGCCACATGTTCCGGAAGAATGACCGCTGCGGCCACAACCGGTCCGGCCAGCGGACCTCTGCCCGCCTCATCCACCCCGGCAATGAGCGCATACCCCGCCCTTCGGGCCTCGGTCTCGAAGAAGAGCGTGTCCTCCGTCGAGGGGCCGTGGCCCGCAAACAAGGAGAGGTTTTGAGCAGATCGAGACAATCTAAAATGGCTGCGGCCTAATTCCTTTTTTCTTTGATTCTGGCCGCTTTTCCTCTCAGCTTGCGCATGTAGTAGATCCTTCCCCTGCGCACTCGACCCCTTGAGACCAGTTCGATCTTGTCAATGGTGGGAGAGTGCAGAGGAAAGACGCGCTCAACTCCGACGCCGTAAGAGACCTTGCGCACGGTAAACGTGGCCCCTGTCCTGCCGTTTCTCTTTCGAAGAACGAAACCCTGAAAGACCTGGATTCGTTCCTTTTCACCTTCCTTGATGCGGGCATGGACCCTGATGGTGTCCCCGGCCTTGAATCTGGGTATGTCCAGTCGCATCTGCTCGTTTTCCAGTGTTTCAATGACGTCCATGGATTGTTTCTCCTATTCTGCTGCTTGATATCGCGATTTTTCAGCCGTTAGCTGTCAGTCGTTCTTTGAACGGGCCTCCCGGTAGTTTACTGCATCGGGATCGAAATCAAAATTAGAGAATCCGCAGGCCCTTGGATCTTTCATATCGAAAGGCTGCAAGCTTTATTTTTCAATCTCGGCCGAAGATCAACCGATCCAGTATAACGGCCGCCGCCGTTCGGACCGACAAATGGTTGTATCCGGCGACTCCGTCCACCGGTTCCAAGACATGATCCGCCCGGTCCAAAACATCACTGTGCAGTCCCCAGGCCGTACCGAAAAGGAGCATGGACGGCCGGTCCCGCCTCAGCATATCCCCTGCCGCCTGAAATTTCAGGAGAGGTTCACGGCCTCTGCCTGCGTCCGTGGCGATGAGCCGGGGGGCCGCGTTTTCAGCGATCCGGACGGCGTCCACCGCATCCTCGATGGAGGCGACTACTTCTACCTCTCCAAAGGCCTCCTTGCGGTCCCGGTTGTAGCCGGCCCCATAACCGGTCGTCCAATGCCTGACCACCCTCTCTATCAGCTCCTGCTGGTCCTCGAGGGGGGTGATCACGAAAAACCGCTTCAGGCCGTAAGTCTTTGACAGCCTTGCCAGGTCGTGCAGGTCAAGGGTCGTGACCGCCGAAGCGATGGTGTCCCCGTTCTTGTTGTAGACCGGGTAGTGGACCAGGCAGACATAAAGCCGCAGGTCCTCGTTTTCATCCGCAGGGTGGACCCCGCTCAGTAGATCGGGCCGTTTCTCCAGGGTCCGTTTCAGGGACTCTTGCCTGCGCCACAGCCGGATCTTCTCGTGGTCGCCCGTAAGGAGCACCTCGGGCACCTTTCTTCCCTCGAAGACCGGCGGCCGCGTGTAGTGTGGATGCTCCAGGAGGCCGTCTTCAAAGGAGTCCTCCCTGTTGGAGGACTCACAGCCCAAGACTCCGGGCACCAGTCGCCCCACGGCGTCCATCACGGCCATGGCGGCAACCTCTCCACCGCTGAGAACAAAATCCCCGATGGATATTTCCTGGTCTACATACGCTTCCCTGACCCGTTCGTCCACTCCTTCGTATCGCCCGCAGATGAGCACGACCCGGTCGAGTGTTGAGAGCTCCCAGGCAAGCGCCCGGCCGAACAGTCGCCCCTGAGGGGAGAGAAGGATCACCCGCTCCGTACCCTCCACAGAATCAAGGCCCTTGATCGCCCGGGAAATGGGGCCGGCCTTCATGACCATGCCGCTTCCCCCGCCGTACGGCCTGTCATCCGTAACGCGATGCCTGCCCCGGGCATAATCCCTTATGTTGGTGAGCCTTACCTCCAGGAGGCCTCGCTCAACAGCCCGGCCCATGACCCCCTGTCCCAGGAACGGGCCGAACATGTCGGGAAACAGGGTGAGAACATCAAACCTCATTCAGGTCCAGGAGTCCTTCCATATGAGCGATGATCATCCGTTTCCTGCCCAGGTCGATTCCCTCCACCACCTCGTGTGTGGCGGGAATCAGGGTCTCCCTGTCGCCCGAACTCACCACGTAGACGTCGTTGCCGCCTGTCGGCAGTATGCGTGTAAGGGTCCCGATCCGGCGGCCGCTGTTCAGGTATACCTCGAGACCGATCAATTCCTCCCAGAAGTACTCGTCCTCGTGGTCGCGCGTGAGGGAGTCCCGGCGGATGTAGATGTCCGCATCTCTGAGGACTTCAGCTTCATCCACGGAGTCCAGCCCGTCGAGGTCGAGCAGGATGCCCTTTTTGTGCGGTCTGGCCGCGGCAACGGAATACTCGCGCCTCTGGTTCTCCTTTGTCTTCAGCACGACGCGGCCGGCCTGTAAAAAAGACAGCTCGGAATCCGCATAGGAGCGGATGCTCAGGGTCCCGTCCAGGCCGTGCGGCTTGACGACTCTACCCAGAAGGAGAAGGTCTGAGAAGACGGCCTCATTCAAGGTTACTCGATAATCTCCAGCACGGATCTTTTGTTGATCTTGGTGGAAGCGGCGCTGAGTATGGTTCGCATAGCCCTCGCCGTGCGTCCCTGCTTGCCGATGACCTTGCCGAGATCCTCTTTTGCAACCTTCAATTCGATGACGGAGGTCTGTTCCCCTTCTATTTCCTTAACCGAAACCTCTTCAGGCTTGTCAACCAGGGCTTTTGCGATGTAAGTAACCAGCTCCTTCATCGTCATAACCTCCATGCCGGAGTTCGCTGCCAGGTCTGATTCTAGTTGCCCGAGGGCGGGGCCTTGAGAACGCCTTCCTTGTCCAGGAGGGATCTCGCAGCCTCCGTGATCTGGACTCCTTTTTCCAGCCAGCGGCGGACCTTTTCCTCGTAAATGGTTACCTCGGGGGGTTCCTTCATCGGGTTGTAGTGCCCGAGGATCTCGAGAAACCTGCCGTCGCGCGGCGATTCCGAGTTCGCGGCCACCAGCCGGTAAAAGGGCTTCTTTTTGGCTCCCAATCGGGTCAATCTGATTTTTACTGCCATGGGCGTTTTTCTATCCTCCTCGTTCCTTTTTTGCCTGGATTATTGAAACAGGGCCGGTATGCCGCGCCCCCCCTTGCGGGAGAGCTGTTCCATCATCTTTTTCGTCTGAGCGAAGTTCTTCAGGAGCCGGTTCACGTCCTGCACTTTGGTGCCGCTCCCCCGGGCGATCCGCTTGCGGCGGCTCCCGTTTATGATCTTGTGGTTGTGCCGCTCCTCCGAAGTCATGGAGTTGATGATCGCTTCGACCCGCACCAGTTCCTTTTCGTCGGGTTTCATCTTCTTCAACTGCTTCAGCTGCCCCATTCCCGGGAGCATACCGAGAATACTCTCGATGGACCCGAGTTTTTTGACCTGCTTGAGCTGACCGCGGAAGTCCTCTAGATCGAACTCCCGCTTCTTGATCCGCTCCTGCAGCTTCAGGGCCTCTTTTTCGTCGAACTCGGTCTGGGCCTTTTCGATCAGGGAGAGCATGTCCCCCATGCCCAGTATCCGGGAGGCCATGCGCTCGGGGTGAAAGGCCTCCAGGGCGTCCAGCTTCTCTCCAACCCCGAGAAACTTGATCGGCTTGCCCGTGACGGCCCGAATGGAGAGGGCGGCTCCGCCCCGCGCGTCCCCTTCGGTCTTGGTAAGTATTACGCCGTCTATATCCAGGAGCTCGTCGAAGCTCTTGGCAACGCTGACGGCATCCTGGCCGGTCATGGCGTCCGCCACGAAAAGAATTTCCGTTGGCGGCACCGCCTCCTTGATGCGGACCAGTTCTTTCATGAGGTCCTGATCTATGTGAAGCCGCCCGGCCGTGTCCAGGATCAGGATGTCTGCCCCGGCCGCGCCGGCCTGTCGAAGCGCGTCCCTGCAAAGATCTTCCGGCCTTCGGCCCTGATCCGATGGGTGCACCGGTACTTGGATCATGGCCCCCAGCCGTGTGAGCTGGTCGATGGCCGCCGGCCGGTACACGTCGGCGGGCACCAGGTAGGGGTTTCGTCCCTTGCTTCGAAGCCTGCGGGCAAGCTTCGCAGCAGTGGTGGTTTTCCCCGAGCCTTGAAGCCCGACCAGCATGAGCACCAGGGGAGTACGTCCGGCCAAATTGATTTCGCTGCCGGTCTCCCCCATCAGGCGGACCAGTTCCTCGTTTACGATCTTGACGACCTGCTGTCCCGGGGTCAGGCTGTCGAGTACCTCCCGGCCCACCGCACGCCGGCGGATGTCTTCCACGAGGTTCTTGACCACCTTGTAGTTGACGTCCGCTTC
>CAZEIA010000116.1:0-11332 GCA_964512335.1 uncultured Desulfobacterales bacterium
TGGGGCCCGACGATGCGGGCCGTGATGTCCTGCTCATGGGCTGGGTGGACGCGGCCCGCGACCATGGAAGCCTGCTCTTCATCCACCTGCGTGATGTCCGGGGTATTGTCCAGGTGGTTTTCGACCCGGCCGACGGCAAGGGCATGTTTGAAGAGGCTGAACAGCTCCGGAGCGAGCACGTTGTACAGGTACGCGGAAAGGTGGCCCTCCGGACCCCGGGCACCGAGAACCCCAACCTCAGAACAGGATCCGTTGAGGTCCACGCCTTTGAGTTGCTCCGCCTCGCCGGGTCCCGCACACTCCCGTTCCCCGTCTCTGAAAAGGCCATGGTCTTCGGAGAGGAGATCCAGTCCGCACCTGAGCATGTGGACGAGGACCTGAGGCTTCGTTACCGTTACCTTGACCTCAGGCGGCCCTCAATGCAGTCCAATTTGCTGAAACGCTTCGAGGTCTACAAGGTAATCCGCCGCGTGCTGGACGAGCATGGGTTCATCGAGGTGGAGACCCCGTTTCTCACCCGGAGCACGCCGGAGGGAGCAAGGGACTACCTGGTACCAAGCCGAATCCATCCCGGAAGTTTTTACGCCCTGCCCCAGTCTCCCCAGCTCTTCAAGCAGCTGCTGATGATGAGCGGCATGGACCGCTATTTCCAGATCGTCAGGTGTTTTCGCGACGAGGACCTTCGACCCAACCGCCAGCCGGAGTTCACCCAACTCGACCTGGAGGCCTCCTTTATCGACGAAACATTCATCTATGAAGTGATCGAGGAGCTCATAATCAAGATATTCGCGGTCGGGGACATTTCCCTCAGCAGCCACTTTCCCCGAATGACCTTTCATGAGGCCGTGGAAAAATACGGCACGGATCGGCCTGACCTGCGCTTCGGACTTGCCTTCGAGGAGGTGACGGACGTCCTCAGTGAAACGGACTACGCCATTTTCCGGGGAATCATGGATCAGGGCGGCGTGATCAAAGGATTTCGCGTGCCCGGGGCCGCCGGGGTGCTGAGCAAGAATGTCCTTCAGAACGAATACGCCCTCAGGCTCGTGCCCGAATTCGGCGGCAGGGGCATGACGTGGATGAAGCTGACCGACGGACGGCTCCGCAGCAACATCGTCCAATTCTTCCGCGAAGACGAGCTGGAACGGCTGAGGGCCCGCTTTGATGCCCGGGACAACGACGTCATCATGATGATCGCCGATTCCGACCGCAGCCTGGTAAACGAGGTCCTGTGCCGCTTGAGGCTCCACGTAGCCGAGCGTCTCGGGCTTATTCCACAGGGGTTGTATCGCCCGGTCTGGGTCACGGACTTCCCGCTCTTCGAGGTCAAGGACGGCCAACTGGGCTCCCAGCACCACCCCTTTACCATGCCCGACCGTATTGACTTCGATCCGAACGACCGGGAAGTCCTGGTCTCTCTCCGCTCAAGGGCCTACGACCTGGTAATGAATGGCGAGGAACTGGGAGGTGGAAGCATTCGAATCCACCGCATGGATGTGCAGGATAAAATCTTCCGTGCCCTTGGGCTCACCCCCGAAGATGTGGAAAACAAGTTCGGATTTTTCCTCAGGGCCCTCGAGTACGGCGCCCCTCCCCACGGCGGCCTGGCCCTCGGCCTGGACCGGGTGGTGGCCATGATCCTGGGGACCGCCTCCATTCGGGATGTCATGGCCTTCCCCAAAAACCGGAGCGCGGTCTGCCCCCTTACGCGGGCCCCGTCCTCGGCGGATACGGCACAGCTCGATGAACTGCACATCAGCCTGAAAACCGAAACAAATGGCCCGGGCCACCATAAAGAGCAGCCACGGGACACGGAAAACGGGGCGCCCCCGGAGGCCGGCATATCCCGCGCCGAAGTGGACCACGTTGCCCGCCTGGCCCGCATGCGACTGGATGATGAAGAGGCGGAGATGTTCCGGCGGGATCTCTCGTCGGTCCTGGACTATGCGGCCTCCCTGGAAGAGCTCGACACCTCTGATGTCCGGCCCATGAGTCACGTCCTGGAAATGAACAATGTCTGGCGTGACGACGAGGAGATATTGTTTTCGGATCAGGAGGAAATCCTCTCTGCGGCGCCGGACCGGGAGGATGCTTTTTTCAAGGTGCCGAAAATACTGGAAAGAGGGTAGACGGCTTAACACGTCCGGCCCGAAGGGCCGCTGACAGCTAATCCGGGTTTCATTTTAACTATTTACCAGGCTGACTCAACATGTCCCTTTGTGATGAAAGCGCTGTTATTCTCTCGCAGAAACTCCGATCCGGCGAAATCCGTTCCCGGGAGCTGACCGAGTCCGTTCTCCAGCGGATTCAGGAACGGGATCCGGTCCTCAACGCGTTCATAACTGTAACCGGGGAGCAGGCCCTCGAAGCGGCCGACCTTTCGGACAAGAGACTCAGGGATAACAAGGCGGCCTCTCCTCTGGACGGCATACCTGTTGCGGTGAAGGACAATATCTGCACGCGGGGCATCCGCACCACCGGCGCCTCGACCATTCTCCGCAACTACGTTCCGCCGTACGACGCCACTGTTGTAGCGCGGCTCAAGAGGGGCGGCGCGGTTATCGTGGGCAAGACCAATCTTGACCAGTTCGGGATGGGCTCTTCCACTGAAAACAGCGTATTCGGCGCCACGCGTAACCCCCACGACCCTGAATTCGTCCCCGGGGGCTCCAGCGGCGGGTCGGCCGCGGCTGTCGCCGGAGGGGAGACAGTCCTGGCGCTGGGCAGCGATACCGGAGGCTCCATACGGCTCCCTGCCGCCTACTGCGGCGTCGTCGGCGTAAAACCAACCTACGGGCGTGTAAGCCGGTACGGTCTTATGTCATACGCCTCCAGCCTCGATCAGATCGGGGCCCTCGGCCGCCGTGTTGAAGACTGCGCCATGCTCCTCAATACGCTCTGCGCCCCGGACCCTAAGGATTCCACCTCCGCCGGCGTTCCGGTCCCCGATTTTCTCCAGTCGCTTGAAAAAGGCGTGCGAGGCCTTCGCATCGGACTGCCCGAAGAGTACTTTGTTGAGGGGCTGGAGCCCGGGATCAGAGCGCGCATCGAGGAGGCGGTACGCATTCTGAAAGACGAGGGGGCCGAGATCCGGAAAGTCAGCCTTCCCCACACCCGCTACGCCATCAGCGCCTACTATCTGATAGCCGCGGCCGAGGCCAGCAGCAACCTGGCGCGCCTGGACGGCGTGAGGTACGGCTTCCGTTCCCCCTCGAGCACGAATCTGACGGAAATGTACGAATCCACGCGGGGCGAGGGTTTCAGCCTTGAAGTCAAGCGCAGAATCATGCTCGGGAGCTACGTGCTCTCTGCGGGATATTACGACGCTTACTATCTCAAGGCCCAGAAGGTCCGCCGTCTGGTCAAGGAGGACTTTGATCAGGCTTTCAAACAGGTGGACTGCCTGCTCACCCCTGTCTCCCCCTCCCTCCCCTTCCGGCCGGGTGAAAAGGTGGACGATCCACTTCAGATGTATCTCGTCGACGTCTACACCTCGCCCCTCAACATGAGCGGCCTTCCGGGCATGAGCCTGCCGTGCGGATGGGTGGACGGACTTCCCGCCGGGCTCCAGATCATCGGCCGGGCATTTGACGAAGCCACCATACTGCAGGCGGCTTATACCTATCAGCAGGCCGGCGGGAACAGTGCCGGCCCGCGACATTGAAGGGTAGAGGAAATGAAGGTCAGGCAATCATGGAACACGAACTGATCATCTGTTTCGAAGTACACGCGGAACTCAACACGCGGACCAAGCTCTTTTGCGGCTGCCGCAATGATCCCATGGCCCCCCCGAACTCCAACATCTGTCCGATCTGCACCGGTCACCCCGGCACTCTCCCCGTCCTGAACCGCCGTGCGGTTGAATTCTGCGTGCGCGCCGGACTGGCCCTCAACTGCGAGATCAACACCATCTCCCGATTCGCCCGAAAAAACTACTTCTACCCGGACATTCCCAAAGGATACCAGATTTCACAGTTCGAGCTGCCGTTCTGTGAAAACGGATACCTCGAGATCGACGGCGACGACGGCCGGCCCTATCCTGTGGGCATCCGCCGAATTCATTTGGAGGAGGACGCGGGAAAGCTCCTCCACTCTTCGGATACCTTCGATGAAGCGGATCACAGCATGGTGGACTTCAACCGCTCCAGCGTGCCGCTCATTGAGATAGTCAACGACCACACCAGAAACCCCCTGAGGTCCATACGCGAGGCCCGCGCTTACCTGGAAAAACTGCACAGGGTCCTTCGTTACATCGGTGTGAGCGATTGCAGCATGGAAAAAGGACAGTTCCGTTGCGACGTCAACATCTCCCTCCGGTCTCCTGGATCATCACGATACGGAAACCGCTCGGAGATCAAGAACATGGCTTCGTTTCGTTTCGTGACCGCGGCGCTGGAGTATGAGATTCGGCGCCAGGCCGACCTTCTTCGCTCCGGAAAACCCCTTTTGCAGGAAACCCGCCTGTTTGACGAAGAGCGGGGAATTACCCTGGCCATGCGCGGCAAAGAGGACGCCCCGGACTACCGTTACTTCCCGGATCCCGACCTGGTGGAGGTCAGGATCGAGGACTCCGAAATAGAAACGATCCAGAAAGACATGCCGGAACTGCCGGACAACCGTGTGGCCCGCCTGGTGAGGGATATGGGCGTTCCAAGAGATGAGGCTTCGGTCCTGACCCGCGACCGTGCGGTCTCTGATTTCTTCGACAAGTGCACACCCCTGTGTGAAGATGCAACGCGATTGTCCCGCTGGATCATCAAGGACCTCTTCCGGCTCCTCAACCAGGCCGGGCTCCAAATGACGGACTGTCCCGTTTCGCCCGCGGACTTCTCCCGGCTGGTCAACCTGGTCGTGAGCGCCGAAGTCACCGAACAGGCGGCCAGGACCGTTCTCGAAGAGATGTTCCGATCCGGCGGATCCCCCGACGCCCTGATCGATGAAAAGGGCCTCAGGTCCATTCGCGACGATGAGACACTGGGGCAGGTGGTAAACGACGTCCTTTCCGAACACCCCGGAGTGGCGGACAAGGTCCGTGGGGGTCAAAAGGAGCCGCTCAACTTCCTGGTCGGCATGGTGATGAAAAAGACCTCTGGCCGGGCCGATGCCGCAAAGGTTCGCGTGATTCTGGAAAGGCAATTATCAGGTGGGCCGGGCCTGTGACGGTGAAAAGATCCGTGGGCCGTGTTCGTGGTTCGTGGTTCGTCGTTTGTCGTTCGTCGTTCTTAGTTCTTGGTTCTTGGTTCTTAGTTCTTAGTTCTTAGTTCTTGGTTCTTGGTTCTTAGTTCTTGGTTCGTAGTTCTTGGTTCGTAATTCTTAATTCCTTTTTCCTGTTTCCTGTTTCCTTTTCCCTTTTTCCTTTTCCCTTTTTCCCTTTTCCTTTTCCCTTTTCCCTTTTTCCTTTTTCCTTTTCCCTTTTTCCTTTTTCCTTTTCCCTTTTTCCTTTTTCCTTTTTCCTTAACACCTATCTCCTCTCATCTATTGTCAACCCCTTATCCAAATCAGGTTGACATTACCCGCTTCCAGTGATACCAATCCCATTTCGCACAAACGGCGCGCCGGGCGGACCTGCGTTGATCCGCTCGCTGCGGCCGTTATCAGGAGGGACCGTCAATGTCCACAGCGGAACGCATTCTCAGGCATCTCCGTTCGAATCCCGAGCCCTGGACATCGGGCCAACAGCTCAGCCGGGAGCTTGCCGTTTCCCGATCAGCGATATGGAAGCATATTCGATCCCTGCGCCGGGATGGTTACGAGATAGAGTCATCCCCCCGAAAAGGCTACCGCCTGACCGCAGTCTCTCCCAGACTCCTGCCCGGGGAGATCAGGGAGGGACTCCGGACCCGCGTCCTGGGCAGGCGGGAAATTGTCTTTTTTGTCGAGACCGACTCCACCAACACCAGGGCAAAGGCCCTGGCGGCCTCCGGGGCCCCGGAGGGCACCCTGGTCATCGCCGAGCATCAGACAGCAGGCAGGGGGCGTAAGGGAAGGACGTGGTTCTCGCCTTCGGGCCGGGGAATGTATCTCTCCGTAATCCTTCGCCCCCGCATATCGCCGGTGCAGGCCCCCAGGATAACACTGATTGCAGGGATAGCAGCCGCGGAAATGCTCATAGACAACTTCCCCGGCCTGGATGTCCACATCAAATGGCCCAACGACATACTGGTGGGCGGGAAAAAAGTTGCCGGAATCCTCACGGAGATATCAAGCGACATGGACGAAGTGGGATTCGTGGTGAGCGGTATGGGCCTCAACGTCAATGCCCGTAGCTTCCCCCGGGACATCAAGGCCATCGCCACTTCCATTGCCCTGGAGACCGGTAAACCCTCAGCCCGCGCCCCTCTGGTACGGGGTTTTCTTGAAGCCTATGAGCAGTGGTACGATGCCTTTCTCACAAACGGTGCAGACCCGGTACTGAAAAGATGGAAGTCGCTCTCCAGAACCCTGGGAAGCCGGGTCCTGGTGGACGGGACCGGAGGAAGGATCACGGGCATTGCAAAGGATATAGACCAGGACGGCAGCCTTCTCGTGGAAGACGATCAAGGCACTGTTGTGCCGATCTTTTCCGGTGATGTGGAGGAGTCATGAATCGTGATTCCCACCGGCAGCCGGCCTCCCCGGTCAGGGGAATGGTGTATGCGGCCATGTTCGGCGCGGCCACTGCTGCAGGCGCCTATCTGATCATCCCTCTCCCGCCAGTGCCGGTCACACTTCAGACCTTCTTCATGGCCCTGGCCGCTGTGCTTCTGGGGGCGCGGCTCGGCGCCATGAGCCAGGCGGTATACGTCCTCCTGGGCTTCATGGGCCTTCCGGTCTTTGCAGGCGGCAAGGCCGGTCTCGGTGTCCTGCTGGGCCCCACAGGCGGATATTTGATCGGCTTTGTGGCAGGGGCCTGGGTGATCGGCCGGGTCGTTCAGGCGGGAGGCCGCGCCGGACCCTTGCGCATCGGCCTGGCCGTTGTTGCCGGCTACGCCGTGGTCCACGGGCTGGGTGTCTCAGGACTCTATTTCATCGCCCGGCTCTCGTTGTTCAAGGCCTTGTCCGTGGGTGTTATCCCGTTTCTGGCCGGGGACGCTCTCAAAGCCGTGGCCGTGACGCTGCTTGCTGTAAAACTTCAGGATCGCGTCCGCATCAGATAAGGCGCCGGAGTTCCATGGAATGATCCAAACCCGCAATCTCTCCTACAGCTTCGAGGGAAACGAACAGCCTGTGCTCAACAGCATCAACCTGGACATTCAGGACGGGGCACGAATAGCCGTAGTGGGTCCGAACGGTTCGGGCAAGACCACGTTCCTTCGGCAGCTGAACGGACTGCTCCTCCCCTCCGGGGGCGAGGTCCTGGTGGACGGCCTCAGCACACTGGACTCAAGGGTCCTCCCGGCGATAAGACAGAGAGTGGGGATGGTATTCCAGAACCCGGACACCCAGATCGTCGGAATGACCGTGGAGGAAGACGTGGCATTCGGCCCGGGCAACCTGAATCTGCCTTCAGACGAAATCGCCGATCGGGTGCACGAGTCACTTGGGACCGTGGGCCTCACCGGATTCGAAGAACGGGTCCCCCACGAACTCTCCAGCGGGGAGAAACAGCTCGTGGCCTTTGCGGGCGTGCTCGCAATGCACCCCCGGCACATCCTTCTGGACGAGCCCACCGCATACCTGGACCCCGCGGGCCGAAGGCGCGTCATGGGTGTGATCCGGTCCCTTCATGGTTCCGGGTTGACCGTAATTCACGTTACCCACGATATGGACGAGATCGCGGACGTGGACCAGGTCCTGGTCATGGAGCGGGGAGTGCCTGTCCGAAAGACGTCCCCGGCGCAGCTCTTCCGCGAACCCGGCGAACTCCTTCGCCTCGGCCTGGATGTTCCGGTGGTGGCGAGGCTCATGGCGCGCCTCCACGATTCAGGGACCGGTGTTCGTCCGGATATCTTCACCATGGACGAGGCGGTGGATGAGTTGACTCAAAGGCTGTTGGAATAAAAGCACTCATATGATGCTTTTCACGAATCATGAACCACGAGCTACGAATCACGAACCACGAACACGGCCCTCTTCTCCGGCACAGACACAGACGAGGAGCAAGGTGCAATGAGCCGTCAACTCTTTGGTCAATACATCCCCCGGAAATCGGTGATACACGCCCTGGACCCGAGGATCAAGATCGGAGTGGCCGTCGTCCTGAGCGTGATCGTGCTTCAGGGGGCGTTTTTCACCTGCGCCGCGGTCTCTCTTTTCCTGTTAATCCTGACCCCGATCTCGCGGATTCCATTTTCCCGCCTCCTGTCCGCCCTCAGGCCTGCGCGCCTGTTCCTGGTCCTGCTCTTCATCCTGCACCTTCTCTTCACCGAAGGCACCCCGATTCCCCTGTTCGAAGACCGGCTCGTGACAATTACCTTTGAAGGTCTCCTGAAGGGGCTTCTGGTGTCCTGGCAGTTCGCCGTGCTCCTGTGCACCGGGGCGCTCCTTACCATGACCACCTCCCCCGGAGAACTCGTGGACGGTCTTGAACGGATCCTTCGCCCCCTGAGGGTCATTGGAATCCGGTCTCACGACATAGCCCTCATGGTCTCCCTGGCCCTCAGGTTTGTTCCCACCCTTATTCAGGAGATGGATCGCATTCGCGATGCCCAGGCTGCCCGGGGCGCCGCGTTTCAAGGAGGCCTGATAAATCGATCCCGCCGTGCCGCTTCAATGCTCCTGCCGGTGGCACTGGGGGCGTTTCGCCGAGGTGACGAGCTGGCCGCGGCAATGGAGGCGAGGGGATATTGCGGCGGCCCAAGAACCGGCCTGCGCGAGCTGCGGCTCACCGGCCGGGACTACGCGGCGGCGGCCCTGGGGCTCCTTGTCATGGGGGCCATTGCAGGAGGAGACCTTTTTCTGTTCGGCCCCTGATTCCGCCTCGAGGCTTGCCCTTTTCGTGAACTGATTTTTTACAGGCCTTTGTCATGAAAAACTTTTTCCTTGTCTTTCTTGGAATCGTCTCACTCCTCCACGCGGGCGGAACCGCCTTTGCGGACTCAGATCTCCTGGACAGGGCCCTTGAAGCGGCGGCCCTGACCCGCAAGGACGTCTTCATACGCCTGGAAGGCCGCACCTCATTGAGAGGTTCTCCCCTTTTCGAGCGTTGGATGGCGTCTCCGCTGCACGCCCCGGCCGAGGCACAGGGACTTGCCGAACACATGCTGTCCCGCATCTCTGTTCCACACAAGTTTCTGTCCGCCATGTCCATGCTCGAGGGGTTGGACACGCAGACCCCCAAAGCATCAATCGGACCCGGCCGTCGTTCTCTGCCTTCGAGCCTGTCCCCCGGGGAATATAACGCCGTCTCCGGGATACTGGAAGCCGTCTCAGCAGCCCGGGAAGATCTCCGCAAGGCCTTCAGCGCTCTCTCGCCGGAGGAGATTCAACTGGTTGAACAGCGCCTCTACCCCACAGCCGCCACCCACCGTCCGGAGGATGAAACGGTATATGACCCGGACGCCGTGGAAGAGACGCGTAAAGCTATTCAAGCAACTGAGCTTGTGGATCGAAGGGCAGTCCTCCGGGCCGGCGTCACAGTGGTCCGGGCCGCTTGGGACGCAGTGTTCCTGCTTTCCCGGGACGAGGCCTTCTTAACCCGTCGGGAAGCCGTTCAATTCCGGACGCCCTTGGGCGACGTACGCATAGGAAGCGCGGGGCAGGATGTGCATAAAGGCCCAGCCCTGCTCATAATCGACCCCGGAGGCGACGACCTTTACCTGGGCGGTGTGGCCTCAGCCGGTCCCGGAGAATGCGGCGTGGTCATTGATTTTGAGGGTAACGACACCTACCTCGGGCAGGACATGACCCAAGGTGCGGCCGACCGTGGCGTCGGGATACTCATTGATCTGGAAGGAGACGACCTCTACCGGGCGGGAAATGTCGCTCAGGGGGCCTCGATGTTCGGCGTGGGCCTGCTCATGGACGCGCAGGGCCGTGATCATTATATCGGGGAAAGCTTTGTGCAGGCGGCCTCCGTTTGGGGATACGCCGGGCTCCTGGACCTGGGAGGAGACGACCTTTACCGGTGCGCCTCGGAGGGCCAGGCCTACACCTGGCTCCGCGGCGCCGCCTGCCTTGTAGACGCGTGCGGGGACGATCGCTATCTGGCCGGGGTGGAAAAGCCGGATCCCAGGGAACCTCATATGAACCAGAGCTTCGCCCAGGGCTTTGCCATGGGTTTTCGCAACTTCTGTCCCGGAGGTACGGCCCTCCTGGTGGATGCGGCAGGCAACGACGTATACCAGGGCGGGTATTTCGCCCAGGGGGCATCCTACTGGATGGGAACAGGCCTCCTCTACGACCGGGCGGGAAGCGACACCTACATTGCCAGGCGTTATTCCCAGGGCGCCGGCATCCATCTCTCCTTCGGCATGCTCCTGGACAGGGGAGGTGACGACACCACCGTCTCCTGGGGTGTGAGCCAGGGATGCGGGCACGATCTGGGTGTGGGCATACTGATCAACGACTCGGGCGATGACACCTACGTGTCGGACTGGTTGAGCCTGGGGGCTTCCGAGGCTAACGGCATAGGGATCTTCGCGGACAACCGGGGACAGGACGGGTATGAGACCCGCGCGGGCGCAGGCTTCGGCCGCCTCATTCCGGCCCGCAGGTCCGGAGGCCTGGGTCTGTTTCTGGATGCGGACGGACGGGACCGTTACTCCGGGCGGGGGGCAAACGACTACACATGGTTTTCAAACCGCTGGGGCGTAGGAGTGGATGCTGAGGCGCCCGGGGCGAGCGGGTTGAACCTGCCCCCTGTTGAAGAGCTCGATCCGGCCTGTGCCGGCCCCGCGGAAGGAAAACGCTCGATCGAGGCCGAGCGCCTTAACAGGACCCTGGTCGAGGCGGAAAGGCTTCCTCCCCCCGCCCGGGTGGATGCGCTCCTGTCCGTAGCCGGCCACTGGGGCATGGAAAAGACCCTGCCCGGAAAGGCCCGAAAAAAGCTGATGGCTATGGATCCCGGGATATCCATACCGGCCCTGGTCCGGCGTCTGGATACGCCCGACACCCTCGAGTGGATTGTGATTGAAGAGGTCTTGACGGTCCACGCGTTCCACTCAGCACCGCTCCTTGAAAAAAGCGCGGCTGCGGGAGAGGGGCCGACGCGGACCCGGGCCCTGTATGCACTGTCCCGGCTGAGCGATGCGCGGGCGCTCCCCGCCTTTATCCAGGGCCTGGGGGATTCAGAGCCCGGAGTACGCGCCGCAGCTGCCAGGGCCGTGGGGGGCATTCTCGAACATGAACGCCTTGAGGCCCTGGC
Source organism: uncultured Desulfobacterales bacterium (assembly GCA_964512335.1). Lineage (GTDB taxonomy): Bacteria > Desulfobacterota > DSM-4660 > Desulfatiglandales > HGW-15 > JAIPEI01. The sequence continues at coordinate 11,285 of CAZEIA010000116.1, forward strand.
AACCCTGAAAGAGGCCCTGGACCGCGCCCATGAGAGCCGGAAGACCGC